>NZ_JAFCMA010000061.1:0-22977 GCF_018130125.1 Bradyrhizobium sp. AUGA SZCCT0177 | reverse complement strand
GGATAAGCGTACGGCAAAACCGTGTGGTCCTGGCACCCGTTGCAGGTGTCAAGCTGTCGGGTAGGCGAGAGCTGAACGGCAGCGACGGAGTCAACCAAGAACTCGTCTCCGGGGAGAGCACGGCATAAGCCGTAAAGCCATTGCGCAGGGAAGGCCGGGTGTTCTCCGCTGCCCTGTATGCTCGTGTGCACTTTGTTTTGTGCAAACCGCACGCGAGACCGCGGGTGCAGCGCGCACCCGGTCTTCCCTGCGCCCTCTATTTTCGAGGGCAAGGAATTTCTGGCAAAGCTCGGGCATATCGTGCCGCGAGATCGTGAAATCATATTCGGTGTCATCACCCGCGCATGCGGGTGATCCAGTATCCCAGAGACGCCTGTGACAGAACCGAGAGACCGCGGCGTACTGGATACCCCGCATGCGCGGGGTATGACGGCCTGGTGTGGAAGCCGACACTAGGAAAATCCCTCGTCTCCTGATCTTATCAAGCCCCCAGACACTTCCGGCGAAAAGGTCCCCCCGATGACGACGCGACGCGAGCACGATCTCCTGGGCGACCGCGATGTTCCGGCGGAGGCCTATTACGGCGTCCACACCTTGCGGGCGGTGGAGAATTTCCCGATCAGCGGCACCCCGATCTCGATCTATCCGGATCTCATTGCGGCCCTGGCCTCGATCAAGATCGCGGCGGCGAAAAGCAACCGCGAACTGGGATTGCTCGATGCCAAACTCGCCGACGCCATCGTCGCCGCCGCGGAGGAAGTGCGCTCGGGTGAATTGCACGATCAATTCGTGGTCGACGTCATTCAGGGCGGTGCCGGCACCTCCACCAACATGAATGCCAACGAGGTGATCGCGAACCGCGCCCTGGAGCTGCTCGGCCGGCCCAAGGGCGATTACAAATTCCTGCACCCCAACGAGCACGTCAACATGAGCCAGAGCACCAACGACGTCTATCCGACGGCGCTCAAGCTCGCGGCTTACGGCGGCATCATGCGGCTGGTCGAAGCGATGGCGGTGCTGCGCGAGGCGTTCGAGCGCAAATCCGACGAGTTCAGGGACATCATCAAGATGGGCCGCACCCAGTTGCAGGACGCCGTGCCGATGACGCTGGGGCAGGAATTTTCCACCTATGCCGTCATGCTGGGGGAAGACGAGCAGCGGCTCAAGGAAGCCGTGCTCTTGGTGTGCGAAATCAACATGGGCGCGACCGCGATCGGCACCGGCATCAACTCGCACCCGGACTATGCCGGTCTGGTGTGCCGGCATCTGCGCTCCGTCACCGGCATTCCGGTCGTGACCGCGACAAACCTGGTCGAGGCGACGCAGGACTGCGGCAGCTTCGTTCAGCTTTCCGGCGTGCTCAAGCGCGTCGCCGTCAAGCTGTCGAAGACCTGCAACGATCTGCGGCTGCTGTCATCAGGACCGCGCGTCGGGTTGAACGAGATCAACCTGCCGCCGATGCAGGCGGGCTCCAGCATCATGCCGGGCAAGGTCAATCCTGTGATTCCCGAGGTCGTCAACCAGATCGCCTTCGAGGTGATCGGCAACGACATTACGGTGAGTTTTGCGGCCGAGGGTGGCCAGTTGCAGCTCAATGCGTTCGAGCCGATCATCGCGCACAGCCTGTTCAAGAGCGTCAATCATCTGCGCGCCGGCTGCCTGACGCTGGCCGATAAATGCGTCAACGGCATCACCGCCAACCGCGAGCACCTGCGCCGCGGCGTCGAAAACTCGATCGGCATCGTCACCGCGCTCAATCCCTATATCGGCTACGCCAACGCCACCGAGATCGCGCAGCAGGCGCTGGTCACGGGCGAAAGCGTCTACGATCTGGTGCTGGCCAGGAAACTGCTGACGCCGGAGCAGCTCGACCAGATCCTGCAGCCGGAAGTGCTGACCCGGCCACGCGCGATCACGGTGACGTTGGTGCAGGGCAAGGCGGAGGTAGGAACCTCAGGGCCGAGTCAGATCGACTGATCGCGCATGCCCATGTGGATTCGATCATGATTGCTTGAGGCCTTGCGACCGTGCGCAGCGTGATCCGCGCTGGCGGCGCGCGGTGCTGTTCCTCATCATTGCTTGTGTGCGGCGCGAAAAGCATCCGTACTTCCGCGGCATAGTCGTCCGATCAGGCCATTTCAACCTGTTCCGCGAATAATTTGTGAACCACATGGGGCGAATTCACTTGGCCTTTAACGCCTAACTCGTTCCATCGGCGCACAAAAGGCGATGGCAACGTCTTGCAAGGTGAATTCCGTGGCAATAGCGGAAGCGGGCAAACCGGTGTGGAAGTCGCTCTGGCCGCGTCAGCCCGCCGAGGCGGACGATAGTTCCGGCTGGGCATGGACGCAGTCGCATCATCGGATGACCATTTCGGTCATTCTGCTGGCGCTGAGCTTCTCCGCGGTGTGCGGCTGGGTGCTGCTGGAGGCGCGGCGGGCGACCGAAGCGCGTGCCACCGAGGTCGCCACCAGCCTCGCCAATTCGCTCAAGGCCGATATCGCTCGCAACGTGGATCTGCTCAATCTCTCGCTCGAGGGGTTGATGAGCAATTTGAAGCTGCCCGGTCTCGATCGTCTCAGTCCGGAAATGCGCCAGCTGGTGCTGTTCGACTATTCCGCAACCGCGCGTCATCCGACATCGATGTTCGTCATCGATGACACCGGACGGATCACGCACGATTCCAAGAATCTGATCCCGCCGCGACAAAACATGTCCGACCGGGATTATTTCCAGTTTCACAGAGACAATGAATTTCCCGGCCTGTACATCAGTCGTCCGATCGCATCCCGTGTCACTGGCCTCTCGCTGGTGGCGTTCAGCCGGCGGCTGTCGCATCCGGACGGCTCCTTTGCCGGCGTCGTGCTCACGGCCATGCTGCAGGACCATTTCCAGGCTATGTTCAAGGATGCTTCGCTCGGCCCCAATGGCACGGTGACATTGGCGCGCACCGACGGCATCGTGCTGATGCGCTGGCCGTTCCGCCAGGATTTCATCGGCAGCAGCATCAAGCGCGCCGAACTGTTCACGCACTTCCCGAAGGCTCCCAGCGGCCACTATGAATCGAGGGCGGTATCGGACGGGATTAAACGGCTGTTCGTCTATACCCAGATCGGCAATCTGCCGCTGATCGTCGTGGTCGGCCAGTCGCTCGACGATGTCCTTGCGGCGTGGTGGCGGCAGGCGATCGCGATCGGCGTCTTGATGGCGGTGCTGTGCGCCGTGACGGTGATGCTGGCCGCCTTCCTGCATCGCGAATTCGCGCGCCGCAGTGCCGCGGAAAAGAAGCTCACCATTCTGGCCACGATCGACGGGCTCACCGGTCTTGCCAATCGCCGGCATTTCAACCGCGCGCTGGCCTATGAATGGCGCCGCGCGATGCGCAGCCGCGCGCCGGTCGCACTGCTGATGATCGATGCCGACCATTTCAAGGTCTACAACGACGCGCATGGCCATCAGGCCGGCGACAGACTGCTGCAGGACATTGCCGCGTCGATCGCGGCGAATGTGAAGCGGCCTTCGGATATGGGTGCGCGCTATGGCGGCGACGAATTCGCCGTTCTGCTGCCGGAAACGCCGCTCGGCGATGCGGCAGCGCTGGCGGCGCGGATTCGCGAGGATCTGATCGTCCGCTGCGGCGCGGACGAGATTCAGCGCGGCCATGCGAAATTGAGCATCGGCGTCGCGTCCCTGGTGCCCGGCGCGGAAACCAGGCATCGCGATCTCATCGCCGCCGCCGACAAGGCGCTCTATGAGGCCAAACGCCTCGGCCGCAACCGCACCGAATTGGCGGAAACCGAGGCGGGTTCGATCGTGCCCGATGCCGGCGCGTATTCCGGTGAAGAGAGCAGGGCCGCCCAGATGGCCGATCCAGCGCGATCTTCCGCGGTCGCCCGGATCTAACGGTCAGCCTCCCACGGGCAATGCGGCGCTACAGCAGCCCGCGATAAATCCCCGGCTCCGAACCTTCGATGGCCACCGCGCCGACCGCCTTCGAATAAAACTCCGCCGGCCCCACGCCGCCGATGATGGCGTAGCCAAAGCCTTGTTGCCGCATGTCCTCGAGGCAGGCGAACAGCAGGGCTTTCCCGATGCCGCCTTGCCGAGCCTTCGGATCGACGCCGGTCGGACCGAAGAAGTTGCGACAGGTCGCATCATGGCAGGCGAAGCCGATGATGTTTTTCTCCCGGACCGCGATGAAGCAGGAGACCGGCTGGCGGCTGAACGCGACATCGGTTTCGCTGGCCCATGCCTCGCTGAAATTCTGCCGCACCCAGCCAATGACCTTGTGCTTTTCGGGGCCCAGCGCACGGCGCATGACGATCCCGGCGTTGAGCAATCGATCATAGGCGGGCCGGGAATCCGGCAGCGCATAGAGTTTGACGAGCATGTCCATCGGGTGGCCCTGGTGATTCTGACCGAGGTGGCAGTCCTGACAGACGCTACGAGGGGATCGCTTCGCTTCGCAAGAGGCTATGCCGGGCACGTTTCGTCTGCGGCGGTGTGGCTGCGCCACGCGTAGCCGCAGGCGAAGCGTGGTGCCCCTGGCCGGAATCGAACCAGCACTCCTTGCGGAACTCGATTTTGAGTCGAGCGCGTCTACCAGTTCCGCCACAGGGGCCCTCGGGGCGCCGGCCAAAAGGCCGGTGCCGCGAAGCCGGCGGAATATAGCGGGCGGTTTCGGCGGGTCAACCCGCGCGGATGTGATTGTCCCGCACCTCGACAGCGCCATATCAGCGGGATAGGACCTTGTTATCGTTGGAGAACGCCCGTGACGCTTCATGCCACCGCAAATCCGTCACATGCCGGGCTTGGTGCCAATCCCGCTGTTGTCGCCGCGCTGGCGATCGCGGGCATCGCGGCGGCGACGCTTGCGGGCGCCTGGTTCTTCCAACTGGTGCTGGATATCCGCCCCTGTCCGCTCTGCCTCGAACAGCGCTACGCCTATTATCTGGCGGTCCCGCTCGCCCTACTGGTCGCCTTCGCGGCCTCGCGGGACGCGCCGCGGCCGGTGCTGCTGGCGGGCCTTGGACTGCTGGCGCTGGCGGCGCTCGCCAACGCCTGGCTCGGCGGCTACCACGCCGGCGTCGAATGGAAGTTCTGGCAGGGCCCGACCGATTGCTCGGGCCCGCTCGTCGATCTCGGCAGCGCCGGCACGCTGCTCGAGCGCCTCGACACCGTGAAAGTGATCCGCTGCGACGATGTGCAGTGGCGCTTCCTCGGCCTCTCGCTCGCCGGCTACAATGTGCTGATCTCGCTGGCGATGGCCGCGATCGCGGCGTGGGGCATCAAGTCAGCGAAGCGGGCCTAATCGTCCACATCATCCTGCGGCCGTCCGAACAGATGGACGATGCCGGGCGTCGTGATGGAGACGAACACGAAGCGCGACAGATGGTGCGCGCCGACGAAAATCGGGTCGATATGCAGCGTCAACGCCAGTGCCAGCATGGCGTCCATCGCGCCCGGCGCGAACGCCACCAGGACGTCAGCCAGCCGCACATTCGTGGTCAGCGCGATGATGGCGACGAAGATCGCCGAGATCACGATCGCCACCGCAAACGAGCCCAGCCCCGCATTGACATGGCTGAGCAGCGTCGATCGTTTCACCCGCGCAAAGCGCGTGCCGATCACCGCGCCGATGCCGACCAGCGCCACGCCGCGCATCCAGGGCGGCAGCCCGCCCTCGATCATTTCGGTGCCGTGCAGCACGCTCGAGGCGATCATCGCGCCGAACATCCAGCTCGCCGGAAATTTCATCAGCAGCAACAGCAGCGCGACCGCGACCGCAGCCGCGATCAATACGGCCAGTTCGAGCGGCGAGGCGATGATGGCGGCGATGTTCGGCGGCGCCGATGGCGCGATCCCGGTCAATGCCAGCAGCAGCGGCAGGGCGGCGGTGAGGATGATCACGCGCATGGTCTGAACCACGGCGATACCAGCGACGTCGGCGCCCTTCTCGGCGGCGAGGATGGTGATTTGCGACAGCGCGCCGGGGCTTCCGGCCAGCAGGGCCGAGGTCTGGTCCCAGCCGTGGAAGCGCTGCAGGTAGAAGCTGCTGCCGAAGGTCGAGCAGAAGGTGGCGAGCGCCAGAAGTCCGATGGTCAGCGGATAGGAGCTCATGTGCTGGATCAGCTGCCGCGACACCAGCGAGCCCAGCGTGATCCCGAGCAGCAGCAGCACGCTTTGCGTCAGGATCGGCGGCATCGCGAGCGGCCGTCCGCAGATCGCGGCGATGCCGACCGCGAACATCGCGCCGGAGATCAGTCCACCGGGCAGGTTTGCCCAAAGAAACAGCAAGCCGCCAGCGGCGCCGAGGGCGATTGTCTCGATCGTGGAGAGAATCCTGGCGCGGTCAGGAATCGCAGACGTCATCGATGCGGGGATCAGGCTCACGCCGCCTTATGGCAAATCCCGCATGAGGGGACAAATGCGCCACGCGATTGCTGCAATGCGTGCGTCGGCCATCATCAGCCCTGGCGCGGGCGGTCAATGCGCGGGCAAGCCTTTGGCGCCCGCGCGGGTTCACGGGCGCCAACCAACACCGTCAAACATGCAGATGCGAAATAGCGCTTGCCCTGAAGCAGCAGGGGCGGGTGCTCACTTCGCCCCGGTGGCCGCCTTTTCCTTGTCGGCAAATTCCTTCTTGCAGGCGGAACGGAATTTCTTGCGTTCCTTGCCCTTCAGCCCCTTCTCGTCGGCTTGCTTGGAGCATTCGAGCGAGCCTGGCGTCCGCGGCTTCGCGGCGGCCTTTTTGTCGGCCGGTGCCTTGGTTTCGGTCTTCGGCGCCTCGGTCTTGGTAGCCGGCGCGGCGGTTTGCGCCGACGCCACGCCCATCAGCAGGAACGAAGCAATCGCGGTCGCGGTGACAAGGGAAGAGATCTTCGTCATGGGGCACCTCGGATTGAAGACAAGGGCGCGACGGTCGCGCCGTGATGCTGAACGTCAAGTGAATGGACCGGACTATCCGCGTCTTTGACAGCCACATTATTTTGAACGGAAAATGGCGGCTTTCGTTGCCGCAAGCTTTGGTTGAGTTAGGATGGCGGTGCAGGTCAAAACCCCTGAATGATTGCACAGTAACTGCACAAGGACGACCTGCCCAAGTTGAATGGGGCAAGCTAATTTGCCCCGGTTGAACTGCTCCAAGGAGTCTTAAGGATGACCAATCAAGCAAAAATACTCTGCGCAATGGCGGTGTCGGGTTTTGCGGCGTTCATGGTGACGTCGCCGGCGCAGGCCCTCACCACGCAGGAATGCAGCGCGAAATACCAGGCCGCCAAGACCGCCGGCACGCTCGGCGGCCAGAAATGGAATGACTTCCGCAAGGCGCAATGCGGTGCGGATGCCACTGCCGCGGCGCCTGCTGCCGCGCCGGCCGCAGCACCCGCTGCCGCGCCCAAGGAAGCAAAGGCCAAGAAGGAAGCCGCCCCCGCAAAGGAAGCTGCGGCGCCGGCGGTGCCGTCGGGACCTGCGGTCTATCCGAGCGCCGTGGATCCGAAATACGCCAAGGAGACCGCCGGCAAGCAGCGCATGCACACCTGCCTCGATCAGTACAACGCCAACAAGACCAGCAACGGCAATGGTGGCCTGAAGTGGATCCAGAAGGGCGGCGGCTATTACAGCGAATGCACCAAGAAGCTGAAACCCACGGCCTGAGCCATCTCTGAACTGGCAGGCTCGCGTCACCTCTCCCGCTTGCGGGGTCGAGACGAGCGAAGCTCGCTCTCAGGTCGGCGCGTAGCTCCGGGTGGGGGCTCTCTCCACGAGTCGTATCGCGGAGAGAGCCCCCACCCATAGCCGATGCTACGCATCGGCGTTCTTAATCAAGCACGGCGGCCGTAGGCCGCCTACGCCTCCCCCGCAAGTGCGGGAGAGGGAGCGCAGCTTCCATCGCGGATGCAATTTAACGCATCACGCGCCTAGCCTTCATCCTCGAGCAGTTTCTCGGCTGACTTTGCGATCAGCTGCGCGCGCTTGCGCGGGCCGCGTTCGAGGAACAGCAGACTCTGGCCGAAGATGAAGCAGTAGAACAGGAACGCCTGCGCGTCGGCTTCCTCTGCCGCCAGCCCCGCCGCCCGATAGAGCTGCCCGACATTTTGCAGGCGCGCGGCATCGACGCTGGCGACCGCCGCGGCCGCGGCCTCGTCGGATCGCGCCCATTGCCGGATCGCAAGCTCCACCGCCATGCCTTCGGTATTCATCCGTTCCGAATAAAGCGCGACCAGCGCCCGCAAGCGTTCGCGCGCGGTGGCGCCATCGAGGCTGGTCTGCCTTTCGATCGCGGCGATGCGCCCGGTGCTCCAGTTCTGCAACATGCCGTCCAGCAGCGCCGCGCGATCCTTGAAGCGGCGATAGAAGCCTCCCTTGGTGACGCCAAGATTCTTCGCCAGCACCTCGACCCGCACGCCCTCGACGCCGGTGCGGGCGATTTCCGCCATGCCGGCCTCGATCCAAGTCCTGTCCTTACACGTTGCGTCCTTGCGGTTCTCGCTCTTGCCGTCGGTCATTGATTCGAGCCTCACCGATTCTTGATACGGTACCGTATTGCTAACCCGCATCCGCCCTGATACGCTACCGTATCAAGAATCGAAAGCCGGTCGGGAACGGTAAGCGGGAGCGAGACGATGGAAACGGACGCGACCTATCGCGGCACGGTGTATCCGTGGCAATGCGATCATGTCGGGCACATGAACATCATGTGGTATGTCGGCAAATTCGACGAGGCGAACTGGAATATGTTCGCACGGCTCGGGCTGACGCCTTCCTATTTGCGCGAATCCGGCCGCGGCATGGCCGGCGTGCAGCAGAACATCAGCTACAAGCGCGAACTTTTCGCCGGTGATATCGTCGAAGTCAAAAGCCGGCTGCTGGAAATCCGCGACAAGTCGATTCGCTTCCTGCACGAGATGCGCAACGCCGAAACCGGCGAGGTATCTGCGACCTGTGAAATCACCGCCGTGCACCTCGACCGGCAGGCCCACAAATCGATGCCGTTCGCGCCTGAGATCCGCAATACCGCGCTGAAGCATCTCAGCCCGGCTGAGGCGGTGCCGGCATGAGCAGCATGGCGCGCTTCGAGCCGAAAAACCCGGACTATCGTGAGATCGCGACCGATACGTTCGAGCGCCAGCACGCGATGCGCACGCTCGGGATTTCGATCGCGCGGCTGGAGCCGGGCGAGGTCGAACTCGCGATGGCCTATTCCGCTGAACTCACCCAGCAGAACGGTTTCGTGCATGCGGGTATCGTCACCGCCGGGCTCGACAGTGCCTGCGGCATCGCCGCCTTCACGCTGATGCCTGTTGGCTCCGACATCCTGACCGTGGAGTTCAAGACCAATCTGCTGGCGCCCGCGCGCGGCCAGCGCTTTGCCTTCCGTGCCAGCGTCGTCAAGCCGGGCCGTACGCTCACCGTGTGCGAGGGGCGCGCCTATGCCGAGCACGACGGCGTTGAAACCCTGGTCGCGACCATGACCGGGACGCTGATGGCGCTGCCGCGCCGCGCCAGCGCACCATTGCAGGACAAGGCCCTCGCGCCCGCCTGACGTTGCTCGGAGCATCGTGCATACGCTGAACGGCTGTTGCAGGGCAGATTTGTGCTGCGGCCATGGCGGATCATAGAAATTCCTTCTATGGTTCTGCCGTGCACATGAGTCTTCCATCTTGATCATCTCCACGACGCAAAGCGTGTTGGGACTGGCGTCGGGGATGCTGGTCGGGTTTTCGCTCGGCCTGGTCGGCGGCGGCGGTTCGATCCTGGCGGTGCCGCTGATGGTCTATTTGGTCGGCGTGCCCGAACCCCATGTCGCGATCGGCACCAGCGCCATCGCGGTCGCGGCCAACGCCGCGGTCAATCTGTCCAACCATGCGCGCGGCGGCACGGTGGTGTGGTCCTGCGCGCTGACATTTGCCGTCGCGGGGATGGTCGGCGCCTTCGGCGGCTCGATCCTCGGCAAGATGGTCGACGGCCAGAAACTGCTGGCGCTGTTTGCGCTGATCATGATCGTGATCGCGCTGTTGATGCTGAAGACGCGGTCGCGGATCGGGTTGCCTGATGTCAAGATGTCGATGTCCAACATGCCGGCCATCGTCAGCCTTGGCCTGGCGACCGGGACGCTATCGGGGTTCTTCGGAATCGGCGGCGGATTCCTGATCGTGCCGGCGTTGATGCTGGCGACGGGGATGCCGATCATGAACGCGGTCAGTTCCTCCCTGGTCGCCGTCACCGCGTTCGGCATGACCACCGCGGCGAGCTATGCCTGGTCCGGCCTCGTCTCCTGGGCGCTGGCGGGGTTGTTCGTCGCAGGCGGTATTACCGGCGGCTTGGCCGGCACCCGCGCCGCCCGTCACCTCGCCGAGCGGCGCGGCGCCCTCAACATTGTGTTCGCCGTGGTCATTATTGCGGTGGCGCTCTATATGCTGGCGCGTAACATATCCTCATCCTGGGCGTAGACAGGGGTGAGGGCCGTCGCGAGAGCAGCAATGAACCAGCAGAACAAACCAGCCGCAACCAATCCGGGACCCAGCCGGCGCGAAGCGCTCGGCCTGATTGGCGCCGGCGCAACCCTGCTCGGCACCGCGGCGATGCCACATCAGGCGTTTGCGCATGATGACGACGCGGTGCTGACCGAAGCGCTGGTGCTGCGCGACCCGGATATTCCCGCGGCCGGCAACCCCGACGGCGACATCAACATCGTCGAATGGTTTGACTATAATTGTCCCTATTGCCGCAAGATCGCGCCCGAGATTGCGCAGGTGGTGCAGGACGACGGCAAGGTCCGCCTGGTGCTGAAGGACTGGCCGATCCTCGGCGACGTTTCCAAGATCACGGCACGGATGGCGCTGGCCGCCAAGTATCAGGACAAGTTCATGCCGGCGCACGAGGCGATGATCGGCGTCAGTTCACGGCTGACCGAGGCGCGCGCGCGCGAGTTGCTCACTGAGAAGGGCATCGACATGGACCGCCTCAACCGCGACCTCACCACCAACGCCAAGGCGATCGACGCCATCCTCGCGCGCAACCACGCCCAGGCCGAAGCTTTCGGTTTCCGCGGCACCCCGTCCTTTATCGTCGGAAAGTTTCGTGTGCCGGGCATCCTGACCATGGCGGAGTTCGAAATGGTCATCAAAGACGCGCGGAAAGCCAAAGCCGCCAACTAATCGCGTCAAAGGAAAGGGCGCCCCCGTCGATGACGAGGACGCCCAATTTCGCTCGAATAAGCTCGCGTGATTACTTCGACGCGATCCTGGTCCACTCCTCATGGGCGCGCGTTTTCAGCGCCTTCCAATCGGTGGCGGCGACATCCCAGTTGACGATCGTGCGGTTGGCCTGCGCGACCTGACCGTTCGCCACGCTGGACGTGTTCATCGAATCATAGACGTAAACGCCGCAAACCAGCAGCAGCGCGCCCAAAATCATTCCAAAAAAAGTTCGCATGACGTCCTCCGATGATGCGCAAACAACGCAGCTTTGAGAGGAAAGTTCCGCCCGGCTATCTGCCGATCCGGCTCATGCGTTCCACAAGGAAATCGACGAATAGTCGCGCCCGCACCGGCAATTGCCGGCCAAAGGCGTGCACGACGTGCATCGGAACCGACGGCATCGCGACGCCAGGCAGTATTTCGACCAACCGACCGGCAGCAAAATCGTCCTCGACGGCGAAGCGGAGCACCTGCGCGATGCCGGCGCCGTGAAGGGCTGCGTGATACAGCGTAATGCCGTCGTCTGAATCAAGCGCGCCTTCCGGCGTGATGGTGGTGCCATCGGCGAAAGCAAACGGATAGGGCTTTCCGGCGAGCAGATAGCGCAGACAACCATGCTGGCGCAGATCTTCGACGCTGCGGGGCACGCCGCGCGCGGCGACGTAACCGGGCGAGGCGATCATCACCAAGGCAAGATCGGCCAGCTTGCGCGCCGTCAAATCGGTATCGGCGAGATCGCCGATGCGCAACGCGACATCAAAACCTTCCCGGATCAGATCGGCATGGCGATCGCTGACGCTGAGTTCGAGTTTGACGTTGGGATGCCGCGCCAGGAAGGCTTGCGACCATTCACCGACCAGCGTTCGCCCGACAAACACCGGCGCGGTCACGCGCAACAGGCCGCGCGCGCTTTCGGCCATCTGCACGACGTCCTCGGCGTCCTCGATCGCGCGGAGGAGCGGCGCGACGCGCTCGTAATAGGCCGCACCCTCGGTGGTGAGGTTCAGCGTCCGCGTCGATCGCTGCAGCAGCCGAACCCCGAGCCGCCGCTCCAGCCGCCCCACGCTTTTCGAGACGGCCGATGCGCTGGAGCCGATGGCGCGGCTGGCGTTCGAGAAGGAGCCGGAATCCACGGTTCGCACGAACGCGACCAGACCGGCGGTTTTCTCCAGAATTGTCGTCATTTCCGAATTCCAGGCACAAATCTTGCGATCAATTTGATCCTAATAAGCCATTTGATCCGAAGTAGATAGCCGGTCACAAGACGCCGGCAATTGGGCCGGCCCGTCAGGAGAATCCAAATGAGTGACCTCAAGGGCAAGGTGGCGATCGTCACGGGGGCGTCGAAAGGCATCGGCGCCGGCATCGCGAAAGGTTTGGCCGCGGCCGGCGCCACTGTCGTGGTGAACTATGCGTCCAGCCGCGAAGGCGCCGATCGCGTCGTGGCTGACATCACGGCGAGGGGCGGCAAGGCGATCGCGGTGCAGGGTGATGTTGCTGATGCCGCCGACGTCAAGCGCCTGTTCGAGCAGACCAAGGCTTCGTTCGGCAGGCTGGATGTGCTGGTGAACAATGCCGGCGTCTATCAGTTCGAGCCGCTCGAGAAGGTGACCGAGAAGGAATTTCACCGCGAGTTCAACACCAACGTGCTGGGAACGCTGCTGACCATCCAGCAAGCGCTGAACTATTTCGGCCCGCAGGGCGGCAGCGTCATCAATATCTCGTCGATCGCGAGCCTCAATCCGACGCCGGATTCGGTGATCTATTCCGCCACCAAGAGCGCGGTCGATTCGATCACGCGCAGCCTGGCGAAAGAGTTCGGTGCACGACAAATCCGCGTCAACGCCATCGCGCCGGGAGCCACGGCATCGGAAGGGCTCGAGAGCGCCGGCCTGCTGGGAGGCGACGTCGAAAAGCAGGTCATCGGCATGACGCCGCTCGGCCGCTTCGGCCAGCCCGACGACATCGCGAAGGTGGCGGTGTTCCTCGCGTCGGATGATTCGGCGTGGCTGACCGGCGAACGTATCTCGGCGTCCGGCGGTTGGCGCTAACCCGGCCCACGACTTGCGGGCGTTCGCCGTTCAAATGCGACCGAACGCCCGCATTACTGGAATCATTCGCCGCGCAGCCAGGCCAGCATTGGCGCGTTCATTTCGCGCGGGTAGGTGTGGCTGAGATCATCCAGCTCGCGATAGGCCACCTTGGCGCCTGCCGCCGACAGTAATTGCCGGGTTTGCCGCGCCACTTGCACCGGAAACATCCAGTCGAGCTTGCCATGCACGAGGTGAATCGGCAGGCCGCGCAATCTCTCCGCATCCGCCATTTCAGCCATCAGCGGATGGAACGTCGCCGAGACCGGTGCGAGATGCGTGAACGGTGAGCCACTTTCGAGCCCGCTGACATAGCAGAAGGTGCCGCCGTCGCTCATGCCGGTCAGCAGCATTTTTGTCGCGTCGATATTCCAGCGCGCGCGCACCTGTTCGAGGATGCGCATCAGGTTCGGCGTATCGGTATCCTCGCCCATCAAGGCCCAGGTGGTTTTGCTGTTCGAAGCGTTTCCGGTCGCGGTCGGCGCGATCAGGATTGCGCCGTGGCTTCGCGCGTCGCGCAGCCAGCTCCACAGAAAACCGCGGCCATTGCCGCTGCCGCCATGCAGCGCCATGACAAGCGGAAGAGCGCGGTCCGGCGTGTAATATTCCGGCACGTAGAGCGAGAAGCCACCGCGGCTGCCGGGCTCATTATGGTCGTGAAAGATGCCGGTGTTTTCATTGGCCGGTTGCGCCAGCCGTGCCGCGAGGTCGGCATCCTCGCGGAGCGAAGGCTCGACAAAGAACTCGCTGACCGGCGGCAGTTTTTCGACCAGCGCATAGAGCGCCTCCTGCGCGCGCGGCGAATAGCGTAGCGCCCGAAACACGCTGACCAGATCGCCATTGCCGTTCTGCACGTCGCGCAGGCCGTCGAAGGCGGCCAGCGCTGCGTCGCTGGCGGCCTCGAGCGAGGTCTTGACATCGCTGAACTCCGCGGGCCACTGCGAGAGCCGCGGGCGCACCGCGCGCAGCGCCTCGTCCGGCGTGCCCGCAGCTTCCATCACGCGGCCGAAATCCGGCGGGTTCAGATGGCGCGCGACAAAGCCGAGCGCTTCAAGCGATTGCAACAGCGGCGGCAGCACGGCAACGATGTCGTCCACCACGGCCTCGCTCATCGCGCATTCCCTGCTTGTTGGAGTTTTTGTTCTGGCGCGGCGTTCTCGGTGCAGTCTTCTTAGTGCAGCCTTGCTCAGTGAAGTCTTGCTCAGTGCAGTCTTGGCGCCTTCAGCAGCTTGGCGCGTTCGACCGAGGTCAGCACCACGTCGAAAGTGACGCCCTCATGATAGACCGTGAGCGGCACGTCGACGCCGGCAGGGCCCAGCGACCAGAGTTTTCGGTAGAAGCCGGTCTGGCTGGTGATCTTGTCGCCGTTGATCGCGAGGATGACGTCGCCGGTCTTGATTTCGGCGCGTGCCGCGGGACCCTTGCCGGCAACGCCGACCACCACGATGCGGTTGTCGATCTCGGTCGAAAACATCCCGAGCCATGGCCGCGCCGGCTTGTTGACGCGGCCGAATTTGCGTAAGTCGTCGAGCACCGGCTTCAACAGGTCGATCGGCACGATCATGTTGACGTGTTCGGCCTTGCCCTCGCGCTCGCGTTCGAGCTGCAGCGAGCCGATGCCGATCAGTTCGCCCCGGCTGGAGATCAGCCCGGTGCCGCCCCAGTTCGGATGCGCGGGGTGGGTGAAGAGCGCTTCATCCAGCAGATATTCCCAATAGCCGGCGAATTCCTGCTTGGCCGCGATCTGGCTCGCAACCGATCGCGTGCGGCCGCCGGCGCCGCCGAGCACGACGCGGTCGCCGACCCTTGTGATGGCGGAAGAGCCGAGCGGCAGCGGCTCGATGTCGAGACGCCCGAGCGCCTGCACCAGGCCGAAGCCGGATTCGAAGTCGAAGCCGAGCGGATGGCCCTGCATCACGCGGCCGTCGCCCAGATGCAGCCACACGGTCTCGGCCTCGGTGATGAGATAGCCGATGGTCAGCACCAGGCCGTCGTCGATCAGCACGCCATTGCCGGCGCGCTCGGTGCCGAGCGTTTCCGCGCTGAAGGCGTCGGCGGGGATGATCGAATGCAGCCCGACCACCGAGGCCAGTGCGCGGTCGAGATCAAAACTGTAATCGCCCGGGCGCGGCTGGTTGGCCGGCGGCACTTTCCATTCGGTCAAAGAGGGCATGAAGGGTCTCCCATACGGTTGCGCGCAGCTAACCAACGCCGCGCAACCCGAATAGATCATGGTCCTGCCAGCGGCAGCCTTTGCCGGATTATATCAGCGAAATGGCCGCGGATCGAGATCGCGGATCGAATGCGGCTTGCGATCCGTACATCGATGGAAGGCGCGTCAGCTCCGCCATTCCCGATAATCGCGCTTGACTTTGTCGGCCGCAACCGCTGCAGCGGCGTTCAGCCAGCCGAGCGGGCGTTTCGCAAGGTCGGCCTGCAGCGCCTCGACCGGCACCGCGCCTGCCGCGTGGACCGACGCCAGGTCGAATCCCATCGCCTCCAGAATATTGACCTTGATCTTCGAGCCTCCAATGTCAGCGAGTTCGATCTTGCGGGAATCGGCGGCGATGCGGCGGAAAATGAACTTGCCGTTTACATCGAGAAATGGATCCGGTGCCCGGAATTCGCCATTCGCCAGGGCACGGAAATGCGACGCTTTGGATTTTCTGTCATTGGCCCAGGTCCAGGCCGATGGTACCAGCGCCTTCGCCTCGCGCAGGATATGTCCACCACGCCAGAACGCGACGGCCACATAGCGTGGCCGCCCGAGGCTGCCGCCGCCGGCGACGCGCGAACGTAGGTGGATGCGTTTTGCACCCTTCGGCAGGGTCGCAACCAGGGCCCTGGCAATCTTGCGCGGCGGGCTCGCCTTTGGATAATCGGCAACCTCCTTCCAGAATTTTTTTGCTTTTTTCTCGGTGTCGGCGGCATAGGGGCGCAGCCAGGTTTCGCCTTCGTCGAGCAATGCCGGCTGAGGCCGGGCCAGACCAGCCCGGTATCCCTTCAACAGCGCTTTGGCGACGGCCTGATTACGGACCCCGAGCCGTGGCGCAAGGTAGATGCTGGTGGCAAGCCGGACCAAGTCAAGCACATAGGGCATCACGGCTGCTTCGTCGAAATCGTTGACGCCCCAGACCAGGCGGCCGTCGGCGTCGCGCCATGTGCCGAAATTCTCCAGATGCAGATCGCCGATCGAAAGCACTTGCGGCGCGTCCATCAATTCCGGACACCAGTCGCCGATTTTTCTGGCCCAGCGGAAATAGGTCGCCCGCAGGAAGATAAAAGGGCTCTCTTTCATCCGCTCGTGCTTGCGGGCGATGTCCTTTTTGACGACGCGGCACTGCCTGGCCAGCCAGGCTTCGTAAGCCTTGTTGTCGCTGCGGAAAGACATTGCAGATCCTCATGCGGTGCGGCCGGCGACCGGCACGTCAATCGGATCATCCTACCTCAGGATGTCTTGATATAGAACATCCCGAAAAACGAGAGATGGCTTTCCTGACACTTCAGGCGGTCGTTCAGTCCGCTCCTCACTCCGCCTTGGCCCGCGCCCGCGCCGGCAATATCCGGAACGCGCGATTCTCCTTCAGCCAGGCCGCGCGTTCGTCGCGCAGCAGGGTGCGGCGGACCTTGCCGGAATCATCGCGCAGGCCGAAATTGACCACTTCAAAACTTTCCGGGTGCTTGTAGCGGCTGAGCAGGTCGGAGAGGAAATCGCCCATGCCGTCGGCGACCGATTGCGCGTCGGCGTCGGGCCCAAGTTCCAGGATTGCGTGGACGCGCTGGCCGAATTCCGGATCGGGCAGGCCGACCGCAACGCAGGAGCGAACTAACGGATGGGCTGATACCGCGGCCTCGATTTCGGCCGGGTAGATGTTGGCGCCGCCGCGCAGGATCATGTCGGCGAGCCGGTCGCCGAGATACAGATAGCCGTCGGCGTCCAGCCTTCCGATATCGCCGAGCGATTCCCAGCCGTCGGCGCGGCGCTTTGGTTCGGCGCCGAGATAATGATAGCTGCTGCCGGCGCCGTCATTGGGCAGGAAATAGATTTCACCGGTCTCGCCGGTCGGGACCTCGTTGCCGTCCTCGCCGATGATGCGCAGGCGGGAGGTCTCGGCGATCTTGCCGACCGATCCCCTGTGTTCGAGCCATTCGACGCCCGAAATGATGCATGCGCCCTGCGCTTCGGTGCCGCCATAGAGCTCATAGATGCGCTCGGGCCCGAGCCATTCGATCCATTTCTCCTTCAGCCATGGCGGCATCGGCGCCGCCATGTGAAACACGATTTGCAGGCTCGACAGATCGTAGCGGCTCCGCACCTCGCCCGGCAGCGCCCAGATCCGGTGCATCATGGTCGGCACGAAATTGACCCACTGCACCCGGCTCTCTTCGATCAGGCGCAAGCTTTCCTCGGCATCGAACTTGACGAGGCCGGTGACGCGCCCGCCATGGAACAGCGCGGTGTGCGAAACAATGAACGGCGCGTTGTGGTAGAGCGGCCCGGGGTTGAGCAGGGAAGCGCCGAGCGGCATGCCGAGCGCGGCGGGGCCTGCGGTATCGATCACGGCGGGCCGGTGGTCGAGGATCACCTTCGGCCGGCCGGTCGAGCCGCCAGAGGTCATCGCCTTCCAGTAGCGCGCCACCGGGTTGTCGATCGGATCTCCGGAAAAGCCGTCCGGCATGAAATCAATCGGTAGGGCATTTGGCGCATTCCAGTCCGGCTGACCGCCGACAACAAGCGAGGGCTTGAGAATCTCCAGCACCGCAGCGGCCTCGCCGCGCGGCAACCGCCAGGTCAGCGAGGTCGGCGTCGCGCCGCATTTCCATACCGCAAACGTGGTCTCGAAGAACGCGTTGCTGTTGGGCAGGCCGATGGCGACGAAATCGCCGGGCTTGACCCCCTTGGCGGCAAAAGCGCGGGCGCGGGCGTTGGCATTGCGCTCCAGCTGCTCCCAGCTCAGCGTCTCAGCGCCATGGCTGACCGCGATCGTGTCTTTCGGTTTGCGCTCGGCATACCAGCGCGGCACGTCGGCAAGGGGGATCAGCATGGGGCGTTTCCATTGCGGGGCGTCTTGATGCCGCTCTTGTGTTTCGTATCAGGCGGCATACGGCCACCGCTGGCACTTCGCCAACAGGAGACATTGTCACTCAAGACGGGCGCGGCGTCCATATTGCCGCAGATATCCCCGATCGCGAGCGTTCACCTCATTGCGCGGCTCGGGCGCCTGACCGCCGACGGCTTCCGTTCACGGACATTCCCGCGGTTCACCGTCATGTCTCAAAAGTGCTACCTGCCGATATCGCAATGGGCTCGCGCACCGATAGGTCGCGTCCGCTTCCGTCGTGTGCCGTGCGCCGGAATTGGAACCACGCGTTCCGCATTACTACGGTGGTACTCATGCGCATTTTGTTGTTGCGTCCGGTGCATTTGCATCTAACTCTTCGCGACGCTGCGAAATCCACATCGCGGCCGACGCTTAGAGTCTTGTTGTTGGGAGCAAATTTTTTGTCGAGAGTAAAAGCGTACCAAGGTGAGTTTGATCTCGGAGCAAGATCGCCGTTTCGCGACGCTCCAGATGAGGAAGGCCGCGAATGTCTCATCGCGGGCTTCCTTCAGTGAAGCCTCTGGGCGGAACTGGTAACCGCCTTCTTGCAGCGCTGGCGCCGTCGGACCTCGACCTGCTGGGGCCCGTGCTGGAGACGGTCGCGCTCGATCCGGACGCGGTCATTTCGCGAGCGGGTGACCCGATCGAGGATGTCTTTTTCCCTCATAGCGGCGCCATCTCGCTGATGATCGACATGGCGGACGGACAGACGGTTGCCACCGCCGCAGTCGGGCGCGAGGGCGCAATAGGCATTCTTTCAGTGCTCGGGCCGTCACCTTCGGCCGTTACCGCGGTCGTTCGTGCGGCGGGCATCGCCTCGCGGATTCCCGCGTCGCGCTTTCACGCCGCTTTCAATCGCAGTCCGGCGATCCGACACCTGGTCCAGAATCACGTCAGGGCGATGCTGGTACAGTTCCAGCTCGGCTCGGCCTGCAATGCGCTGCACCCGGTCGAAGCCCGCATGGCCCGCTGGCTGCTGCAGTTTCGCGACCGCATCGACCACGACGTTCTCCCGCTCACCCAACTTGCGTTGTCGCAGATCCTTGGTGTGCGACGAACGACGGTGACCCTCCTGATGGGCAAACTGCGCGCTTCCGGAGCGATCAGGTCCGATCAACGAGGCCGGATCGAGATCGACCGATCGCGACTCGCGGCGGCCTCGTGCGAATGCCACGGCACCATGCGTCTCGAAGTCGAGGAGATCTTTTCGTCGAACACGGGCCGATCACGCGCGGCGGCCGCGCCCGCTGCTGTGCGCATCCCGGAAACTGAATCGGGCGATGTCGTGTGAGCGGGCGGCCGCCGACCTAGCCGCGCTGCGACTGACCGTTGCGTCGTTTCTTCCCGTTGTGTCGTTTCTTCGCCTCGAGTTTGGCAAGCTCGTGCAGCACTTTCGCGGTCTGGCGCAGCTCGTTGCGCGCGGGGCCCGGTTTCAGCCGTCGTGCTTCTTCAAGAAAATCCTTGGCCTGCAGCAGCCAGGTCGACGTTTCAGTTGAGATTTCCATGCGCGCCATGGTGTCCCCCATTGCGCAGCGACGGTCAGGCGCTGGAGCCCGCGCCGAGACGCCGCGTCCGGATGCTCGGCTCGTGGACCCAGGCTTCCCGTGCGAACCAGTCGTGATAGGTGCTGCAGATCGGACAATGGGTGCGCGAGAAGAACACCGCGCTACGTCCAAAGCTCTCGCGATCGATCTTGATGCCGGTGGGAATCGCGCGTCCGCTTTGCGGACATTTCACCATAACCATACCCATGTTTCCCTCCCTTGAAATGGTACTTGCTGTCTTTGCAGCAAAAGTACCGGCCGGTTGGATTTGCGCCTCTTGTCGGTGCGGTGACTGGGGGGCATAGCGCACCTGTGCCTTTGTTTGATCGAGCATGGGGTGGGCATGCTCGTTGCTGGGCTTAATCCAACCGGCCGGATCCCTCCTGAACGAATCCTCTATGTGAATGGAGCGCCGTTTTTTTAGCCGGCTTTGTGGAGAATCTTGGTGAAGTGATCTCTGATCGGCTCACCCGTTTCCGTCGCAAGCTTCTGGGCAAGGGCCAGCAATTCCTTGTTCTGGCCGGATGCGGCGTCGAAGGTCTTGCGCGCCTGCGACGCAGATAAGGTAAAGACATCCGAAACGGATTTGCTGCCCAGCAGATTGACGAAGAAATCGATCGCGGAGGCGGCATTGGCGTTTGAGATTTCGAGCACCTTCAGCCCGTAGTCGGTGGTGCTTCTGGCGTTGCTCGAATAGCTCTCGCGCAGCGCGTCCGTCATCCCCTTTGACGCGACCATCATCTTCTCGCAACCTTCCCGCGCGCGGGCAAAACCCTGCTCGGCCAGCTCGAAGCTCACGCCAGGCAACGCGATCTTCGGGAGTTCCAACAGCGGCATCCCGAATACATTCGTTCCGTTCGGTACAACTTTCGTTTCGCTTTCACTCACTGCGGCATCACCTTTCTCAAGCGAAAGCCCTTTCCCGAGACGCTCGCTTGCGTCACGAGAGCTCACGCTCCGTGTTCGATCTGCTTTTTTGATGAGCTTCAATCCAGCCCCGCACCACTGTGCCCTGCGAAAACGGGGCGGTCGGTTCGATTTGCGACTCTCGATTAAAATTTTTTCGATGATGTCAATTCACACCATCGTATATAGGTATGGTTAACGGGGATGATGTTGTGAATTGAGTGGACACTGCGAGGCGCGGGCTTTCGTTCGTTTCCGCCGCTGTCCTGGGCGGCCGCGTCGCCCAGGGGTAACCCAATAGGGCGCGTCTCAGGGGCATGCTCGTGCGGTAAAATTGCTGCCGATCGGCATGCACGCAGTATCGGAGCGGAAGCCGAGATGCGCGAACCGACCGGGGAATTGCATTCAAAAAATGGAGATGATCATGAGCAGGATGGCACAGGTGATTGCATTCGTGCTGGCGTTGATCGGACCTGCGTCGGCACAGAAGGCGGAAATCGAGGCGACAAACGCCAAATGGATCGAATTCTTCAACAAGGCGGATTTCGCCGGGATCGCATCATTCTACACCGCTGATGCCATCGCACTTCCGCCCGGTGCTGCGATGGTGCAGGGACGAGCGGCGATCGAGGCAATGTGGAAAAGCATGGCCGAACAAGTTGGCGATCCGAAACTCACAGTGCTGGACGTCAAGCCGCTCGGCCCCTCTGCGGCACGCGAGATCGGGAATTTCAGCCTGAAGACGAAGGGCCCGACGCCACAGGAAGTGAGCGGGAAGTATGTTGTAGTTTGGGAAAAGATCGGAAATGACTGGAAAATGACGACCGATATCTGGAACGATGGCAAGTAGGCTCCTCGCGGTTGTTGGCTGACAACACTCCGCTCGTGATGCTTTGGCTCGCCGCTGCAATCATGTTGGTCAGGTCATCCTGGCCCGCAACGGTAACGCTGGCACTCCAGGTCCCATTACCGCTCGGTTATGGCTCGGCAATCCAGGTCCGAAAGTGCCAGAAGCGGAACTCTAACTTATTCTTCGTTTGGTCGGGACCTGCGTCCGCGCGTACCCGTCGTCGGCGACCCTGATCACGTAGGGCTTCTCAAGTTTGCGCTCTACATCAAACTCGGAGCGTCCAGTGTAGTTGATGTGCCGGCCGTAAGTGTGCAGCGACATCGAGATGCCTGTTCCAACGTTCCGGACGCTATGTATGTGTTCAGGATAACAACAGGCAGTGTCACCAGCGGTCATCACTTGTTCACCGCTGCGCTTCAGGTCGGCATAGCCGGGCTTGCCACCGTCATCGCGCCGGTCGTAGTTGATCTCTTGTTCCTGACCTTCGATACCGACCACCACGGCCCAGGTTTTGTGGTTGTGCGGAGTGGTGCCGCGGTCGGGCAGCCACGATACCAGGAAAACAGCCAGATCGTGATTGGGCTCTTCATGGAGCATGTGAACGCCGAAGCCCTGCTCGGCATCGCATTCACGATATTCGGGGCGGAGTAGTTCCGGCGATTGTGCAAATTTCCTGGCGAGCGGTACGACGAGGTCCGTGATTTCCACCGCGTCAGAATGCTGAGCAGTAATCTCCCGCAGGTCGCGCACATACTGGTCGAGGGTCATTGCATCTACCTCCAGGGTTTCAAGGCGTTGCAATCCGGACGAAGTTTACGACGTTCGCTGCGAAACTCAATGTCCGCTCCGGGTCCAAAAGCCGGCATCGTCGCGCGACGCCCTGTGTGGGATACCTCCGTGTTGCCCGACGGGCAAATCAGTTCCGGTTTTCAGAAATCATGTCAAGCCCCGAAATGAAAAATATTTCTGTTTACCAGAATGATAATCAGGTGCATATGTTTGGCCATCCCGTCCTACTCAGAAGGGCGTCGGCCGTCGTCACGGACGTTGGACGGGTTGCGGTGGACGCTGGTTTACGCTGAGACGATGGCGTGGACTAAGCGTACGGCAAAACCGTGTGGTCCTAGCACCCGTTGCAGGTGTCAAGCTGTCGGGTAGGCGAGAGCCGAACGGCAGCGACGGAGTCAACCAAGAACTCGTCTCCGGGGAGAGCGCGGCATAAGCCGTAAAGCCATTGCGCAGGGAAGGCCGGGTGTTCTCCGCTGCCCTGTATGCTCGTGTGCA
>NZ_JAFCMA010000060.1:0-24970 GCF_018130125.1 Bradyrhizobium sp. AUGA SZCCT0177 | reverse complement strand
CATAAACCCCGCAACGCCCGCCTCGATCGCCCCATCTTAATCGAGGCACCGAGACTTACGACCCATACGCCGCGGCCGTTGTAATGGCAGGCGGTCTCTATCGCCTTTTTTCTATCGATGGATCACGCGGTATGGGTCCCCCGATGTGCAATTGCACATCTGAGCGTTCGCCGGGACGACACCAATTGAAAGAGTTTGAGACCTCACGGCCGAAGAATAATCGCCCCGGTCGTCGCCCTGCCCTCCAGGTCGGTGTGCGCCTTGGCGACGTCCTTCAGCGCATAGGCGTGGTTGATCGGAACGTGCAGTTTGCCGTTGATGACGGCGGCAAACAACGTATCGGCGCCCTCCAGCAGTTCGCGGCGGGTGCTGACGTAATCGTTGAGTTTTGGCCGCGTCGCAAACAGCGAGCCGTGGTTGTTGAGTTCGGCGAGCGCGAACGGCGGCACCGGGCCCGAGGCATTGCCGAAGCTGACGAACAGGCCGCGCGGCCGCAGGCAGGACAGCGAGCCCGGGAACGTGGTCTTGCCGACGCCGTCATAGACGACGTCGCACAATTCGTTGCGGCTGATCTGCTTGACCCGCGCGACAAAGTCCTCCTCGTTGTAGAGGATAACGTGGTCGCAGCCATTGGCGAGCGCGAGGTCGGCTTTCGCCTTGGTGCCGACGGTGCCGATCACATGCGCGCCGAGCGCTTTCGCCCATTGGCAGGCCAGCAGGCCGATCCCGCCGGCGGCCGCGTGGATCAGCACGCGATGGCCGGGCTCGACCTTGAAGGTCTTGTGCAGGAGGTACCAGACCGTCAGGCCCTTGAGCATCAGCACCGCGCCCTGCTCATAGGTGATGTGGTCGGGCAGCTTGACCAGCTTGTCCGCCGGGATCACGCGTTCAGAGGCGTAGCCGCCGAGGTTGAAATAATAGGCGACGCGGTCGCCGGGATGAAAATTGGTGACGCCAGGACCGACAGCCACCACTTCGCCCGCCGCCTCATTGCCGGCGATGAAGGGCAGCCCCGGCGCCTTGTAGAGACCAGTGCGGAAATACACGTCGATGAAGTTCAGGCCGACGGCGTGCTGGCGCATGCGGACCTCGCCCGGTCCCGGCGCCGGCACGTCGACGCTCTCATAGACCAGGGCTTCCGGCCCCCCTACCTTGTGCACGCGCACGGCCTTGACCATGACCTTTTCTCCCTCGGTATCGGCTTCAAGCGCCCCGGCTCGTGGCGGAGCGAAAGCCATCAAGGCCGTATTGTCAACTCGCGGGGGCCTAAACCCGCTGTTTGACTACTTTTTTGCGATTGCGCCGGGCCAGCACGTTGAACAATTCGACCGCGGCCGCGAACACGATGGCGAAATAGATGTAGCCGCGCGGGATGTGGAATTTGAATCCGTCCGCCACCAGCGCCACGCCGATCAGCACCAGGAACGCCAGCGCCAGCATCTTGGTGGTGGGGTGATCGGCCACGAACTTCGCCACCGGTCCTGACGAAACGTACATGATGAAGCAGGCGATCACGACGGCGGCCACCATGATCTCGATATCCTCCGCCATGCCGATCGCGGTGATGATCGAATCCAGCGAGAACACCATGTCGACGACGATGATCTGCATGATCACCCAGAAGAATACGCTCGCGCTCGGCTTGGCCTCGGGCTCGGCCTCGCGCGCCTCCACTTCGGCGTGAATTTCATGCGTCGCCTTCGCGATCAGGAACATGCCGCCGCCGATCAGGATGATGTCACGCCAGGACAGCGTCACGCTTTTCACGGTCAGCACAGGTTCCGTCAGGCCGATCAGCCACACCAGCACGCTGAGCAACATGATGCGGAACACCAGCGCCAGCAGCAAACCGATCTGGCGCGCGCGATTGGCCTGCTCCGGCGGAAGCCTTGAGACGATCACCGACAGGAAGATGACGTTGTCGATTCCGAGGACGATTTCGAGCGTGGTCAACGTCAGCAACGCCACCCATGCTTCCGGGCTGGTCAGTAATTCCATCATGCCTTGAACGATTTCAGTTTGCGGATCACGGCATCGCTGCCGGCGACGTAGATGGCGATCGCGCAGAGTCCGACGGTAATGGGAATGCCAACGGCGAAGTCGCAGGCAATGGTGTAGGCCGCAAGCACGGCCCATGCGGCCAGCAGCCACAGGGTCAGCCAGCGCAGGCGCACGACGCGGATCGGATGCAACACGTGGAACGGCGCGAAGGTCAGCGCGATCAGGACCGCTACGCCAAGAGTGGCAAGCGCCGGCGATGGATGCAGCAGAAACAGATAGAATGCCGCGACGTTCCACACCGCCGGAAAGCCCCGGAAATGGTTGTCGGCCGCCTTCATCCGGCGGTCGGCAAAGTAGAGCGCGCTCGAGGTCATGATGCCGATGCCGAGCAGCGGCGCCGCCAGCGGCAGCAGCAAGCCGCTCGCGGTGATGGCGTAGGCCGGAACGAACACGTAAGTGATGAAATCGACCACGAGGTCTAGCACCTCCCCCGACCAGTTTGGCTGCAGCCGCACCACGTCGAATTTGCGCGCGAGCGGACCGTCGATGGCGTCGATGATGAGAGCGACACCAAGCCAGCCGAACATGGCGGCCCAGTGCTCGCGCACCGCTTCCAGCATCGCAATCAGGCCGACGCCCGCTCCGAGCGCCGTGAAGACGTGGACGCCAAATGCGGCCGTCCGCATCCGGGTCGTAGCGGGAGATGCTATTGGTTCTTGTGTCTGGTCCATTGCTCCGGCAGTGCTAACAGGAATCGCCCCGATTTGCATACCGGCGCTTGCGGCGTTCCGCCGCGCAAATCGGTGGAAACATTTAAGAAGGTCAATGACTTGAAAATGCCGCCGGGAATGTCAATTGTTCCAATATGAACGATGCATCGCCAATTTATGACACCGTTGTGATCGGCGGCGGACCGGCGGGACTGACCGCCGCCATCGCGCTGGCGGAGACCGGTGCCAGGACCGCTCTGCTCGCCCGCCGCGCCCCCTATGCCGACAACCGCACCACGGCGCTGCTGGGCGCCTCCACCGATCTGCTCGAACGTCTGGATGTCTGGCGCCGCTGCCGGGATCAGGCCGCGGCGTTACGGACCATGCGGCTCGTCGACGACACCGGCCGCCTGATCCGGGCGCCGGAAGTGCGGTTTTCGTCGCAGGAAATCGGCCTCGACCAGTTCGGCTACAATATCGACAACCGGACGCTGATGGCAGCGCTGGAGGAGCGCGCGGCCGAATTGTCCGGACTGACCCGATTTGACGATGAGGCGGCCGCGGTCGATCCGCAGGATGCGATCGTTGCCATCCACACCCGTGCGGGCGGGTCGCTGTCGGCGCGGCTGGTGATCGGCGCCGACGGGCGGCAGTCGCTGTCGCGCGAGGCCGCCGGCATCGACGTCAAGCGCCGCGACCTGCATCAGTCGGCATTGACCTTCAACATCAGCCATTCAAGGCCGCACAAGAATATCTCCACCGAGTTTCATACCCCGCACGGGCCATGCGTGTTCGTGCCCCTGCCCGGCAGCCGCAGCAGCGTGGTGTGGGTTTCCGCGGCAAAGGAAGCAGAGCGGCTGATGGCGCTCGGCGACGACGAACTGTCCGACGCCGCGGAAAAGCAATCGCATTCCATTCTCGGCAGCGTCCGGGTCGAGCCCGGGCGCAACCTGTTTCCGCTCTCGATCGAAAGCCTCAGACAATTCGCCAGCCATCGCGTCGCGCTGGTCGGCGAATCCGCCCATGTGTTGCCGCCGATCGGCGCGCAGGGTCTCAACATGGGATTGCGCGACGCCGCCGACATCGCCGATATCGCGGGGCAAGCCCTGTCGCTCGGCGAGGATCCGGGCGCGCCGCAGGTGCTGGCGCGCTATCAATCCGCCCGCCGCGCCGATGTCGCCAGCCGGATGTTTGCCATCGACCTCGCCAACCGTTCGCTGCTCAGCGACTTCCTGCCGGTGCAGTCGCTGCGCGCGGTGGGGCTGCATCTGATCGGCTCGTTCGGCCCGCTGCGGCGGCTGGCGATGCGCGAAGGCCTCGCGCCGTCATGGAAGCGCGTGGGCTAGGAAGTAAACCCGTAAAATCGGAGGCCGGCCCCGTGCTCCGCAACGTAAATCATGCTTTCTCGGTGAATGTTATTTCAATTATACGAGCCTTTTCCAGCATAGCTTCGCGGCAGGCCTTTTGGAGATTGTCCATGGCTTTTTGATCGCAGCCGCCTAGAGCTTCGTTGCAATCATCGAATATTTTTACGAGAGCGCGGTCAGAGCAGCTTGCTCGAAGTCGGTTGAGCCTTGACCGCATGGCACCTACATCCAACTTCGGCAGTTGGCCGGACTCAACCCATCGCGGAGTAACCGTCTCCCAGCGATCGCCTTTTTTGAGTTGATCAGGCTGCTCGTCAAAATCAATGATGCGACTGATCAGATTGCTCTCGTTTTCGACGTTATGGCATAGGTCGGAAACGTATTCCAAGAAGCTGATAATTGCTGATGCCTGTTGCGGCGACCACAAGTCGGACCAGTCCGCATAGGCCTTCTTCATCTCTTCGTGCCCCTCCGACATGGCCGTGTAAATGGACCAACAGGACAACAGCAGATCATTCTCCGATTCCGGTTTTCTTCCAATCGTGCTCCAGTCCGCGAACGAATTGCAAATCAGGCTGGTGCCATGTTCGATATCACGGAACGCGACGCGTCGTGCGGGACGCCACTTGCGTGTCGTTTCCCATGCGACCCAGCGCGCCGTCAGTGGAGCCACCAGCAGCGCAGAAACGATTGCTCCCAAGAGGGACTGGAAAACACTCCTGAAAATATCCCTGGAAAACCAAATCGGTGAATTGGGGTCGTGAATTACGCTAACAATCCAATCCAACATTGCACTTCTCAAAATTCCAACGCCGACCTGTCGGCGCAATGATGAAGGTTTGTGTGAACGTATTACCGATGCCGCCCGGTGTGATGGCATAGGGACCTATCACCGGGCCATCGAGACGATGCTCATATGCTCGAAGCGAATGCGCCGTGTACTACGGCGACGGCCTCGAGAAAACGGTCTCGGTGCGGGAAGATAAGTAATGCTTCGTCGCCGCTGATCTTCCGCATGCAGCGGACAAGGACAGCGACAACAGATGTACACAGATCGCAGCTTATTCATCTGGAAGTGATCAGGAAGGCATCACGATTCTTCCCGGTCTTGACCCTGCCTTGGCGCAGCGAACCCGTTCTTGAGGAAGACGTTCAGCGCGAGCCGGCTTCAGCTTAGCTTGAGGAGCGCGCCAGATCAGCGCGCCCGTGCCTGTTCGAGGGTTGACGGCATCGTGACCGGGAGGACCGGAGATCAAGCTAGTGCCCACACCGCCACCGCCATCACCCCCGAGGCTAGTACACTGGGAATCGCCAATTTTCTGGCCATCACATATCCCGCGTCATCAGTTGGTTCGTCGACCAGAGTGGCCAAATACGTCGCCCGGCGGCGTTGGGCCGTTCGCCAAATATGGGTTGCTCTGATGTCTGCTTCGATCGGTTCGCTCTTCACACGTGGCTCCCAGTGTCTGATGTAGCCACCCTGAACGGCGATTGTTTCAAGCCTTCTTCGTCGATCCCGGAAGATTGTTTCGTCGGTCTCAAATTTGGTTTCATCAGAACGCGTTGCATAGCGTCAGCCATGCGTGGTTATTCTCAAGGAAACGCCAGCCTTCCGCTCTGGATGAACCACATCACGCTGGTCAGCGTAACGACGGAGGCGAAGGTTCCGATCAGGACGGCGACCGACGCCGGCTCGATCCAGGTGTTGTTCTGCCGCGCGATCACGAACACGTTGAGCGCCGGCGGCAGTGACGCCATCAGGACCGCGGTCGCCGCCCAGGGCTGCGCGAACGGCCCGAACAGCAACATCAGGCCGAACACGATCAGCGGATGGATCAGGAGTTTGACCGCGATCACGCCGGGCACCTCCCACGGCACGCGATCGAACGGGCGCAACGCGACGGTCACGCCGAGCACGAACAGCGCCGTCGGTGCCGCGGCGTTCTGCAAAAACACCAGCGTGTTGTCGATCGCAACGGGGGGACGAAAATGCAGCGCCGCGGCGAGCGCGCCGGCGCCGGCCGACATGATCAGCGGGTTCAGCACGATCTGTTTCACCACGATGCCGAGCGTGTGCAGCAGCGAGCGATGCTCGCGGTCGGTGAACGCGATGAGTATCGGCACGATCGAAAACAGGAAAATGCTGTCGCAACAGAAAATCAGCGCAGTCGGCGCCGCCGCCTTGGTGCCGAGCACGGCGAGCGCCAGCCCCGGGCCCATATAGCCGATATTGCCATAGGCGCCAGCCAGCCCGGCCAGGGTTGCCTTGCGCAGCGACAATTCGCCGATGAGCCGGCCCGTCACCACGGCCACGATGAAGGCGATCACGGTCCCGAGCGTGGTCGCGATCAGGAATGGCGGGTTGTTGAGCTCCGAAAACGGCGTCTTGGCCATGATGCCGAACATCAGGGCCGGCAGCGAGACGTAGAGCAGGAAGAAATTCATCCAGGCCAGCCCCGCCTCCGGCAGGCCCCGGGTCTTGCCGCAGGCAAAACCGATGAAGATTACCCCGAAATAGGGAATCGCCAGATTGAGGATATCGGCCATGCAATGGGGGTCTTTTCTTCAGCGTTTCGTCAATGTTTTCTTGGGGCTGGCGCCGGATGTGCCAGCCGGACTTGAGAGTTAATTCAACCTTTTGCCCCTAGCATCGGCCACAATCATGGTCTATTCGACGAGGTATGATTAAAGCGCGCACCGCCAAATTCCAGATCGGTCAGATCGTCCGTCACCGGGTGTTTTCATTCCGGGGCGTGATTTTCGACATCGATCCGGTATTCAACAATACCGAGGAATGGTGGTTGTCGATCCCTGAGAACGTTCGGCCGCACAAGGATCAGCCGTTCTATCATCTGCTGGCGGAGAATTCGGACTCCGAATACGTCGCCTACGTCTCGGAGCAGAACCTGCTGCCCGACGATTCCGGCGAACCGATCCGGCATTCGCAGGTCGCCGAGATCTTCGTCAAGGACAAGTCCGGCGGCTATCGTCCGCGCAATCCCTCGCTGAACTGATCTGGCTCCATCCAGGCTACAAATCTTCTCCTGAACGAAAAAGGCGCCCGGACCAGGGCGCCTTTTTGTTTGTCGATGGAAGCGGCGTTACTTGGCCGCCGGATTGGCATTGCCCGGCGCGCCGCCAGCGGGCGGGTTGGCCTCGAGCTTCTTGCGCGCTTCTTCAGCCCGCTTCTGCAGCTCTTCCTGCAACTTCTGCTGGGTCTTCTCGAATTCCTTGGGGTCGGTCGGCGGGCCGTCATAGGCCTTGGCGAATTCGGCGAGCGGCAGCGGCAGCGTTAGCGGGGCGCCGTTGGAGTTGATCGCCTGAACCACCAAATTCTGGCCCTTCTTCAGGTTGGCCAGCAGTTCCGGGGTCACTTCGTAGTCCGACATGCAACCGTTCTGGAAGCAGATCACATAGGGGCTCTGCGCCGGAGGATTGGCATCGACGATCACGCGGGTGCCGTGCACGAGCTGCATGCCGAGCGGCAGCGTCACGCGCAGGATCTTCTTCGGCTCGCCTTCCGGCTCGATGATGACGGCAGCGATGACCGGCTGGCCGGACTCGATGCGTCCGTCCTTGCCGGTGAAGCAGACCTGCTTGGCGCCGGCGTCCTGCCCCTTGAGGCAGAATTTGGTCCAGGGCGCGTAAATCAGCTGGACCTGCTGGTCCTGCGACTGACCGCCTGCGGGGGGAGCGCCGCCGGCGGCCGCTGGCGGGGCCGGCTGGGCGTTCGGGGCGGCGGGCGCTTGGGCCTTCGGGGCTGCTTTCGGGGCAGCCTTGGGAGCGGCCTTCGGGGCCTCCTTGGGCGCCGCTGCGGGGGCACCGGGGGCCGGAGCCGGGGTTTGGGCCTGCGCACCCGCGACGAGCAACGTCGCGGACAATGCCGTCGCCGCCAACAAGGCGGCAACCCGCCCATGCGGCCGGACGGCCAAGATACGGAAATTCATTGCGGAAAACCCTTTCTGAACGGGAGCGCCCGAAACCGCTGCAGGCACCGACACCTAGCCGTTTGGGCGGCTGTCTCCTAGTCAATTGAGGCGGATACGTGACAGGCGTCACCGCCCTGGTCAATTGCACGCCTTCAATACAGCGGCGGACGAAAAGATCAATGCCGACAAGCATCTTTGGCTGCGGTCCCGGTGGACGCCGAGGCCTGTGGTCAAGGCCTATGGTAAAGCTCACTGGTGTGTGACCCCGAATCAAATCCGCGCGTGCAGATGGTAGCCTTTGGACGTATCCGGCTTGGTATTCTCGCCAGCGTTGTGCTCGCGCTCGGCCTGTTGCCGATGGCGCTCGCGGGCAAGGCCCGCGCCGGGGAAAGCCATGCGATCTCCATGCATGGCGCGCCGGCCCTGCCGGCCGATTTTGCCCACATGCCCTACGCCAAACCCGATGCACCGAAGGGCGGCCGGCTGGTCTGGGGTCTGCTTGGCACCTTCGACAGCCTCAATCCGTTCATCGTCCGAGGCCTCGCCCTGCAGCAGATCAGGGGCTTTGTCGTCGAGAGCCTGATGAGCCGCGGCAATGACGAGGCCTTCACGCTCTACGGGCTTCTCGCCAGGAGCGTCGAGACCGACGACATCAGAAGCTATGTCACGTTCCATCTCGATCCCCGGGCGCGGTTCTCGGATGGCAAGCCGGTAACGGCCGACGACGTGCTGTTTTCCTGGGCGCTGCTGCGCGACCGCGGCCGCCCCAACCATCGCCAGTATTATGCCAAGGTCGCCAAGGCCGAGGCGCCCGACCCGCTCACCATCAGGTTCGATTTCGGCGGCGCGCCCGACCGCGAACTGCCGCTGATCCTCGGCCTGATGCCGGTATTGCCGCGCCATGCGGTCGATCCCGAAACCTTTGAGGACACGACCATGACCGGACCGGTCGGTTCCGGTCCCTATCGCGTCACTGCGGTGCGCCCCGGCGCCAGCGTCACGCTGACGCGCAACCCCGACTATTGGGGCCGTGACCTGCCGGCGAACCGGGGCCTGTGGAACTTCGACGAGATCCGGTTCGATTACTACCGCGAGTCCAACGGCCAGTTCGAAGCCTTCAAGCGCGGGCTCTATGATTTCCGCAATGAAGCCGAGCCGCTGCGCTGGCACGACGGCTATGATTTCCCGGCCGCCCGCAGCGGCGAGCTGATCCGCGACATCATCAAGCCGGGGATGCCGCAGCCGTCGGAGTATTTGGTGTTCAACACCCGCCGTCCGCTGTTTTCCGACGTCCGCGTGCGGCGTGCGCTGACGCTGCTGTTCGATTTCGAATGGATCAACCGCAACTACTTCTTCGGCCTCTACACGCGTGCCGGAGGCTTCTTCGCAGGGTCGGAATTATCAGCCTATGGCCGCGCCGCCGATGCGCGCGAGCGCGAACTGTTGAAACCCTACCTCGCGCATATTCCGCCTGATATTCTCGACGGCAGCTTCCGCCTGCCCGTGTCAGACGGTTCAGGCCGCGACCGCGCGGCGCTGCGGGCCGCCCTCGTTCTGCTGTCCGAGGCCGGCTACGTGCTCGACGGCACCGTGCTGCGCCAGCGTGCGACCAAAGCACCCCTCACCTTCGAAATCCTGGTCACGACGCGCGATCAGGAACGGATCGCGCTGGCCTATAGCCGCGACCTCAAACGCGCCGGTATCGAGGCCAGCGTGCGCGCGGTCGATCCGGTGCAATTCGACCAGCGCCGGCTCGGCTACGAGTTCGACATGCTGCAGAACCGCTGGGACCAGTCGCTGTCACCCGGCAATGAGCAGTCGTTCTATTGGGGCAGCCAGGCGGCCGATATCCCCGGCACAAGGAACTACATGGGCGCGAAGGATCCGGCGATCGACGCCCTGATCGCGGCGCTGCTGGAGGCCCGCGAGCGGCCGGAATTCGTCTCGGCGGTGCGGGCGCTGGACCGGACCCTGATGTCGGGCTTCTACGCTATCCCGTTGTTTAACGTCGCCGAGCAATGGATCGCGCGATGGAATCGGGTAGAACGACCTTCAACCATCGCCTTGACGGGCTACCTGCCGGAGACGTGGTGGCACAGACCGGACGCGCAACCCAAATGACGCAAGCCATTGAAGTGACGCCGTGACCCAGCCAGCCGCTTCGCCCACGCTCGATACGTTGTTCAAGCGCTCGCTGGCACGGCAGCCGGATGCGACGGCGCTGATCGATCCTCCGAACAAGCCGCGCGTCACGGGCCAGACGCCGAAGCGCCTCACCTATGCGCAGGCCGACCGCGCCATTTCCGCGCTGGCAGCGCATTTCATCGAATCCGGATTGCCGGCCAACTCCGTCATCGCGGTCCAGCTGCCGAACACCATCGAATTCGCGCTGACAATTCTGGCCGCCTATCGCGCCGGACTGGTGGTCGCCGTGCTGCCCTTGCTGTGGCGACAGGCGGAACTGACCATGGCGCTCAACCGCACCGCGGCGCGGGCGATCGTCACCACAAGCAAGGTCGACGGCATCGTCTATTCGGATCTGGCCATGAATGCCGCGGCTGAAGCGTTTTCGATCCGCCATGTCTGCGGCTTCGGCACCGATTTGCCGGAAGGCATGGCCTCGCTCGATAACGCGATCCTTCGGGAATCGACAACCGCGCGCGCGGTGATCCAGGATGGCCGCAAGGCGGCGCTGATCTCGTTCGATCTGACCTCGGACGGTTTCCGGCCCGTGCCGCGCGCCCATCTCAGCCTGATCGCCGGAGGACTATCGATCTCGCTCGAAAGCGATGTGCCACAGGGCGCAACGATTTTGTCGGCGTTTTCGCCGATGTCGTTTGCCGGCCTCGCATCGACGCTGACGGTCTGGCTGCTGTCGGGCGGAACCCTGGTGCTGCACCATCCGTTCGACGAAGAGATCTTGGAGCAGCAGGTCAACGAGTATGCCTGTGATACGCTGATTGCCCCGGCCCAACTGGCGTTGCGGCTGGACGAACTCGACCTCGCGGGCAGCCTGCCCTCCCTGCGCAACGTCATCGGGTTGTGGCGTGCGCCGGAACAGGTGATGTCGAGCGCGTCCTGGTCGGCCCAGCAGGCAACGCTGACCGACGTCTATCTGTTCGGCGAAGTCGGTTTGTTCGCGGCGCGCCGGATTGCGGACGATGGTTCGCCCGCCCTGATCAAGTCAGGACCGCACGGCGCGCCGCGCGAACTGCCGGGCTCCTCGATCGCGGGCGACATCCTGCTGACCCCGCGGGGCACCTTGGGACTGCGCGGACCGATGATCCCGGTCGCGGCCTATGCGCCCCCGCCGCCACCCAGCGACTCGCTGATTGCAGCCCCGCCGCGCGATTACGTCGATACCGATTATTCTGCGCGGCTCGACCGCTCGACCGGCGCCATCAACATCACCGCGCCACCGTCCGGCATCATGGCGGTTGGTGGCTACCGTTTCCTGGCGCAAGACCTGCAAGAATGGGCCCGGCGGCTCGGGCAAGGCGCGCTGCTCACGGCATTGCCGGATCGCCTTAGCGGCCATCGGCTTGCCGGCCGCGCCCAGGACAACGCCCGCGCCCGCGACGCGTTGACGGAACTCGGGCTTAACCCATTGATGGTCGAAGCGTTTCGCGACCGGGCGAATTCCGCTTGAGCGCAATCTCACGGCTTGTGTTGACGCCACATTAAGCCCGACAAACTAGGATCGCGCTCTCATAAATGGCGCGCTTGATCCGAGTTGTAGATGTCCCAGCAAGGCCCGATCCTCGTCGTATCGACCGCAACGCGGCCGTCGTTTGCCGCAGCGCTCGATGTCGCAAAGCTGTTTCCGGTCGTCGAGGCCGAATGGGCGGACGCAGGTCGCGCGGTCGAACAGCTGCAGCCTGCGGCGGTATTGGCCGCCACGTCCGACGTCGATCAGGCCACGCTTGCCGCACTCGCCGCACCGATCGCGGCCCACCAGCCCTATCTGCCCCTGATCGCGGTCGATCCGCAGGTAACGCTTCCCGAAAACGCCATTCCATTCTTCCAGAGCCAGGGCGATTCCAGCCGCCTCGTCGCGCGCCTGCGCGCGGCGCTGCGCATCCGCTCGCTGCACGCGACCGTGATGCGCCGGCTGGTACCGGCCACCCGGATCGCGCTCTCGGACATCGACACCTTCCGGGATGCCACGGTGCTGCTGGTCGGCCGCGGCGGCGCCTACCCCACGCTGTCGGTCTCGCTTGGCGAACAAACCGGCGTGGTCGGCGCGCTGAGCATCGAGGCTGCGGCGAAGCATCTCAATGCGCGCGACATCGACGGCATCGTGCTCAGCGAAGGCTTTAGCCCGCGCGTGGTCGATGCTTTCCTGACCGTGCTGGCGGAAGACGCCCGCTTCCGCCATCTGCCTGTGGTGGTGACGTCAGGCGATCTGTTGCCGGCCTATGAATTGCCGAACCTCGAAATCCTCAGTGGCGAGCCTGTACAAATGGTGGCGACCGCGTTGCCGCTGATCCGCCAGCATGCCTTCGAAGCGCATTTGAGCCGGACCCTGCGCTCGATCGACGCCGAGGGCCTGATCGACGCCCGCACCGGCCTGCTCACGCCAGGCGCCTTCGAACGCGACTTCGCCAGCGCGGTCTACCAGACTCAGCAACGCGGCGGCGGCCTGTCGGTTGCGCGCTTCGCCTTCGACCCCGCCCATCCCCGCGCCCAGTTCGACGGCGCGCGCATCATCAGCCGGCTGATGCGGCGGATGGATTTTGGCGCCGTTTGCGATGACGGATCGGTCGTGGTCGCCTTCGCCGAGACCGATCTCAAGACCGCGCATACGATCGCGCGGCGGCTCTCCAGCGTCATGCGCCACACCAGCCACGGCAAGCGCGACACGCGCGCAGAACCAACCGTGACGGTCGCGACGCTGGAGTCGAAGGATTCCGCGAAGGCGCTGCTCGCGCGCCTCGGCGAAGAGGCCCATCGCGCCGCTTCGTGAGGGTTCTGTCATTTCTGAGGAACGACCGGCGGCTGTTTGCATTTCTCTCTCAGCGTCATTGCGAGGAGCATAGCGACGAAGCAATCCATTCTCTCCCGGTTCCGCGCTATGGATTGCTTCGCTTCGCTCGCAATGACGGGGATAGTTCGGAGCGCAACGCCCCCTACGCCGCCTTCTTGTTCTCCGCGAGGTTGGCGAGCTGGCGCAAAATCTCGGTCGTGCCCATCAGCCGTTCTTCCGGCGTCTTCCATACCTGCAGGAACACCACCTTCATGTCCGGGCGAACTTTTGCGGCCTGGCCGTGCTGGCGGATGAAGAACACCAGCCGGTCCGGCTGCGCGAACTTGTTGTCGCGGAAGCTGATGACGGCGCCCTTCGGCCCGGCATCGACCTTCTCGACATTGGCCCTTCGGCAATAGGCCTTGATCGCGGCGACCTTGAACAGATAGCGCACCTCGTCCGGCAGCACGCCGAAACGGTCGCGCATTTCGGCGGCAAAATTGTCGATCTCCTCGTCGGTCTCGAGATCGGCGAGCCGGCGGTACAGCGACAGCCGCACCGCCAGGTCGTTGACGTAATCCTCCGGGATCAGCACGGGCATGCCGATGGTGATCTGCGGTGACCAGCGGTCGGCGGCGGGCTCGACCACGCCGGCCTTGAGGTTGAGGATCGCCTCTTCCAGCATCGATTGATAAAGCTCGAAGCCGACTTCCTTGATGTGGCCGGATTGTTCCTCGCCGAGCAGATTGCCGGCCCCGCGGATGTCGAGGTCGTGGGACGCAAGCTGGAAGCCGGCGCCCAGTGTCTCCAGCGATTGCAGCACCTTGAGCCGCCGCTCGGCCTGCCCGGTGATCTTCTGCTGCGCCGGCAGCGTGAACAGCGCATAGGCCCGCAGTTTCGAGCGCCCGACCCGGCCGCGCAGCTGATAGAGCTGCGCCAGGCCGAACATGTCGGCGCGATGCACGATCAGCGTATTGGCCGAGGGAATGTCGAGCCCGGATTCGATGATCGTGGTCGAGAGCAGGATGTCGTATTTGCCGTCGTAGAACGCCGACATGATGTCTTCGATCACGGTCGGCGGCATCTGGCCATGCGCCACCGCAACCTTCATTTCAGGCACATTCTTGTCGAGGAAGTCTTTTACGCTCGCAAGATCCTCGATGCGCGGCACCACATAGAACGCCTGCCCGCCGCGGTAGCGTTCACGCAGCAGCGCCTCGCGGATCATCAGGGGATCATGCGGCGCCACGAAGGTGCGGACCGCGAGACGATCCACCGGCGGTGAAGCAATGATCGAGAGGTCGCGCACGCCGGTCAGCGCGAGTTGCAGCGTGCGCGGGATCGGCGTCGCGCTCAGCGTCAGCACATGCACCTGCGCCCGCAATTGCTTCAGCCGTTCCTTGTGGCTGACGCCGAAGTGCTGTTCCTCGTCGACAATCAACAGGCCGAGATCCCTGAACTTGATCGCCTTGCCGAGCAGCGCATGGGTGCCGACCACGATGTCGACATTGCCTTCCGAAAGCCCCTTCTTGACTTGTGTCAGTTCCTTCGGCGCGACCAGCCTTGAGGCCTGTGCGACATTGACGGGAAAACCTCTAAACCGTTCGGCAAACGTCTTGCTGTGCTGCCGCGCCAAGAGCGTGGTCGGCACCACCACGGCGACCTGCTTGCCATCGAGCGCCACGGCAAACGCGGCGCGCAGCGCCACTTCGGTCTTGCCGAAGCCGACATCGCCGCAGATCAGCCGGTCCATCGGGCGACCGCTTTCGAGGTCCTTCAACGTCGAAGTGATGGCGCCGAGCTGATCCTCGGTTTCCTCATAGGGGAAGCGTGCGCAGAACTCGTCATAGACATGCGGCTGCACCGGCATTTTCGGCGCTTCGTGCAGATGGCGTTCGGCCGCGATCTTGATCAGTTCGCCCGCAATCTCGCGGATGCGGTTCTTGAGTTTTGCTTTTCGCGCCTGCCAGCCGCCGCCGCCAAGGCGGTCCAATTCGACGTTGGCGTGGTCGGAGCCGTATCGCGACAGCAGTTCGATGTTCTCGACCGGCAGGAACAGTTTTGTTTCGGCGGCGTAATGCAGCTCGAGGCAGTCATGCGGCGCGCCGGAGACTTCCAGCGTCTGCAGCCCGATGAAACGGCCGATGCCGTGCTCGACATGCACCACCAGATCGCCGGCGGCCAGACTCGTGACTTCAGAGATGAAATTGTCGAGCTTGCGGCTCGCTTTGCGCGGCCGCACCAGGCGGTCGCCGAGGATGTCCTGTTCGCTGATGACGGCGACGTCGTCGGTCTCGAAACCGGATTCCATGCCGACCACCGCCAGCATGGCCTCGTTGCGCGGAGTCGCCTGCACCGTGCGCCAGGTGTTGACGCTGGTGAGGTTGAGCAGCTTGTGATCGCGCAACATGCTGCCCATGCGGTCGCGCGAGCCCTCGCTCCACAGCGTGATCACGACCTTCTTGCGTTGCGCCTGCAACGCCAGCACATGGGCGACGACGGCTTCGAACACGTTGACGGAGCTATCGGCGCGCTCCGGCGTGAAGTTGCGCCCCTGCCGCGCGCCGGCATCGAACACGTCAGAACTGTCGTCGGGCACCGCGAACGGCGTCAGCCGCGCCAGCGCGGCTTCTTCCAATCGTGTCGTCCATTCCGTTTCGGTCAAATACAGCCGATCGGGCGGCAGCGGCTTGTAGATCGCGCCGCTCCCGGGATGCTCCAGCGCCTCGCGGCGTGCTTCATAATAGTCCGCGATCTGCTTGAAGCGTTCGCGGGCGGCGTCCTCGCCCTGCGGTTCGATCGCGACCGGCGCGCCGTCGAGATAGTCGAACAGCGTGTCCATCCGCTCCTGGAACAGCGGCAGCCAGTGCTCCATGCCGGGATGGCGGCGGCCTTCGCTGACGGCTTCATACAGCAGATCGTCGCGCTGCGGCGCGCCGAAGGTCGCGACATAGCCCATGCGAAAGCGGCGGATGGTCTCGGTGACCAATTGGAATTCGGAGACCGGCACCAGATCGAGCGCGCGCATGTCGAGCAGCGTGCGCTGGGTTTCGGCGTCGAATGTGCGAATCGATTCCAGGCTGTCGCCGAAGAAATCGAACCGGACCGGCTGATCGAGCCCGGCCGGAAAGAGGTCGAGAATGCCGCCGCGCACGGCGTATTCGCCGGGCTCGCGCACCGTCGAGGACCGGTTGTAGCCATTATGCTCCAGCCAGGCGACGATGGAGTCCATCGGCACGACATGACCGGGCGCGACCGACAGCGCCTGCGCCGCCACCACCTCGCGCGCCGGAACGCGCTGGACGATGGCATTGACCGTGGTCAGCACGATCAGCGGCTTGTCGCTGCCTTGAAGCCGCGACAGCCGCGCCAGCGTGGTCAGGCGCTGGGCCAGGACGCCGCCATGCGGCGACACCCGGTCATAGGGCTGGCAGTCCCAGGCCGGAAACTGCATGACCGGCAAATCGGGTGCGAAGAATTCCAGCGCCCGCGCCAGTTGCTGCATGCGGGGGCCGTCGCGGCACACCACCGCAAGGCTCACCGCCGGCGGCTTCGGCTTGGCGGCGACCGCGCGTGCGAGGTCAGCGACAACAAGCCCTTCCGCGCCCTCGGCGACATTGGCAAAGGTCAGCGCCCGGCCGGGGGCCAGCAGCGCAGCAGGAGATTTCACTGGCGACTTCATGCGTCGTGGTCCACGGCGCGACGCGCCTTGATGCGATCGAACAGCGCGCTGGCGTATTCGGGATCGAGCGGCTTTTCGCCGGTCAGCGCGGCATAGAGATCGGGATCGGGCACCTCGAGCAGCCGTTCCAGTTCGGCCATATCGCCATCCGACAGATCAGCGATCTCGGCATCGGCAAAGCGTCCGAGGATGAGATCCATCTCACGGGTGCCGCGATGCCAGCAGCGAAACAAAAGCCGCTTGCGGCGGTCATCGAGGCCACCGCTCGATCGTGTCGAACCCGTCATTGTCCCATTCCCATCCGAACGCCAAAAGCCCGGACGTGCCGGGCGGGGTTGATATAGCCATGGAAGCGGCGAATGTCAGTAGCGTTTCCGGCGCAAATCCAAATGAAAATCCAAGTGAAAATTCAAGTGAACTTGATGCACGTGAACCTCGCGCATCTGGCGTGCGACAACAGGGGGTCGCGGCGGACTTGCAGCTTTTCCGTTTCGCCGGTATGTGATCTGCGCGATCGGTAGCCGATTTTGGCACGATCAACAGGGAGAAGGCTCGATGACATTGTCTCGCCGCCCCGTCGAGGGCATCGCCTGAGGGCGTGTGCGTTAGCCGCGCCGCTTGGGAAATCACGCGCTTACGTCAGCGAGAGCTGAGCTGTGCGCGTCGACTAACCCAAATCTTCTGAAAGCTTTTCAAATGGGCACTTCTCCCAAGATGGACGGCCGTGCGCCGATCCACGTCTTCGCCTCGTCCAAATCCTGGATCGAGGGCAACGCCACGCTTCAACTGGAACAGGTCGCTGCACTCGCTGGAGTCCGCGCGGTCGCTGCCATGCCGGATCTGCATCCCGGCAAATATGGTCCCGTAGGTTGCGCCATTCTGGCCGACCGGATTCATCCGCAGCTGGTCGGTTCCGACATCGGTTGCGGCATGGGGCTGTTCGCGCTCGACATCGCAGCGCGCAAGCTGCGGCTCGACCAGATGGCCGAGCGCTTGAGCTCGCTCGACCAACCCTGGGACGGCGACGTCGCCGGCGTCCTCGCCGACGCCGGTCTTGACGCCACGTTGTTCGATGCTTCGCTCGGCAGCATCGGCGGCGGCAATCATTTCTGCGAGATCCAGGCGATCGAGGAAATCCTAGCGCCGGAGACGGCCGCGCAGGCGGGACTGGACCGCGACCATGCCTATGTCCTGGTCCATTCCGGCTCGCGGGGTCTCGGTTACTCGATCCTGGAGCGCGTCCTGTCGAACGGGCAGGCAGCGCTTGATCCCGCGAGTGAAGACGGCGGGTCCTACATGGACGCGCATGATCACGCCGTGCGATGGGCCAGGCTCAACCGTCGCATCATCGCCGAGCGGGCCGCAGCGGCGGCGCGTGCGGAACTGCGTCCTGTCAACGATCTGGCGCATAACATGGTCGAGCGTCGTGGCAATCCCGGTGACGCCATCATGCTGCACCGGAAGGGCGCGGCGGCTTCCGATCGCGGGCTGGTGCCGGTGCCGGGATCGCGCGGGACGCTGTCCTATCTGGTCGAGCCGCTAGCTCCGATGCGAGCCGAGGCGCTCGCCTCGCTCGCGCATGGTGCGGGCCGCAAGTACGACCGGGCATCCATGCACGGCCGCGTGCGGGGCAAGAAATCCGACGTGGCACGGCTGGAGCGCAATCCCTATGGCGGCATCGTCGTCTGCGGGGATCGCGGCCTGCTCGTGGAGGAAGCGCCGGAGGCCTACAAGAACATCGATCGCGTCATCGCCGATCTCGTCGAGTTCGGCCTGGCGCGCGTGGTGGCGACGTTCCGGCCGCTCGTGACGTTCAAGAAGGCGCAATCCAGCATCGCGACAAGCAGCAGCAAGCGCGAAAAATCCTGGAAGGAGGATCGCCGATGATCCGGCTTCTCCTGACCAGCGGACGCGGTCCGGCGGAATGCCGGATCGCGCTCGCAAAGGCGGTCCCGACGCTCACCGCCGAAGCGACCTCGCTCGGCCTCGATACCGATTGCGTGAACGGGCCGGATCCGGACGGGCATGGTCCGGCCTCGGCAATCGTCGTGATTCACGGAGACGCGGCTACGACCTTTGCTCGGCCGTGGATCGGTTCGATCCAATGGGTGGTGCAAAGTCCGCTGCGGCCACATCACAAGCGCAAAAACTGGTTCATTGGTGTTTTCGAACTTCCGGCGCCGCCCGAAGCGCCGAAAGCGCTGGCCGCGCACGACGTTCGCTTTGAAGCTTTCCGGGCCGGCGGCCCCGGCGGCCAGCATCAGAACAAGACCGAGAGCGCCGTGCGTGCGACCCACATCGCAAGCGGCCTGTCCGTCGTGGCGCGCGAGGAACGCTCGCAACATCGGAACAAGGCGCTGGCATTGGAGCGGATTGCGGCACTGATCAGGCTGCAGGGCGAGCTCGAAGCGATCACTGCCCGGAATGATGCGCACGCCGCGCATGATCGTCTTGAGCGCGGCAGCCCGGTCAAGCGGTTCAAGGGCGCCGCTTTTCAGGCATCGTAGTCCGACACCAAAAAAGCCATGGACGTGCCAGGCGGGGTCCATTCGGGCAAACGTCAGCCCTTCCTCCTCGGAAAATTCGTCATTGCCGGGCTTGACCCGGCAATCCATCTGCTTCGTAAGATTCCTTTCGAAGAATGATGGATGCGCGTGTCAAGCCCGCGCATGACGGACCAGTAAATGCGCCCTCCTCTGCTCAATCCGCTGTTTGCTCCGGTCACGACGCTTGCTGGCGTCGGGCCGAAGCAGGACAAATTGCTGCGCTATCTGCTCGGCCGCAGCGAGACGCCGCGGCTGGTCGATCTGCTGCTGCATCTGCCGGCCAGCGTGATCGATCGCCGGGCGCGGCCAAAAATCCGTGAAGCCGTGCAGGGAACCGTGGTGACGCTGGAAGTCACCGTCGATCGCCACCGGCCGCCACCACCGCGCAATTCGCGCGCGCCCTACCTCGTCTATGCCAGCGACGACACCGGCGACGTGGTGCTGACGTTCTTCCGCGCCAAGCCCGGTTATGTCGAAAAGCTGCTTCCCGTAGGCGAGAAGCGCTACGTGTCGGGCACCTTGCAGATGTACGACGGGATTCCCCAGATCGTGCATCCCACCAACATCGTGGATGAAGCGGCCTTTGCGAAACTGACCGGCATCGATCCGGTCTATCCCCTGACCGAAGGCCTCGCGCTCGGCTCGCTGCGCCGTGCTGTGGCCCAGGCGCTGCAAAAGCTCCCCGAATTGCCCGAATGGATCAGTCCGGAAGTCGTCCGCCGCTGCCACTTCCCGCCCATCCGGGAAGCGTTCACCCGTGTTCATGTCCCGGTCGAGCTGACGGACATTCTCCCCGATGGCCCGTTCTGGTCGCGGCTCGCCTTCGACGAACTTTTGGCGGGTCAACTGGCGCTGGCGCTGGTGCGCGCGCAGTTGCGCCGTCCGGCCGGTGACCGCCACGCCGGCGACGGCCACCTGCGCAGCAGGATCATCGATGCGCTGCCGTATGCCCTCACCAAGTCGCAGCGCGACGCGGTCGCCGCCATCACCGAAGATCTGCGCCAGCCGGTGCGGATGTTGCGGCTGCTGCAGGGCGATGTCGGTTCGGGCAAGACGGTGGTCGCCCTGCTCGCGGCCGCCGCCGTGACCGAGGCCGGCAAGCAGGCAGCATTGATGGCGCCGACCGAAATTTTGGCGCGCCAGCACATCAAGACCATCACGCCGCTCGCCGAGCGCGCCGGGATGCGGGTGGCGATCCTCACGGGGCGCGAAAAGGGCAAGGAGCGACGCGAAATTCTGGCGCAGCTGGAAGCCGGCGAGATCGATTTTTTGGTCGGCACCCACGCGCTGATCCAGGACGACGTCGCCTTCAAGGCGCTGGCGCTCGCCGTGGTCGATGAACAGCATCGTTTCGGTGTGCGCGAACGGCTGGCGCTCACCAACAAGGGCGACGCCGTCGATGTGCTGGTGCTGAGCGCGACACCAATCCCGCGCACGCTGGTGCTGACCTATTTCGGCGACATGGACGTCTCGGAACTGCGCGAAAAGCCGGCCGGCCGCCAGCCGATCGATACCCGCACCGTCCCCAACAGCCGGCTCGACGAAGTCATCGACGGCGTCGGCCGTGCGCTCAAAGCCGGCAAGCTGGTCTACTGGATCTGTCCGCTGGTCGAGGAATCCGAGGCCGAAGGCATCGAGCACCTCACCAATGCCACCGAGCGCTTCGAGCGCCTGCAGCAACGTTTTGGCGACCGCGTCGGCCTCGTCCACGGCCAGATGAAGGGCGCGGAAAAGGACCGCGTGATGGCGCAGTTCGCCGCCCACGAGATTGGCCTCCTGGTCGCGACCACCGTGGTCGAAGTCGGCGTCGACGTCCCCGCCGCGTCGATCATGGTGATCGAGAACGCCGAACGGTTTGGCCTCGCCCAATTGCATCAATTGCGCGGCCGTATCGGCCGCGGTTCGGAGGCGTCAACCTGCCTTTTGCTCTACAAGGAACCGCTCAACGAGATGTCCACCGCGCGGCTGAAAGTGATCCGCGAAACGTCAGACGGTTTTCGGATCGCCGAGGAGGACCTGAAACTGCGCGGCGAAGGCGACGTGCTCGGCATCCGGCAAAGCGGCCTGCCCGGCTACCGCATCGCTCGCTCCGAAGTCCACGGCCAGCTCATCACCCAGGCCCGCGACGAGGCGCTGCGGATCATGAAGGACAATCCGAAGCTCAAGGGCGACCGCGGCGAAGCGCTGCGCTGTTTGCTTTATTTATATGAGCGCGATGAAGCGATACCGCTGATCGGGGCTGGGTAACTGGTTCTCCTCATGGTGAGGAGGCGCCCTTGCGCCGTCTCGTACCATGAGGCCACAGACGGGCCTGCATCCTTCGAGACGCGGCTGCGCCGCTCCTCCAGCGACAACGGCGAAGCCGTTGCGTGGGGATGAGGTCCGGCGACTTGGCGCGAAAGAACGCTACTCCACCTTCGCCGGCTGCAGCGTGGCTGCATTCGCGGCGGTGGCGGCGCGCGCGGCGTTCGCGGTAGCGGCCAAGGCCGCGATCTTCTTCTGCGGATCGGAGCCCGGCTGCACCACGCCCGCGGACATGATCAGGGTTGCGGCGTCTTCGGCGCTCATGTCGATTTCGATGATCTTGTTCTTCGGCACGTAGAAGAAGAACCCCGTGGTCGGGTTCGGCGCGCAGGGCAGGAACACCGAGATGTGCTCATCCTGGCCGGGCAGCTTGTTGGCGATGTCGACGCTTGGCGATTGCGAGATCAGCACGATCGACCACATGCCCGGCGAGGGAAACTCGACCAGGCCGACCCGGCGAAAGCTCGATCCGTTCCCCGAGAACAGCGTCTCGAACACCTGCTTCAGGCCGCGATAGATCGCACGCACCGCCGGAATGCGGCCGAGCAGCCGTTCGCCGAGGTCGACCAGGGTCCGGCCGATCAGGTTCGCGGTCAGGAAACCCAGCAGCGTCAGCGCGATCACGGCGACGATCAGCCCGGAACCCGGCAGCCCGAACGGCAGATAGGTTTCCGGCCGGTAGGCGGTCGGAACGAAGGGACGGACCAGGTTGTCGACCCAGGTGACGAACCACCAGGTCAGATAGAAGGTGATCGCGATCGGTCCGGCGACCACGAGGCCGGTGAGGAAATAATTGCGGAAACGGGCCATTAGCCCGCGTGGGGCTTCCGGCGGGGCGTCGGCCGGGGTGGACGGGGGCAGATCTTGGGGATTCATTGCGGTTCCAGGTCGCGGGGGCAGCCGGTCTTGTTCCAGCTAAGCCATCCTAGCAGGTTTTTGAAGGCCCGAGATGCCGGCAAGCCCGCCCCTGCGGCTATTCGACCGTGACCGATTTGGCCAGATTTCGCGGCTGATCGACGTCGGTGCCCATCACCACGGCGGTATGATAGGCCAAAAGCTGCACCGGAACGGCATAGACCATGGGCGTAAAGGTCGCAGCCATGTCAGGCAGCACGATGGTGACCACGGATTCGATGGTCGCCTCCGCCGCGCCCTTGGCATCGGTCATCAGGATGATGTTGCCGCCGCGGGCGGCGACCTCCTGCATGTTGGAGACCGTCTTTTCGAACACCCGGTCATGCGGCGCGATCACCACCACCGGCATGTTCTCGTCGATCAGCGCGATCGGGCCGTGCTTGAGCTCGCCGGCGGCATAGCCCTCGGCGTGGATGTAGGAGATTTCCTTCAGCTTCAGCGCGCCTTCCAGCGCCAGGGGATAGCTGGTGCCGCGGCCGAGATAGAGCACGTCGCGGCATTTGGCGATGTCGCGCGCCAGTTTTTCGATCTGCGGTTCGGTCGTCAGCGCCGCGGCCATCAGGCGGGGAATTTCGACGAGGCCATGGACCAGCTTGGTCTCGTCCTCGTCGGACAATTCCCCGCGCGCCTTGCCGGCGGCAACGGCCAGCGCGGCCAGCACCATCAGCTGGCAGGTGAACGCCTTGGTCGAGGCGACGCCGATCTCGGGCCCCGCCAGCGTCTGCAGCACGGTCTCGCTCTCGCGCGCGATCGTCGAGGTCGGCACGTTGACCACCGAGAGCGTGTGGACGCCTTGCGACTTCGCATAACGCAGCGCCGCCAGCGTGTCGGCGGTCTCGCCGGATTGCGAAATGAAGATCGCCAGATCGCCCTTGCGCAGCGGCGCCTCGCGGTAACGGAACTCCGAGGCGACATCGACCTCGACCGGCACGCGGGCGAGCCGCTCGAACCAGTATTTGGCGATATGGCCGGCATAGCTCGCGGTGCCGCAAGCGACGATCGCGATCCGCTGCACACCCCTGAAGTCGAACGGCAGCGTCACCGGCAGCATCACGCGGTCGGTCGCCATGTCGACGTAACGCGCCAGCGTATGGCCGACCACTTCGGGCTGTTCGTGGATTTCCTTGGCCATGAAGTGGCGGTAGTTCGCCTTGTCGACCAGCGAACTCGACGCCGTGTGCCTGATCGCGTCGCGATGAACGATCGCATTATCCTTGTCGTAGATGGTGGCGCCCTTGCGCGTCAGCACCACCCAGTCGCCGTCTTCAAGGTAGCTGACGGTATTGGTCAGCGGCCCGAGCGCAATCGCGTCCGACCCCAGATACATTTCGCCGTCGCCGTGACCGATCGCCAGCGGCGGGCCGTTGCGGGCGCCGATCATCAAATCATTGTCGCCGGCGAAGATGAAGCCGAGCGCGAACGCGCCGCGCAGCTGCGACAGCGCCGCCTTCACCGCTTCCACGGGACCTATGCCCTGGGCGAGCAGATTGTCGACCAGATGCAGCACGATCTCGGTATCAGTTTCGGTCTTGAAGACCGCGCCCTTTTTCTCCAGCGCCTCGCGCAGCTCGCGAAAATTCTCGATGATGCCGTTATGGACCACGGCGACGCGTTCGGTCGCATGCGGATGCGCGTTGTTCTCGGTCGGCCGGCCATGGGTAGCCCAGCGGGTATGCCCGATCCCGGTATGACCGGCGAGCGGTTCGGCCTCCAGCCGCTTTTCGAGGTTTTTCAGTTTGCCCTCGGCCCGGCGCCGCGCCAGATGGTCGCCCTCCAGCGTGGCGACGCCGGCCGAATCATAGCCGCGATATTCCAGGCGTTTGAGCGAATCCACCAACTGCTCCGCGACCGGAGCGCGTCCGAGAATGCCGACAATGCCGCACATGCGGTTTAATATCCCCAAATCGTCGAAAATTTGCCGAAGCAACGCCACGTTCCCTTAACGGGAAACGCCGCCGCCCACCTACTCAATAATTATTGCGGATTGAGACAGTCTTAAGCGGAAAGCTTAACGTTTGCCATTGGTAAACGGCGTCCGATGAACTTAGGCGAACGCGGCGCGGCGGGCAATGCGTCCTCTCAGCCCGCCTTACCAGGCGTAGCGAACCACGCCCTTGCCGGCGTAGCTCTCAGTCACGTTGGAGAACTCGCCCTCGAAGGTGCCGGCGAGTGACCAGCCGTTGATCCATTTCATCTCGGCCGAACCAGTCACCCGCGCGGCATGTTGGCGTTATGTCCGTCGCGCGATATCGCCGGGGCGAAGGTGCGACAAAACAACCCGACGGGCAAATCACTTCTGATTTACGGAAATCGTGTCAAGCCCCGAAATAAAAAATATTTCGCTTTCGCCGTCGGGCAAATCATCTCTACGAGTTTGCGTTATCCCGTCCCACTCAGAGGGGCGTCGGCCGTCGTCACGACGAGGGGCGGGTTGCGGTGGACGTAACAGTTGCGATGGACGGTCGCTGCTGAAGCGTACGGCGAAAGCGTGTGGTCCTGGCGCCCGTAACGGCGTCAAGTCTTGCGGAGCGATCTGCGAGGCGACGGTGG
>NZ_JAFCMA010000006.1:0-282121 GCF_018130125.1 Bradyrhizobium sp. AUGA SZCCT0177 | reverse complement strand
CGCCTTGTCGTCTTCGCCAATGCCGTAATCAGGTCCGGACAGCCTTGGAAAGGCGCTAACGCCTCTTGACAGCTAACACGGTAGATCCCGGCTCAAGGCCGGGACGACGGGTTGAGAGAGCCGGGACGACGGGTTGAGAGAGCCGGGAAGACGCGGAGTTATGAACCTACTTCCCCCACACCTCGTTGGCGACATCGACCGCGAGCTTCAGCTTGGCCCACTGCTCTTCCTCGGACAGGATGTTGCCTTCCTCGGTCGAGGCGAAGCCGCATTGCGGCGATACCGCGAGCTGCTCAAGCGGCGCGAATTTTGCGGCCTCCAACAGCCGGCGCTTGATTTCTTCCTTGTTCTCGAGCTCGCCGAACTTCGAGGTGATGACGCCGACCACGACCACCTTGTTGCCCTTCGGCAGATAACGCAGCGGCTCGAAGCCGCCGGCGCGGTCGGAATCATATTCCAGGAAATAGCCGTCGTAATTGGTGCCGGCCAGCATGGTCTCCGCGACCGGCTCGTAGCCGCCGGAGGAAATCCAGGTCGAACGGAAATTGCCGCGGCAGACATGCGTGGTGACGATCATGTCGGCCGGCCGCTCGGCCAGCGCGTAGTTGATGACGCGGGCATAGATCTCCTGCAGGCCGTCGGGATTGTCGCCGCGTTCGCGCGCCTTCTGCAACTCGTCCGGCGAGCACAGATAGGCCCACACGGTGTCGTCGAACTGCAGATAGCGGCAGCCGGCGTCGTAGAACGCCTTCACCGCCTTGCGGTAGGTCTTGCCGAGATCCTCGAAGAAGGTTTCCAGATCGGGATAGACGTCCTTGGAGATCGCCTTGCGGCCGCCGCGGAAATGCAACACCGCGGGCGACGGGATCGTCATCTTCGCGGTGACATGCGCGGTGTCGCAATGCTTCTTCAGGAACTTGAAGTGATCGAGCATCGGATGGTTGTCGGGGAAGTCGAGCTTGCCGATGACGCGGATGGCGTCATGCCGGGTCTGGACGCCGGCGAACTGGATGCCCTGATCAGGGTGGTACAATTCGCAGCCGGTCAAATGGCTCAGAAAATCGAAATGCCACCAGGAGCGGCGGAACTCGCCGTCGGTCGCGAGCTTGAGGCCGAGCGAGGCCTGCTTGTGCACGACCTTTTCGATTTCCATGTCCTCGGCCTTGCGCAGGTCCTCGGCCGTGATCTCACCCTTCTCCAGTTTTGCGCGCGCCTCCTTGATGCGCTGCGGCCGCAACAGGCTGCCGACCTCGTCGGCACGGAACGGGGCTTTGGTTCGCTGCATGGTCTTACTCCCAAAGAAAGAAATCTAATGTGCGGCGCCGGCGACGCCGAGATAGCGTTCGAGCACCGCGGGATCGGCCTTCAACGCGCTGGAAGCCGCATCATGCACGATCGCGCCGCGTTCCAATATCACAACCCGATCGGCCAACCCCAGAATCTTTTGGGCATTCTGCTCGACAATAATCGAGCAGATGCCCCCGGCGCGGGTAATGGTGCCGAGCGCCCGCAGCAGCTCCTCGACGATGATGGGCGCCAGCCCCTCGGTCGGCTCGTCCAGCAGCAGCACCTTCGGATTGAGCGTCAGCGCCCGGCCGATCGCCAGCATCTGCTGCTCGCCGCCGGAGAGCTGGTTGCCGAAATTACTGCGGCGTTCCTTCAGCCGCGGAAACATTTCGTAAACCCTGTCGACGGTCCATGGGCCGGGCTGGGCCACGGCGGTCATGTTCTCTTCCACCGTCAGCGAGCGGAAGATGTTGCGCTCCTGCGGCACCCAGCCGATCCCGGCCCGCGCCCGCTGGTCCGGCCGCATCGGCGTGATATCCACCCCGCCAAGCGCGACGGTGCCGCCGAAACGGCGCGTGATCCCGACGATCGAGTTGATCAGCGTCGTCTTGCCGGTGCCGTTGCGGCCGAGCAGCGCCAGCACCTGGCCTTCGCCCAGTGTCAGCGACATGCCGGGCAACACCACCGCCTCACCGTAGCCGGCGCGCAGGCCGTTGATGGCTAGAAGATCAGACATCGGCAGCCTCGCCGAGATAGACCGCCTTGACCTGGGGATCGCGTGCCACCTCGTCCGGCGGACCCTCGACCAGCATGGCGCCGTTGACCAGCACCGAAATCCGGTCGGCGAACGAAAACACCAGATCCATGTCGTGCTCGATCAGAAGGACCGTAACGTCGCGCGGCAGGGCTGCGACCGCCGCCAGAATATCGTGGCGCTCGCTCTCGGGCACGCCGGCGGCGGGCTCGTCGAGCAACAGCACCCGCGGCTTGGTCGCGATCGCGACCGCGATCTCGAGCAGACGCTGCTTGCCGTAGGGCAGCGTCGCGGTGAGCTCGTTCATGACGTCGAGCAGGTGAAAGCGCGACAGCGTCTCGGCGACCTCCTGGTTGACGTCGTCGCGCGTCCCCATCCGCCGCCACCAGTCGCCGCCGCGGCCGAGCCGTTCGGACACCGCAAGCCCGATGGTCTCCAGCGGCGTCAGATCGGCATAGAGCTGGTTGATCTGGAAGGTGCGCGACAGGCCGCGCAGCACCCGCTTGTGCACAGGCAGATCGGTGATGTCGCTGCCTTCGAGCAGGATGCGCCCGGCATTTGGCTGCAGCACGCCGGTGAGCAGGTTGATGACCGTGGTCTTGCCGGCGCCGTTCGGCCCGATCAGGGCATGACGGGCGCCCTGCTCGACCCGCAGCGACAGATCGCGCGTGACCCGCAGGCCGCCGAATGATTTTTCCAGTCCTTTGGTTTCCAGCGCGATCGTCATGGCGCGTCACTTTCGGGAACGGCCACGACGGCTTTGCGTCCGGCGATTTTCCGGATCACGAGATTGGGCAGCCACAGCGCCCAGCGATGCATGCGGTCACGGCCGACCAGCACGATCACGACCAGCACGAGGCCGATCCAGAACAGCCAGTATTGCGGCGTGATGGTGGAGAAGAATTCCTGCAGCATCTTGAACACGACCGCGCCGATCAGGCCGCCATAAAGATAGCCGGTGCCGCCGAGCACGAGCACCAGCATCAGATCGGCCGATTTCTCGAACGCGAACACGTCGAGCGAGGCCAGCGCCGTGGTCTGGGTGAACAGCGCGCCGGCAATGCCGGCGTAGAACGCGGCCAGCGTATAGATCGCGATCAGGCGGCGGTTGACCGGCACGCCGATGGCGGACGCCCGCAGCGGATTGTTCTTGATCGCGCGCAGCGACAGGCCGAATGGCGAGTTCACCACCCGGCGCGCGAGCAGGAACAGCAGGAACAGCACGATCAGCGAATAGAAGAAGCCGGTCTTGCCGAACATGTCGAAGGCGAACAGGCCAAGGATCGGCGCCATCTCGATGCCCTGCAGGCCGTCGGTGCCGCCAGTGATGTTGGAGAAACGCTCACCCAGCGCCTCCAGCAGCAACGCGATCCCGAGCGTCACCATCAACCGCGTCAGGTCGACGCCGCGGATCACCAGGAAACTGGTGAGAAAGCCGAGCACCATGGCGACGAGGCCGGCCGCGACCAATGCAATCACCGGTTCGGTGATGATGCCATGGAGCGCCAGCAGCCCGGCGCAATAGGCGCCGACGCCGAAGAAAGCGGCATGGCCGAGCGACACGATACCGGCATAGCCAAGGATCAGATCGAGCGACAGCGCGAACAGTGCCAGCCGCAGGATGTCCGTCATGATCAGATAGCGCGACGGAAACAGGAATGCGCAGGCCAGCACCAGAACCCAGAACGCGATTTCGCCTCCGCGCCAGCGGGAGCGAGCCATGGCATGAGACGAGACTTCGGGAAGCGCGTTCATATCGGCTCACCGCGCCGCGGTGCGGCCGAACAGACCGTTCGGGCGCCAGATCAGGATCACGATCATGATGGTGTAGATGACGAATGGACCCATCTTGGGCACGTAATATTTGCCGGCGACGTCGCCGATGCCGAGCAGCAGCGAAGCCAGAAACGGCCCGGTGATGCTGGAGGAGCCACCGACGGTGACCACGATCAAAAAGTAGATCATGAACTTGAGCGGAAAATACGGATCGAGGCCGAGAATTTCGGCGCTGAGCGCGCCGCCCAGACCGGCAAGCCCGCAACCGAAGGCGAAGGTAAAGGCAAACACCTGCGGCACGTTGATGCCGAGGCCGCTGGCGGCACGGGGATCATCGACCGCCGCGCGCAAACGGCTGCCAAACCGGGTTTTCGCCAGGATCAATTGCAGCCCAACCGTGAGCAGGCCGCAGATCACGATGATCATCAGCCGGTAGCGGCCGATGCCGACGCCGAAGAAATCGAACTGGCCCTCGAGCGCCGCCGGCAGCTTGATGAAGATGCGCGACGATCCCATGATGTAATCGACCGCCGCCACCGACATGAAGGTGAGGCCGATCGTGAACAGCACCTGGTCGAGATGGCTTCGTGTGTAGAGATGGCGGTAGAGCGTGCGCTCCAGCGCCACGCCGATCACGGCGCTGACGACGAAGGCGAGCGGCAGCGCCGCAAAGAACGGCCAGCCGGAATTGTTGACCAGAACGGCGCAAACGTAGCCGCCGGTCATCGCGAACGCGCCATGGGCGAGATTGACGAAGTTCATCAGCCCCAGCGTCACGGCCAGCCCGCAGGCCAGCACGAACAGCAGCATGCCGTAGGCGACGCCGTCGAACAGGATGGTGAAGAGCGTGGTCATGAGATGGGCTTAGCCGAGATTAGCGACACGAAAGTAATTACACCGTCATGGCCGGGCTTGTCCCGGCCATCCACGTCTTCCTTTCGCTCGCCGAAGAAAGACGTGGATGCCCGGCACAAGGCCGGGCATGACGCAGAGCGAGAGCGGACGCGCGCCCCACGATGCGCAATTGCGCATCGGAGGATGACGCCGAAGCCGGCGTCACTTCTTCGTCTTGCCGGAATCCTTGACCGCCTCGAAGGTCGCGAATTCGACGTTGTAGAGTTCACCGTCGACCTTCTCTACCTTGCGGATGTAGATGTTCTGCACGATGTCGCGGGTTTCCGGATCGATCGAGATCGGGCCGCGTGGGCTCTCCCACTTCATGCCCTTCATCGCCTCGATCAGCCCATCGCCGTCGGTCTTGCCGCCGGTCTTCTTCAGCGCCTCATAGATAAGATGGATGCCGTCATAGCCGCCCACCGCCATGAAGCCCGGGCGCTGGTTATAGGCCTTCTTGTAGGCTGCGACGAAATCCTTGTTCATCGCCGACGGATGCGCGGCGGAATACAGATGCGCGGTGACGGTGCCGAGCGCCGCATCGCCCATGCCGTTGAGCAGATCGTCATCCATCACGTCGCCGGGGCCGATCACCTTGATGCCCGCCTTGTCGAGGCCGCGCTCGGCATATTGCTTCATGAAGTTGCCGCCCTGCCCTGCCGGCACGAACACGAACACGGCATCCGGCTTGGCATCCTTCATGCGCTGCAGGAACGGCGCGAAGTCCGGATTTTGCAGGGGCACCTTGACCTCTTCGACGATCTCGCCGCCGCCGGCGGTGAAGTTCTGCTTGAAGAAGTTCAGCGCATCGTTGCCGGGCGCGTAGTCGGAGGTCAGCGTCGCGACCTTCTTGATGCCGTTCTTGGCGGCCCAATCACCGATGATCGTCGACGATTGCGCCAGCGTAAAGCTGGTGCGCACGATATAGGGCGAACGCTCGGTGATGATCGAGGTGCCCGCCGCCATCACGATTTCCGGGACCTTGGCCTGGGTCGCCAGCGGCGCCGCGGCAAGGGCTGCCGGCGTCACGCCGAAGCCGGCGATGAAACTGACCTTGTCGTTGACGATCAACTCCTGGGCGAGGCGCTTGGTGTTGTCGGGGACCGCGCCGTCATCCTTCAGAATGACCTCAATCTTCCTGCCGGCGACGGTGTCGCCCTTCTGCTGCATGTAGAGTTTGACGGCGTTGTCGATCTGCTTGCCGGTCGAGGCCTGCCCGCCGGTCATCGGCAGGATCAGGCCGATCTTGACGGCGTCCTGCGCCTTGGCGGGTATAACAGCCAGCACACCGGCGACGGCGCCTGCAGCCAGCAGCAATTGACGACGAATAGACATGAATTTTCTCCCCCTGATCGGTCTTGTGCCTTGAGCCGAGTCCCCGGCCCTTGCCTCACCATAACCCAAATTTTCGGCCGGGTAGCGCCACGACATGGCGTCTCACCGCGGCTTGTTGTCAATCGGACGAAGGGCGCGTTTCCTTGGACGGGCACGTTCCCCGGCGGCGTCCCTGCGTCAGGTCGCTGGCAGTATTATAACACCGTCCCCGCTTCGAGACCCACCGGCCGGCCCGACCGTCTTCGACCTTCGTTCCATTTGTACATTTGTACAAATAAAATGTTGGTGTCAACAAATAAGGGCAAGTCCTGCCCTGCCGTAAGGCGGCCTCAAATCCATCATCCTTAAAGGTCTAAGTTGTAACCTGCCGCCCATGTCGATCCCAGCCCGCCATATCCTTGTCCTCGTTGCCGTCGCGTTCGCGGCCTGCTCCCTGAGCGGCTGCGGGACCATCAACGAAAAAATTTCGGCCGGGGTCAGCGACGCCATTCCGGCCTGGGCCGGAGGCGTGCCGGCGGACGCGCCACCGCGGCCGGGCACCGCGAAGTACGACGAGTTCATGAGGGAACGCGAACGGAAACGCCTGCAGCCCGCCGCAGAACGCGGCGAGGAAGCAAAGCCTGCTTCATCCTCGCAGGACACAATTCGCTAACGAGACGATAAATACCATCTGCGAACCTTGGCAACAATGATGGCGTGATCCCTTCAGTTCGAAGCCCGAACGGCGTAGGGTGGCACGGCATTTCGACGCCCACGGCATCGATGTCCATTTCAATGTGGTATCAGCCCGAATGGGTGCGGGACCGCTCTAACAGCAGATCAAACGATGTGAGTTGCATGGCTTTCGCAACGACTACCGCGCGCCCGCGCTTGTTATACGTGGTAAACGAAGACTTCGCGTTTTTGCTCAACCGGCTGCCGATGGCGAGAGCTGCGCGCGCCGCAGGCTATGAAGTGCACGTGGCTACGCGCGTCGATAAAGGCGCAGCCGCCATAGAAGCAGAGGGCTTCACGCTTCATCGGATCCCATTCCGCCGAGGCGGATTATCTCCATTTGCTGCAGTACCGACCATCGCTGCGCTTCGACGGCTTGAAAGCAAGATCAGGCCGCAGATCGTTCATCACTCCGGTTTGCAATGCTGCGTGTATGGATCGATTGCAGCATTGGGAAGAAGAATCCCGCTTGTTAACGCAATCACCGGCCTAGGCTACATCTTTACCTCGGTGACTTGGCGAACACGGCTTCTGAAACGAAGCATGGCTACTCTCCTTCCATGGCTCTTCAACAGGGAGCAAAGCGTTGTTCTCGTCCAGAATCCCGACGATCTGTCCGCTCTCGAAAGCCTTGGAATAGAGCACGGTCGAACTGTCCTGATCCCCGGATCCGGCGTCGACACTGATGTGTTGCAGCCACTGCCGGAGCCGAGTGGCCCAATTACGATGGGGTTCGCCGGGCGCTTGTTAACCGACAAAGGAATTCGGGCGCTGGTAGCCGCCCACGGCATCTTGCGAGAACAAGGTCACGATATAAACCTGATCATTGCCGGTAATCCCGATCCAGCCAACCCCGCCTCGGTCCAGGTTGAAGAAGCGCAGGAATGGAGCCAGCGGCCGGGAATCACCTGGCTTGGGCACATCGACGATATCGTCTCGCTTTGGCAGCGTTGCCATTTTGCCGTCTTGCCGTCGCATCGAGAAGGCCTGCCGATGAGCCTGCTGGAAGCGGCAGCCTGCGGCAGAGCGATGATTGCTACCGACGCTCCCGGCTGCCGCGAAGTTGTCATCCATGATCAGACCGGCGTCCTGGTGCCTATCGAGGATCCGTTGGCACTTGCTGCGGCGATCCTTGGCCTGGCGAACTCGTCCCAGCTTCGCGACCGTTACGGACAAGCTGCGAGAAAGCTCGTCGTCGAAAAGCTGTCAGCCAAAATCATCGGGGCCTCAGTCGTCGAACTCTACGACGGGCTCACGCGAAATCGGCACCAGCATCGGGCGCCAGACGGATCGATACTGCCGATTCCCCAGGTGCAGAGCGCTGGGAAAATCCTGCTCGTTTCCCAGCATTATGCCCCGTTTCCGAGTACGACCTCGGCCTACATGACTGAGATCGCCGAGGAGTTGGCTCGCGACTGCGACGTCACCGTTCTGTCGGGCTCGCCCGGCTCCAACTCGAAGGCGCCCCCGAAGTCATCCTTCCCCACAATTATTGAGATAAAGAGCTGGTGGCCAGGAAAATCAGCGCTGGTTTCGAGATCGCTTGCCGCAGTCCTGTTCGCATTACAGGTGTTCTTTGCCATCCTGAAGCACGCCCGCCGCGAGGACGCCATCCTTTGCGTTACGACGCCTTTCACAGTTCCGTACGCCGTAACTGTAGCAGCGAGGCTCCGCAAAATCCCCGCGGCACTTATTATTCATGACTTCTATCCGGACACGCTTGTCATGGCCGGTATTCTGCATCCCCGCTCCATAGTAACAAAAATCATGCGTTGGGCGAACTCTGTCTTGTTCAAATGGCTCGACGCTGTCGTCACCATCGGGCGCGATATGAATGTGCTGTTGATGGCCTATCCACGCATGCAGCCAAGCAAGATCGTCTTTATCCCGAATTGGCCAACGCTTCCTATTCAACATCGAGTTGTCACCGAAAATTCCTTTCGTATCCGCTGCGGAAGCAAATTTCTGGTGGCCATGTCTGGAAACGCGGGATTCACTCACGACCCCAACTCCGTGTTCGAAGCTGCTCGAATACTGGAACACAATACGGACATTCACTTCCTGTTTTCGGGCGAGGGCGTCGGCTGGACCACATTGAAGAAAAGGCAGGCGGCGACCCCCCTGCGTAACGTCACTTTGATTGAGCGCGTACCCGAAGCGGAGCTGGAAGAATTCTTGTCGGCTGCCGACATTTGGATAATCCCGTATCGTAAAAACAATACCGGCGTGTCTGTACCAAGCCGGATCTACAATCTGCTCGCTGTGGGACGACCAGTTATAATCTGCTCCGAGCCAGATGCGGAGGCTGCTCTTCTCGTGCAGGAACATGACTTGGGCTGGGTGGTACAACCCGAAGATCCTGCCGCAATTGCTCGTACCGTCGAGTTTGCAGCTTCGGCCGCCGGCAATACCCAAGAGAAGGGTCGGCGGGCGACCGAGATTGCCCGTAGCTATGCACGACCAACCGCGTTGAACTCATACCGGCAACTGATGCATCGGCTTCTGAACAAAGACGCTGCTGTGTCCGATGACAGATGAGATCGCTCGCAGCTCGGGACAAATCAGGGAACGCTAACGCCCCCGAAGGCATGACTTTTAGCTGTTGACTCTCGTAGAGGTTTATTCCTTATCCAGAGAGTGCGCTCCAATCAGCCATTCGAAACTTTTCACTCCAAGGCACGCTTGTTATGACTAAAGGTCTGGTTTTGGTAACGGGCGGGAACGGATACGTGGGCCGGGAGTTGGTGCGCCAGCTGATCGCCCAGCGAGATTGCGAAGTTCACGTATTGGACAATATGGCCAGCGGTGAACATCGTCTGGCGCAAATGGACGAGCAAGCTTTCGTACTGCACCGGCAGGATATCCGGGATGCGGATGCGGTTTCGGAATTGCTCAAGAAGATACAGCCGTCGATAATCTATCATTTGGCTGCAGTTCATTTCATTCCAGCATGCGAAGCCGAACCCGGGAATGCGGTCGCAATCAACGTGGCGGGAACCGTCAATCTGCTGAACGCAACCCCGGCCGGGACCAAGTTCGTCTTCGCTTCATCGGCCGCCGTCTACCGACCATTGCCCGACGCGCATCTGGAACGCGACGAAGACCTCGGCCCGGTCGATGTCTACGGCTACACAAAATTGCACGGCGAGCATTTTGTCAGGCATTACCACAACCAAAACAAGGTCCGCGGCATCATCGTCAGACTTTTCAACGTCGTCGGGCCCGGTGAGACCAACCCGCATCTGGTGCCCGCGATCATCAGCCAGCTAGCTTCCGGTAATCGCCAACTCGCGCTGGGAAACCTGTTTCCGCACCGGGACTATATCGACGTCAGCGACGTTGCTTATGGATTCCGCGCGCTCGCCAGGCACGATGCTTTCGAGGACGGCCCGCTGATTTCGAATCTTGGCACTGGCAACACACACTCCGTGGGTGACGTCGTCGCGACGATCGGAACAGCGGCCGGAGTGACGCTCGACATTCAACAGGACCCGCTTCGTATGCGCGCTGTCGATCGTCCGATGCTGAAGGCGTCAACCCAGAAACTGAAACAAATTACCGGCTGGACACCGTCTATTTCACTTGCCGAAAGCATGCATCGCGCATGGACAAATCGGATGGAGGATGGACTAACGTGACGGCCACCAAGCTGCGCGTTGGCGCGGTCGTCATCACACCACCGACATTCAAGGCAAGCGGAGGGGTATCGGCGGCGATCCAATTGACCGAGAGAATCGCAAAGCAGATCGACAGCACGCTGTTGCTGATGGCCGAGGAAAACGGCGAAACCGTCGAGAACGGTCTGCGCATCGTTCGTCAAAAGGCGGCAAATCACCTTCTGCCCCTGCGGCGCGTCCTGCCGCGGCAAGCCGTCACTCTCGCATGGCGTGCGAATCTCAAGCCATGGCTTCGCGAGGGAAAGTTCGATGTGGTTCATTTTCACAATCCGCATCCACCGGGTGCGCTCAAGGCCGCGGCGCGGGCCTGCGACGAGCTAAAAATCCCCTACGTTATTTCAACGCACGGGTTCATCGAATTCAATGAATTCTCACAAGGCTTTGGTGCCCCTGCCTGGCAAAAGCCCTTGCTGGAATTGCTGGTGCGTCGGCCGGTGGTACACGTGGCGCAGAACGCAGCGAGAGTCCTGATGCTCTCGCCCCAGGAGGAACCCATTCTATCCGGCATGGGGGTCCATCCTCGCAATCTTCGCGTCGTATCCAATGGCGTGGACCCCTACTTCACGATTCCTGTTTCAGAGGCCGAGCGGCAACGACTGGTCGCACGCTTCGCTCTTCCGACGGACCGTCCACTCATGCTGTATGTGGGTAACCACACGGCAAACAAGGGCCTGGACGTACTGCTGAGGGCCCTGCCCCTGATGCGCGAAAAGGCTCTGGCTGTTGTCGCCGGTGCTATCCGCTCGCAGAAGGAGCATGCGCAGCTGCTTGCTGACAACGGCATGCCTGCCGGCAGTGAAAAGATTCTATTCACCGATTTCATCACCCGCGAAGAATTGCGCGCCCTCTATCAGAGCGTCGACTTGTTCGTCTTTCCCTCGCGCGCCGATACGTTGCCACTTGTCATTCTGGAAGCCATGGCCAGCGGCCTGCCGGTCGTTTCGACCTTGATTGGCGGAATTCCATTCGAAGTTTCCGCCGACACAGGGATCTTGATGAAGCCCGGCGATCCCGCGGCACTCGCTTCGGCGCTGGACCGGCTGTGTGCCGACCAACCGCTCCGCAAGGCGATGGGCGATGCCGGACGCGCACGTGTCACTCAGCTCTTCAACTGGGAGAGATCGGCAGAACAGGCCGTGGCCATCTACGACGATGTCGTTTCCAACAAGACGTCGCAATAGTTCTTAATGAGAGATGGCCGACATTGGCTTCATTGCCCCGGCTTGTATCCCACAAACGAATAGAGTCGACCGGGCCGGTTGTCGAATTGTTCGGCGATCAACAGCATGAACCTGAATATGCGGTCATGACTCAGGAGCGCCCGGCAGCCCGGGAGGGGAAGCTTGGCCGAAAGCCGTGAGACTACAGCCGATCGCAAGCTGTCAATGGTGTAAGGAAACAAGTTGATCGGGCTTGTAAGGGGCGGAAGTATCTCGAGCGGCTCAAAGCCGGCAGCGCGCAACGCGCCAACGTACCGATCAAGACGAAAGGCGTTCTCACCGCCATAGAGCCGATGCAGCGGATGCTGGTCCAGGAACTTCTGAAGGTCGGAATCACGGCTAATGACGTGTTCGCGGGCGGCAACCGCAATGCCACCCGGTTTCAGCACGCGATAGATTTCACGGCATGCAGCTTCCAGATTGGTCGTGTGATGAAGCACCGCTCGCGCAAACACCACATCGAAGCTCGCATCAGCAAACGGCAGCCGCTCGGAAACTTCCTCGACGATGTCAATGGCAATTCCGGCATCGCGTGCGAGCATGCGTATCGCCGCGGCGCCAACAATCTTGCTCGGGTCGGGCTCAAGCGCCGTGACTGCGAAACCATCACGGGCCAGTGCGTAGCTGGCGATACCACGGCCAGCTCCGATATCGAGCGCTCGGCCACGACGACCATGCAAAATTTTGGAGACGGCGCGCCACTCTTCCGATGCATGGTAACGCGCCGCGGCATCCACCAATGGGTCATCGTAGTATGCGTCGCGCGCAACTTGCTGCTGCTCGGGTTGATTTCGAAACCAGACGACCGCCTCTTCCCAGGACGACAGCTTGGGATCAGCGTTCATCGGGCGATAGCTCCCTGACAACGACCGCGGGGTTTCCCGCTGCGATCGAGAACGCCGGCACATCCCTGGTGACGACCGCTCCGGCCGCGACGATCGCACCTTGCCCGACGGTGACGCCGCGCAGCACAAAGGCCCCCGCGCCTATCCACGCGTCGTCGTGAATCGTGACAGGCTGCTCGCCCAACTCCAGCTTACGCGGATGGCCACGCTCGAATATTTCCCTGGCCTGCTGGTGTCGTTGCGAGGCTTGCAGCGGATGCGTGAGGTTATCGAATATGTTGACGGAATGGGAAATCAAGACGCGATGTCCGATTTCGATCGATGCCGCGGACCAAATGCGGGTTCCGTCTCCCACATAGCACCAATCGCCCAGCACAATTCTTCCCCCGTGCCCGAACGTCATCAGCTCGCCGCGCACAAACGTATCGCTGCCGATCAGAATACGATCGGAGTCGCCGGCGGCATTTTTGATCCGTGCCGCTTGACTGAGGCGCGACCTGGCACCGACCCTGCAGGTTGCACGCCCCAGGATCTGCTGGGCTAGACGATGAAGGTTCATGTAGTTCAACTGCGCTATTGGCCGGGAGTAATTAGCACGATCATAACCGCCCGACGAGATCAACAAAGCTCTTCCATTGCAACGGCTTACTGTAGGCGGCGGTGACCCTTTCGCGACCGAGCGAGGCGATCCTCGACGATCCATCCCAGTCCGCCAGACGCTCCTCGATGACGGTAAACGCTTCCTCGGGCGAGCCATAGGTCGCGATTGTGACGCCAGGTTCCATCGACGCGGGGTACCGGCCGTCATCCGACACCAGCAAGGCACCGCACCCCATGGCCTCGAAGCATCTCATATTGCCGCGATCCGCTCCCGCCATATCGATCGCCCCGTTGAGCACGATCTTGGACCGCCCGATGAGATCGTAGAGCTGCCGTCCGAAGACCGGTGGTCTGGCAATTTTCGATACGGCGCGAGGTCGACGATGCTTCTTCAGGGGCGGCAAAAACCCGAGAGCGGTTTCGGCGAGCTGCGTCAGACGCGATGCGTCAAGACAGAACACCACGTTCCGTCTCTCGGCAAGTGCAGCGACCCGCTCCAGAATGCCCGCACGACGCGAATGGTGTCGGGAGTAACCGCCGACGAACAACACGTCGATAGGTCGATCGCCGCGACCATATTGATCCATCAGCGGATCAATCGCCGGAAAAAACGGCGCAACATTGCAGCCTTTCCGTCGCCAGTCATCAAGAATAGAGGGGAAATTACTGACAACAGCATCATAGGCCGACAGATCGACGCCACCCGACGGCGCAGCGCGCCAGCATACGGCTTTCCTTACACATCCGGGCAGCTTGCGAACAAAGCTGCTGCTGTAGCGGATCGGATCCAGATTGTAGAACACGTCAGCGCGGTGATGTTCGATCTGCGCCAGAAGAATGTCCTCCGGCGCGCTCGCCGATGCCATTCCGTGCTCGCGCGCCCAGTACGTCTGCAGCGTCTTGTCATTGGCATTGGTAAAAAATGCATCGGGCGACCGATCGATGACCGGCTGGAGGAAATGCAATACACCGAACCTGTCGTCCAGGAATACGCGCAGCCGATCGTCGAAGCTAACAGCCCCGGCCGCAAGACCATCAAAATGCTGCAGGTAAGATGGGTAAAGAGCGCTATTCTGAAATAACCGCATTCAAGGGGGTCCACGAAAGGATGCCCTCAGATAGCAAACTGCACACGAATAACAACACTCAACGCGCCTATAGCTCACATACAGCAACCGACCATTGGTGCGACCGCAGTTGACACCCCCATGTGCTGCTGCGAAATAGGCCAGTTTTCGCTTCAGGCGGCGGGTATACGAGACCGGAATAGCGCATGAGCAGCAAGAATACCGTGGGCCACCAGCTCGAAACAGAGTCAATCTATTCCAACGCGGAGTATCTCGCGCACAATCCCACCTGGCATGCCGAGGATTCAGCCTGGAAGGCCGGCAAGATATGCAGCACCCTGCGCAGAAACAATCTCAATCCTTCCCGGATTGCGGAAATCGGCTGCGGCGCGGGCGAGATCTTGGTGCAGCTCAAGGCGCTCCTGCCCGAAAGCACTTTCGTCGGCTATGAGATGTCCGGGCAAGCCTTCGAGCTGGCGCGAAAGCGCGAACGTCCCGGCGTACACTATGCCAACACCAACATGCTGGACGAAAACGTCCACTTCGACGCCCTGCTGTGCATTGATGTGTTCGAGCATGTCGACGACTATATCGGATTCATCAAATCGATCCGCAGCTACGCGGATTACAAGGTTTTTCACATCCCGCTCGATCTATCGGTCTTTGCGGTGGCGCGGAGCGATACGCTGCTGGACGCACGGCGACGCGTGGGACACCTGCACTATTTCACCAAGGAAACTGCGATCGAGACGATCAGGTACTGCGGCTACGAGATAATCGACACCGATTTCACCGCGCGAGCAGTTGAACTTGACAGCAGCAGGTTACGCACCAACCTGATGAAGCTACCGCGCGCGCTGTTATCAAAAGTCTCGCCGGATCTTGCCGCCCGTATTTTGGGAGGCTGGTCGCTGATGGTGTTGGCCAAGTAGACTTACGTGCCAATTCCTGCCGGTTTCGCATCCAGCCTCGAGTTCCTATTCATAATTTTTATTATTCCGACAATGCCCCCCGCGACGAGCGGCGCAAGCAACAATCCTCCCGATAGAAATGCGGTGTTGAGTGCGCTCACGAGCAGCGTGAGAACTCCACCGAAGGCCGCAGCCATCATCGCAATGCCGACCGCGGTTTTACCCTTTACCAGATAGATCAAGTCAATCAGCCGACAGGCAGCGCTCGCCAGCGCACTGAATACGATCACACCGCCATACGAAAAATCGACCCAGGCGTCGGCAATGAAGAGCGCGTTGCTGGTGGCGTCTTTGGTATTGTGCCAAAGCTGCGAAATGATCGTAAACGCAGGGACGTAGTCAAGTCCCATCATCGCTGCCAGCGGCCTGATATTCGCGCCCCAGGTGTGAGGATACTTGGACGGAAAAGCGCCGAACGTCTCGAGAGCCGACTCGCTTGGCACTTCAAATATCCGGTAATACAGAAATCCCAAAGCGCCGAAATTGTCGTAGACGGATATCGTGAGCCTGACGACGACGTACAGGATCAGAATGATTGCAGAAAGGACGACAAGGGCGCTCCGCCAGGTCAGCTTGTTGCGAAACACAAGCAGGCCGGCCACGATCAACTGAACAAGGAAAAACGCAGGAGGCGCCTTGCTCAGGGTCTCGGATTTTCCGATCAAGACCGCAACAAGAAGCAAGCCCGCCACCAATAGCAGACCCCATGAGCGGTTGACCCAGCCCGACAGCAGTCCCCATACGACCAACATCGGGGCCACTGCACCTAACGCAATGCGATAAAAATAGTTTGGGCTCCCCCCGTTGTTCAGACGGAACGCAGCCCTTGCTGCCTCGTCTCCGGTAATGGACAAAAACGATCCAATGGTCCCAAGGTGGCCCTCGCTGAAAGAGATCCAAGCCAGGAACAAAGTCAAACAGACTGCGATCACCAGCAACACCGGAGTCCCGCCGACGCTGTCTCTCAGGGCTTGTGAATTCCAGTCGGCTAATGCGATTTTTAAAGACGCAGCCCGCCCTGGAATCAGGCGGTCAACAATTTCGACCCCGGCAACGACGCCGACGAACATCAAAGCAATCGAGATATTCATCGCAACGATGATTGCGCCGAAATCGGATGAGGCTGACTGAATCATGCTGTACATGACCGATTTGCCCCCCTCCGAGCCGGACAATCGAGCGATCAGCATCGCCTTTTCGCCCGATGACAGCAGGAAGCTGAGATATGCCGGTCCATAAATAAGAAGCAATGAGGCCAGCAACATCGTGGTCGCGGTCAGAAAGAGCCGCAGCCTGGCGCACAGATAGACTGCGGCGCAGCATATCGCCAAGGCTGTAAACACATAGCTTGCCACGAGCATGGTTACCTCGGCCACTGTCGGCGCTGCATCGAGCGCCGGGGAGTCGATGGAACTTCACAACCAGGAAGCAGCGAGCGGGAGTGAAGGGATTAGAAATAATCTTCTCTTTCAAGACGCCATCACGGCAGGCGATCCAGTACCCACTTCATATGGAGATAGGGCCAGATCCGTCCCGCCGACTCCCAATCCCACGACCTGTCACGATTCAGTTTCAAAACTGCTTTCTCGAACGCCGGCTCATCGACCAGTTCCGTGAAGGCCTCAACCTTCTTTGCAAGCAGGGATGCGGTCCAGGAAGAAAGCGGACCGTTCAACCATTCCGGCATCGGCGAATTGAAGCCGATTTTTCGCTTTGCGGTCCGGATTGATTCCGGCATGCAGCCGGCCATGGCTCGACGCGCAATCAACTTCGAGTATCCGTCGGCGTACTTGGCCTCTTCCGGAAGGGCAACCGCATAGGTCACCAGCCGCCAATCCAGAAAAGGCATCCGCACTTCTATCCCGTGCGCCATCGACAGGCGATCGAAGTTGCGCAGGATTGTCGGCAGAACGGTTCCATGGAGCATACGATAGAGCCTGCGATTGAAGGAACCCCACTCGGTCGGCAAACGGTCCTCATCACCAACCACCGCGAACCTCCGTGGAAGCGAGGAAAGCCCGCCCCGCAGAAAAAAATGGCCTCGTCGCTTGAGCAGCGCCGCGCGCGCAAAATCCACCGCGTTTGCCAAAAACGGCCAGCGCTCCATGATTCCAGAAAGAACGTTACGCATCCAAAACGCCGCTGTACCACCCGCCTGCAGATAGCCCCCCATCAATTCATCAGCACCATGGCCATCGAGCGAAACAAGCACTTTTTGGCGACGCAGTTCCCGATAGATCAACCAGACGGCCGTTGGCAGGCCAATGTAGACCTCGTCCATGTCTTCGAGCACGCGATCGAAATCCCGCAAGGCGTCGTCATCACCGATTTGCAGTATCATGGGCTCAACACCGGCCCAGGCCGCGGCTTCCTCGGCCTGTGGCCGTTCGTCGTTGGGAGATCCCGGAAACGACGCGACAAAGGCGTGCCGCCACGCATGATTGCCGCGCGACCCCATCCCCTTCTTCTCGGCTTCGGACATCGTACAAATGATGGCAGAGGAATCGAATCCACCGGACAGGCAAGTGCCAATCGGCACGTCACTGCGCATGCGCAAAGCCACGGCATCTCGAAAAATCTGGCCGAAACGTTCGACCCGCTCAGCCTCGGTGGAAGGTAACTGGGGCAGATGATCCAGCGTACGCCACCAACGCGTAACGCTGGTACGGCCGCCCCTTATCCAAAGATGGTGCCCTCCCTGCAACCGCTTGATTTCCCGGTGCAGGGTCCGCTCGCTTCCTTCAATGCCAAAGGCATCGACCATGATCCGGCGCGCAGCATCTGCATCAATGTCGGTAGGCACCAGTCCGGATCGAACAATGGCGCGCATTTCCGACGCAAACACCAGGCGGCCGTCCGAAATCGAGTAAAGCAATGGTTTGATGCCGAACCGGTCGCGGGCGAGAAAAACGTCGCCGGATACCTTGTCCGCGATCGCCAGGGCCCACATTCCGTTGAAGCGCAGGAGCATGTCCGGTCCCCACGCCTGCCAGGCAGCGAGGATAACTTCCGTATCGGACTCGGTGCGGAACGGGACGCCCGCGGCTTGCAACTCTGCCCGCAATTCTAGGAAATTGTAGACCTCGCCATTGTAGACGATGACAAAACGGCCATCTCCCGAATGCATCGGCTGATCGCCACGGGCGCCGGGGTCAATAATCGCTAAACGCCGATGTCCGAGCGCGATCCGCTTGTCATCGCTGAACCAAAATCCAGCACCGTCGGGACCGCGGTGAGCGATCAGGCCGGTAATTTTCTCGATGGCAGATGGAGCGACAGCTTCGCCGCGCAGATCGACGATACCAGCAATACCGCACATGAATCAGAAGCTCCGGGCGGGAAGAAACCGTGTTACGATGCGATACAGATCCCGCCGGCAAATTGCTCCATAGGGCCCGATGCTGGAAACGGCAATGACCGCCATCAGGATCGCCGCGGCCGAAAGAACGTAATAGCCGGCAACCTCCCACAAAGCGGCACCTTGATCTATCCCATAGTTCGTAATCCAGACTCGCAACAGGATTGCACCGACGACCCCGACTCCAATCGGCATCAGGACAAAATGCAAAACCCGCGACCCGATGTCCGGCAAGGCGAAACTTCGCCGCAGCAGCAGCGTCATGAAAACCATCTGGGCCAGTGCGCCGGCACATGCACTCCAACCCGCCGCCGGCCATCCAAAATAGGGAAGCGCCATCGCACTGGTTCCGAGGGTGAATAGCGCGGTGACCAGCGATATCGCGGCGTTCGCGCGTGTCCTGCCCTTCGCCAGGAGATAGAACGTGAAAACGTTGGTACCGCTGCCAAGGATGCCTGCCAAGGCCAGCACGATCAGCACGCGCTGGCCTTCGGCCGCAACTTCCGGGCCGGTCCATAGGTACAGCACATTACCCGCCACAGGAATAAGAGCTCCGAGCGCGGTTACGGCCAGCACGTTCAGTATCCATGATGCACGAAAAAACAGGTCGCCGACGCGCTCGTCGCTCTCGCCCTGCAATGCACTGAAAAATGGAAACAGAATCTCGCCGATCTTGAGAACACCAATGTAAATCGCTTCCTCCGCACGCAGCGCGATCGAATAGTATCCGACGTTTTGCGGCTGAAGAAACATGCCGAGCAAATAGCGTTCCGCCTGTCCGGCGACCAATCCACCGCCCTGCGCCAGCGCCTGCCATTTGCCGATGTGCAGGAGAGTTAGCAGTGATCTGGAATGCAGCGCTGGAAACGCCACCACATCTGGACATAGCAGCCGCGCCAGCAGCATCGACAGCAGGAGATTGACTGCAAAACCGATCATTTGACAGGCCACGAAAGTCGACGCCTGCGGCCAGTGCGGGATCAATAGAAGCATTGAAAGTGTCGACGCCACGCTGCCTGCGACGCTCACCAGAGCCAGCCGCGCGTAATCTTGATGGGCCGTGAACAGCGCCAGGCACACGCCGGCGATGCACTGGAAAAGCCACCCCACGGCACCGAAAGCGAACGCAGCGAAAAGATCGCCCGCCAGGTCACCGCCCAGATGAAAAACGCGCTGCGCAAAGGCCGGGCCGACGAGCCAAAAAAGGCCCACAAGTGGAATTCCTACCGCCAGGCTGAGAAACAGAGCCGTTGCAAAAAACTGTCGGGTCTCATGGCGCGCTGCCATGGCGAGCGTTCGGGCAAATTCGCGCGTCGACATCATGGCGAGAGAGCCACTGAAAATGAGCGCAGGCGCAATGGTGGCGACGACAAGCCCCGCCATCCCGAAGGATGCAACGCCCAATTTACCGACGACAAACGGCAAGATCAGCAAGTTCAGCCCGATGCTGACGAGGAATGCCATGGCATTCCAGGTCGAATTTGCCAGCAGTCGGGAGCCGCTTTTCATGAGAATTGCGCAGCCATTTCATAATCGATATCGCCTGCACTGCGCAGCACGACTAACCGAAGGCGCGAATGAGATCGACCACGGTCTTCTGTTGCGGCGCCGTGATTTCCGCAAACATCGGCAATGACAAAATCCGGCTTTGAGCCCGATGCGCATTCGGAAACTGCTCTGGACGATGCTCCAATCGTCCATAGGCCTCCAGAAACGGAAGAGCCACCGGGTAGTTGACGGCGGTTTGCACGTTGTTTGCGCTCAGGTGGGCGGCGAGCTTGTCGCGTTCCGGATGCTGGATGGTATAAAGATGATACACATGGGTGCGGTCCGGAGCCACCTGAGGAACAACAACGTCCTCGATCTGATTGAGGCCGGCATCATAAACCGTTGCCGCCGCCTGCCGAGCCTGCGTCCACCGAGTGAGATGTGGCAACTTTGCCGAAAGGATAGCGGCCTGCATGCCGTCGAGACGACTGTTGATGCCCTCGATACGATGCTGATGTTTGACAAGGCCACCGTGTCGCGCCAACATTGCCATTCGTTCGGCAAGATCCGCGCGACCGGTAACAATTGCGCCGGCGTCTCCCATCGCTCCGAGATTTTTCCCGGGATAGAACGAATAGGTCGCAGCGTCCCCAAACGTGCCGACTTGCTGGTCTCGGTATTCGGCCAGATGAGCCTGAGCGCAGTCTTCGATCACCCACAGTTTGTGTCGACGCGCGATCTGCATGATCGCGTCCATGTCGGCCGGCTGACCGTAAAGATGGACCGGAATGATTCCCACCGTCCGCGGCGTAATGGCATTTTCGATCGCGGCCGGATCGATCGTGTAGCTGCCGGCGTCAGTGTCACAAAAGACGACGTTCGCGCCGGCATGCGTAATCATGGCCGATGTGCTGATCCAGGACCACGCGGTCGTAATCACCTCATCGCCGGGCGAAACTCCCAAAGCCCGCATCGCGACGTAAAGAGCGTCCGTTCCGTTCGCGCAAGACACGCAATGGGGGGCGCCGACGGCGGCCGCAAACGCAGTTTCGAAATTGTCGACGTATGGACCACGTATGAAGGAGCTGTCACGAATGACGGCGGCGATCGCGGCATCGATTTCCGACTTGATGCTCTCATATTGCAGATGGAGGTCGGCGTAGGGCACGGCCATGGGATGGAGCCTCATTTCGAACCAGTAGCTGTCAATGGCGCCGAATTAGACGCGCCGGATTTCCGGCGTAGCTTCCGGGCAACGTAATGTCCTTGGTAACGACCGCGCCGGCCCCGATCACAACATTGTCGCAGATTTCAACCGGAAGAATTGACGCCCCCGACCCGATCGAGACGTGATTTCCGATTTTCGTGTGGCGCCACAACTCTTTGCGGCCTCGCGCCGGGCCACCCGTCGAAAACGTGTCGTTGATGAACATCACCCCATGACCAATGAAGCAATCGTCGCCGATCGTGACAAGCTCGCAAACAAACGCATGGGACTGAACGCGCGTTCGCGATCCAATCCGTACCGATTTCTGGATTTCGGTGAACGGGCCGATAAAGCAATCGTCGCCAATTTCGCAACCGTAAAGATTGCACGGCTCGACGATGATGACACGAGCACCGAATACCACGTCACGCATGCCCACCTGTCGGATTTCGGGCTCGTTCATGGCAGTTCGCCGAGACGGCATAATTGCGGGGCAAACTTTAAAGAGACTTCCTTGCCGGTCTCGATGGATTCATACAACGCAGATATCAATTCAAGGCTCTTTCGACCCTGAAGGCCATCGACAAGCGCGGGACCCTGATCGTTGAGGCATTTGACGACATGTTCGTAATAGGCCTGGTGGCCGAAACCATAGACGTTTGGCGGATTAACCGAGAACCTTTCGACAACCTCTCTGTCTGAATCAAGCTCCTTTGAGAACTGCCAGTGCCGGATCTTGTTGACGGCAAACCCGGCAATCTCAACTGCTCCCCCTTCACCGAGTATTGACAACGAGCCTTCGAGATCCGTTGGCCTGACTGCCGTTGTCGCCTCGATGATTCCGAGCGCACCGTTCTTGAACTTGAGCGTCGCCACTGCAGTGTCTTCGGCTTCGATGTTCACCAGCGCGGTTGCTGCCCGGGCGTGTACGCTGACCACGTCGCCGAAGAACCACTCGAGCATATCAACATGGTGACTTGCCTGGTTGGCCAGAACGCCTCCATCATAGGCCCAGGTTCCACGCCATTTATCCTGATCATAATAGGCCTGATCACGACACCAGCGCACCCTTACGGTTCCCAGGATCAACCGTCCGAAGCGACCGGCCTCGAGCGCTTCGCGCGCCTTGATCACGGGGACATTGAACCGGTTCTGCTTCACGACGAAAAGCTTGACGGCAGCAGCATCGCAGGCGTTCATCATGACATCGGCGTCTTCGAGCCGGAGCGCCATCGGCTTTTCGACGATGACATGCTTGCCGGCCTTGGCCGCGGCAATGGCGTGAGCCGGATGCATCCCGCTGGGCGTCAACACCGAAACCGCCTGCATGTCCTTGTGGTTCAGAAATTCATCAATGCTGTAGAACGCCGGCACGCCAAACCGCGAGGCGATCGTGTCGGCCCGCTCGCGCACGACGTCGCAGACTGCAACCAATTTGGCCCCAGCGATATGGCCGCCGCCAAGAAGATCAGCGTGACGCTTTGCGATACGTCCGCACCCCAGCAAGCCAAATTTGATCACTGATCACCCAATTTGCGGTTCGCCACGAAGAGCTTTCGAAGTCAATTCGGGACTACTCGATCCCGTGCGACACGGGTATCGCAAAATCAACTTGCCCACCCCGCCGAACCATTTTCATCGGATAGCCGAAGCAGCTATGTTTTTCAACAGCTTGCATCGCTTTGAGGCTCCTGGTTACCAGTATTGCGGGTCAGGCCAAGCGCGACCGCACTGACGTCAATGGTGAAGCACCTGCGACGCAGGGCGCCCTTGGACACCTACCGACGCGCAATGGGGCAACGGTCTCATTATACCACATCGCACCGCTGTACGAAGCGCTCCTTTCAACACCCTTAAGTTGCATTGTCGATAACACTCCTATCGCGCACGTGATTTCAAGCCTGGATCGCTCCTTCCGCCCTATGCCGCGAAATGTGACCGGTCTATACCGGCTGAAGAGCGGAACAACGGAGATAACTCTCGACCATCGACCGGTCGCGGGTGCTTGAATTCTGGGAGCGGTATGATTTGCTAGGATTGGATGAACCAGCTGAACACAACAAAACTGAGACGAAGAGTCTGGTTATAGGAGCTACCGGCCTTGTCGGCGGCTACATCGTTGAACGCCTGGTCCGCAGCGGTCAACGACCCCTTGCCTTGTCAAGGGCACCGCAAGATGGGACGGGGATCGATTGGTTTTTGGGTGACCTTGAAAAACCTGAAGCTTTCAAATTTCCACCATTTACGACCCTGTTTTGCACGGCGAGTGCTGCGCTGTTGTCCAGCGCTCTGCCATATCTATTGAATCCTTCCCTGAAGCGAATTGTTGTCTTCACCTCGACAAGCGTCCTTACAAAAATTGATAGCGAGATTGCTTCCGAACGAGCAACCTTGACCAGGCTAGCCGAAGCGGAGCGAAACATCGAAAGTATCTGCTCACAGGCCGGCATTGAATGGACCATATTGCGGCCGACACTCATCTATGCCGAAGGACGGGATCGCAATATTACGCCACTATCGCGGCTTATTCGGAAATTTGGCTTTATGCCTCTCGTCGGGGGAGCGCAGGGTTTGCGGCAGCCTGTGCATGCGGAGGACTTGGCCATCGGAGCGGTCTCCGCAGCATTCAGTCAAGCCGCTGCAAACAAGATATACTCGTTGCCCGGCGGCGAAACCCTCACCTACCGCGAGATGATCGGTCGAATTTTTGACGGGATGAAGTTGCCGCGACGGACACTCTCAATACCACCAGTCTTGTGGCGAGCAGGATTTGTCGTCGCCAAGCCATTGTTCCCAAGCGCTAACGCCGCAATGGGCATCCGGATGATGAAGGATATGGCCTTCGATTCAACGCCTGCGGTACGCGACTTCGGATGGAAGCCAAGAAATTTCTTTCCGACCTTCGACTAGGGTCGACTAGAGCCTTTTCCGTTCCGATGGAATCGGAACGGGGCTCTAGATTCTTGATTTGACGCATTTTCTTGACGCGAACCGGTGTCCACTTCGCTGGAAAACGCTCTAGCCGGATAGCTCGCTCATCAGTCGCCAAATACCACTGTCTTCCGGCCGTTGAGGATCACACGATCTTCGAGGTGATGGCGTATCGCGCGGGCCAGCACGCGGCGCTCGATATCGCGGCCCTTGCGCGAGAGATCTTCCGGAGTATCGCGGTGGCTGATGCGCTCGACGTCCTGGTCGATGATCGGGCCTTCATCGAGGTCGCGCGTCACATAGTGTGCGGTCGCGCCGATCAGTTTGACGCCGCGCTCATGCGCCTGGTGATAGGGCCGAGCGCCTTTGAAGCCCGGCAGGAACGAGTGGTGGATATTGATGCAGCGGCCCGAAAGCGCTTCTGACATCTCGTCCGAGAGAATCTGCATATAGCGCGCCAGCACCACGAGGTCGGTGCCGCTGTCCTGCACCAGTTTCAGGACCGCCTGTTCCTGCTCGCGCTTGGTCTCCTTGGTGACCGGCAGATAGTGGAACGGGATCTTGCCGAAATCGAGATTGTCATAGGTCTCACGCGGATGATTGGAGACGATCGCGGTCGGGATCATCTCAAGTTCGCCGGTGCGCCACCGATAGAGGATATCGACCAGGCAATGATCCGATTTGGAAGCCAGCAACATCACCCGGCGGCGGCTGGCGCGATCGCGCATCTGCCAGTCCATGCCAAAGCGGTCGGCGATCGCGGTAAAGCCGGTCTGCAACGCCGCCAGTTCGACCGCGAGGTCCGCGGCGGTGAACACCACCCGCATGAAGAATTTTTTGGTTTCGATATCGTCGAACTGCTGGGCGTCCAGAATGTTCTGTCCGTTATGGGCGAGAAAGGTCGACACCGCGGAGACGATGCCGGGGCGGTCGGGGCAGGACAGGGTCAGGACGAACTGATGGTCGGGCATGGCGCGGGCTTGATTACAATTCTGGCAGAGACGTGGAACGCTCGTTTGGCGCCCTGCTCTATCACCACCAACCGGCTTGCGCCAATCCGGAAACCGGGGTCATGATGAACAAAGCACGACGATTGGCGTTGGAGCGAGGCCATGGCTGACAGACTGAACGGCTACCGTATCCTGATCCTGGAAACGCGCGAGGAAGCGCAGTTTTCCCGCCTGCTCACCGAGCAAGGCGCGGACGTCTTGCAATGTCCGATGTTCACCATTCACGACGCGCCCGATCCGGCGCCGATCGAAGCCTGGATCAGGCGGTTCGTTGCCGCGCCTTGCGACGATCTGGTGCTGATGACCGGCGAAGGTCTCCGCCGCCTGATGAAGGTCGTGCGCCGCATCGGCCTCGAACCGGAATTCGTGGCCGCACTTGGCAAGACCCGCAAATTCGCGCGCGGCCCCAAACCGGGCCGTGCGCTGCGCGAAGTCGGGCTGGAGCCGCAGGTGACGACGGAAAAGCCGACCTCCGAAGGCATCGCCGAGATGCTGTCGCGCATCGACCTGCGTGGCCACCGCCTTGGGCTGCAGCTCTACCCGGACAAGGATCACAGCGTACTGGTCGACGCGATCAAGGCGCAGGGCGCCGAGGTCGATATCGTACTGCCCTATGTCTATGACGCGCAGGCCGCCGACGCCAACATCGTCACCGCCATCGACGAGATGGCACAGGGTCGCATCGATGCGATCGCGCTGACCAATCTGGGCCAGGTTCGCCGCCTCGTCGAAGTCGCGCGAGCACGAGGATGCGAGGCACGGTTGCGAGAAGGGTTGGCGCAGACGCCGATTGCTTCGGTGGGCCCCGTGGTTTCCGACGAACTGAAATCCCACGGGCTGCGCGCCGACATATCGCCGGCCGAAGACGCCTACTTCATGAGGCCACTGATATCGGCGATGGCGGCGGCGCTGGGAAAAAACCCGCCGCGTGCGAGGGCTGCGAAGGCGTCCTAAGCAACCACTCGGCAGCGATCACTCGGCCGCTTGCTTCGATTCGCTCAGATAGGCCTGATAGGCCAGCTTGAGGCCGTCCTCGAGCGTGGTGCTGGCGCGCCAGCCGAGCTTGGCGAGCCGGCTGACGTCGAGCAATTTGCGCGGCGTCCCGTCCGGCCGCGAAGTATCGTAGCTGATCTCGCCGATATAGCCGACGGTCGCGGCAACGAGCCGGGCGAATTCGGCGATGGTGATGTCGTCGCCGAGGCCGATGTTGACGAGCTCGCCGCTGGAATAGGTTTTCATCAAATGGACGCAGGCGTCGGCAAGATCATCGACATAGAGGAATTCCCGCCGCGGCGTGCCGGTGCCCCAGACCACGATGTTCCTGGCACCCGAAACCTTCGCCTCGTGGAAGCGCCGGATCAAGGCAGCGACGACGTGGCTGTATTCGGGATGATAATTGTCGCCGCGGCCGTACAAATTGGTCGGCATCACGTTGATGAAGTCGGAGCCGTACTGGCTGCGATAGGCTTCGACCATCTTGATCCCCGCGATCTTGGCAATCGCGTAGGGTTCGTTGGTCGGCTCCAGCAGTCCCGTCAGCATGGAATCTTCGTGCAACGGCTGCGGGGCCAGCTTGGGATAGATGCAGGAGGAGCCGAGGAACATCAGTTTTTCGGTGGCGTTGACATGGGCCGCGTGAATGACGTTGGTCGCGATCACCAGATTGTCGTAGAGGAATTCAGCCCGCAGCGTGTTGTTGGCGACGATGCCGCCAACCTTTGCCGCCGCCAGAAACACTGCTTGCGGGCGCTTGGCGGCGAACCATTTGTTGACCGCGGCCTGGTCGCGCAGATCGACTTCGGCGCGTGCGATCGTCAGCAGTTCGACGTCTTCCTGTGCGAGCCGGCGCACCAGCGCCGCACCGACCATTCCGCGATGCCCGGCGACGAAAACCGTCTTGCCCTTCAGCTCAAACGGAACTCTTGCCATTGGCAACCTCTCGTCTTGCGGTCGCAAGATCGCCTGCGACCATTTCCTTGACCAACTGGGCGAACGGCGTCTTCGGCTTCCAGCCGAGTTTCTCCCGCGCCTTACTGGCATCGCCGATCAGAAGATCGACTTCGGTCGGCCGGAAATACATGGGATCGATGCGCACGACGATCTTGCCGGACTTCTTGTCGATGCCTTGCTCATCGACCCCCGCGCCGCGCCATTCGATGGTGCGGCCCACTTCCGCGAACGCCAGTTCGACGAATTCGCGCACCGAGCGGGTCTCTCCGGTCGCAAGCACGAAATCGTCGGGTTCATCGATCTGCAATATCCGGTGCATGCCTTCGACGTAGTCGCGTGCATGACCCCAGTCACGCTTGGCCTCGAGATTTCCGAGATGCACCACTTCCTCGAGGCCGGCCTCGATCCGGGCCACGCTGCGCGTGATCTTGCGCGTTACGAACGTTTCGCCACGGATTGGGCTTTCATGATTGAACAGGATGCCGTTGCAAGCGAACATGCCATAGGCCTCGCGGTAGTTCACCGTGATCCAGTAGCCATAGAGCTTGGCAACGGCGTAGGGCGAGCGCGGATAGAACGGCGTAGTTTCCTTCTGCGGCACTTGCTGAACCAGGCCGTAGAGTTCCGAAGTCGACGCCTGGTAGAACCGCGTTTCCTTTTCCATGCCGAGGATCCGGATCGCCTCAAGCAGGCGCAGAACGCCAATGCCGTCGGCATTGGCGGTATATTCCGGGCTCTCGAAGCTGACGGCGACATGGCTTTGCGCGGCGAGGTTATAGATCTCCGTTGGCCTGATCTGCTGCATCAGCCGGATCAGGTTGGTGGAGTCGGTCATATCGCCGTAATGCATCAGGAACGGCACGTTGCCGGCGTGCGGATCCTGATAGAGATGGTCGACCCGCGCCGTATTGAACGAGGACGAGCGGCGCTTGATGCCGTGCACGGTGTAACCGAGACCGAGTAGATACTCGGCCAGATAGGCACCGTCCTGGCCGGTGACACCCGTAATCAGCGCGACGCGCGGCTTCGAATCTTGATCCGCCATTTTCTCTCCAACACCCCGGCGCCGCCTCAAGGCAGCGCGAACGCCAGTAAGTTCCCCGGCCGCCGGACACCCCAACCCTTCCGGGTACGTCCGCAGGCCGGCAAAGCCCCTCGCAGCCCCATTCGCCCAGCCGAACCGGACGCGCAAGGGGCTTCAACCACGCGGCGCAGGCCATAGCATCCGGCCCCGGCGGAGTCTAATCCTAAAACCGTTTGGAATCAGACCTTTAGGCGCCCAGTGCGGGCCAGCCCGCCGGTAAACCTATTCCAGTTAGAAACACGACCCGCGGTGCGCGGATTTCCGGCGTCACTCGCCATAGCGGCGTAACCGATCGAGATCGATGATGGTCACCCCACCATATTCGAGCCGGAGCAGGCCTTCCTTCTCCAGCCGCTTCAGGCACTGGTTGGCATTTTGCCGGGAGATGCCCGACAGCGCCCCGATTTCCTCCTGCGTGATCTCCAGATGCGGCGTGAGGTCGGGATACAGAATGGGATTGAACAAGGAAGCGATCGACCGCGCCAGGCGCGCGGTCGCGTCCAGCGTGCGGCCGTATTCGAGCAGCCCGATGAACTGCCCCAGACGCTCGTTGAGTTGCCGGACCAGGAAGCGATTGAATCCGACACTGTTCTCGAACAGCCAGATGAAGGTCGTGCGGTTCATCATCGCCAGACGCGTGTCGCGCAACGCCACCACGTCGTAGCGCCGGGGCTCGTTCTTGAGCACGGAGCCTTCTCCGAACCAGGCGCCCGCCGTCAGGCCGGCAAAGCTGGCGGCCTTGCCGCCGCGGGATACGATCCCCATCCGGGCCAGACCCGTGACAACGCCGGTCCAGTATTCGAAGGGGTCGCCGCGCATGAAGATGAATTCATTGGCGCGGTAGGATTTTTCGACGATGCCGGCGCGCGCGAGCTCGATCTCGCGATCGTTCAATTCGCGTGACCAGGATGCGATGCGTTTCAGGGAATCCGGAGCAATCATGATCTCATCAACTATCGCCTGCGACCTCTGCCTTCGTCATATTGCACTGCAACAGCAGCCGCGGGTACCCGTTCCGCGCGATCGGTGGAGGACCGCAAGCACGTTACGCCGTCGAAATTTGCTGGCCAATTGTCAGGCACATGACATTTCAACGTAACGCTTTCCATTATTGAGAGCCACCTCGCGCCCAGCCGGCTTACGGCCCAACCGGACAAGCTGGTGGCGCACGGGAAACGACGGAGATTGCGGGTGCGGCGTTACCGCGCATGTGATCCCGGCGAGCAGGACGACGAAGGCATCGCGCGGCGCGCGGCATCATTAGTCGGATGGCTTGGCGGTACCCGTCGATGTAGGATCGCGAGAGCGATTGACGAAGAGATAAAGAGCGCTGCCTAAGCGCCGTATCTGGAGGGAATGAGTGGCTTACACGTTGGAAGTGCGCGGGGTATCACTGCGCTTTGGTGGCGTCCGCGCGCTGACCGAAGTCAGTTTCGGCGTGAACGATGGCGAGTTGTTTTCGATCATCGGCCCGAACGGCGCCGGGAAAACCTCGATCGTCAATTGCATTTCGGGCCGCTACAAGCCGACCGAGGGTCAGTTGTTCTATCGCGGCAAGGACATCACCGGCCTCAATCCCAATGCGCGACCCTCGCTCGGCATCGGCCGCACCTTCCAGAATCTGGCGCTGTTCCACCATATGAGCGTGCTCGACAACATCATGGTCGGGCGGCACCATTTGCTGAAGAACAACTTCATCACGGGATCGCTGTACTGGCTGACCGGCGCGCGGCGCGAGGAACTCGAGCACCGCCGCAAGGTCGAAGAGATCATCGACTTCCTCGACCTTCAGTCGGTGCGCAAGGCGACCGCCGGCACCCTGCCCTACGGCTTGCGCAAGCGCGTCGAACTGGCGCGCGCCATGGCGCTGGAGCCGCAACTGATCCTGCTCGATGAACCCATGGCCGGCATGAACTTCGAGGAGAAGGAAGACATGGCGCGCTACATCGTCGATCTCAACGAAGAGTTCGGCATGACCGTGATGATGATCGAACATGACATGGGCGTAGTGATGGATATCTCCCATCGCGTCATGGTGCTGGATTTCGGCCGCAAGATCGCCGAGGGCGACCCGGCCGCGGTGCTGGCCGATCCCCACGTCAAACGCGCTTATCTCGGTGAAGAGGACGAAGCCCTGGTCGATCCGGACGACACGCCGGCGGAGAGCGCGGCATGATGGATTACGCCGGACGCGCCGCAAAGGCCGACACCTATCCGAAGCTACTCCGCCTCAACGCGAAGGAGCACGGGGGCGAGATCGCGCTACGCGAAAAAGATCACGGGCTGTGGCGCGTCTTCACCTGGAACGACTACCAGACCCGGGTGCATGATTTCGCGCTGGGCATGGTCGAACTCGGGCTCGGCCGCGGCGACGTCATCGGCATCATCGGCGACAACCGGCCGGACTGGATGGCGGCCGAGATCGCCACGCACGCCATCGGCGGCATGAGCCTTGGCCTCTATCGCGACGTGCTCGATGAGGAAGCCGCCTATTTGTTGAGCTATGGCGAAGCCAAACTGGTGTTCGCCGAGGACGAAGAACAGGTCGACAAGCTGCTGGCGCTTGCCGAGCGCGTGCCCAACCTCAAGCACATCGTTTATTCCGATCCGCGCGGCATGCGGAAATACGACGACCCGCGCCTGATGGAAGCGGACAAGTTAGTGGCGATGGGGCGCGACCGCGCCGCGCGCGAGGCCGGCCTCTATGACCGCCTGGTGGACGCCACAAAAGGCGAGGATGTCGCGATCCTCTGCACCACGTCAGGCACCACGGCCAATCCCAAGCTTGCCATGTTGGCCGCCGGGCGCGTGCTCCGCCATTGCGCGACGTATCTCAGCTTCGATCCGAAGGGGCCGGATGACGAATACGTCTCGGTGCTGCCGCTGCCCTGGATCATGGAGCAGGTCTACGCCCTCGGCAAAGGGCTGCTCTGCCGGATGAAGGTCAACTTCGTCGAAGAGCCTGAGACCATGATGCACGATTTCCGCGAGATCGCACCGACCTTCGTGCTGTTCGCGCCGCGGGTCTGGGAATCGATCGCCGCCGATGTCCGCGCCGGCGTGATGGACTCCTCGCCGCTCAAGCAAAAGCTCTATGACCTCGGCATGAAGGCGGGCCTGGCGGCGCTGGCCGAGGGCAAGCAGTCCCTGCTCGCCGACCAACTGCTGTTCCGCGCCTTGCGCGACCGCCTCGGTTTCACGCGGCTGCGCTCGGCCGCCACCGGCGGCGCGGCGCTCGGGCCAGATACGTTCAAATTCTTCCAGGCCATGGGCGTGCCGCTGCGCACGCTCTACGGCCAGACCGAATTACTCGGGGCCTACACGCTGCATCCGGCCGGCAAGGTCGATCCGGATACGACGGGCGTGCCGATGGCATCCGACATCGAAATCCGCGTCGACAACCCCGACATCAACGGCGTCGGCGAAATCGTGGTGCGTCACCCCAACATGTATCTCGGCTATTACAAGAATCCGGAAGCCTCCGCCGCCGACATGAAGGACGGCTGGATGCATTCCGGCGACGCCGGCTATTTCAACGACAACCAGCAGCTCGTGGTCATCGACCGCATCAAGGATCTCGCCGAGACTTCGCGCGGCGAACGCTTCTCGCCGCAATATCTGGAGAACAAGCTGAAGTTCTCGCCCTACATCGCCGAGACCGTCGTGCTCGGCGCCGGCCGCGACGCGCTGGCCGCGATGATCTGCATCCGCTACTCGATCATCTCGAAATGGGCGGAGAAGAACCGCATCTCGTTCACGACCTACACCGACCTCTCCTCGCGCCCCGAAGTGTATGAACTGGTGCGCAAGGAGGTCGAATCCGTCAACGCCACGCTGCCGCCGGCGCAGCGCATCTCGCGCTTCCTGCTGCTCTACAAGGAACTGGACGCCGACGACGGCGAGCTCACCCGCACCCGAAAAGTTCGCCGCAGCGTCATCAACGAGAAATATGCCGGGATCATCGACGCGATCTATGGCGGCAAACGCGACATTCCCGTCGATACCGTGATCCGCTTCCAGGACGGCACCACCCAGCGCATCCGCACCACGTTGCGGGTGGTCGATCTCGGCACCAACGCGCCACTCGCGGAGGCCGCGGAATGAACACCCAGCTCAAATACATCGCGGTGCCAGTTGGTGCGCTCTCTCCCCTTGTGGGAGAAGGCTACACCGCCGCTCAAAACCCACTCATTAGGGTGAGGGGTCTCTCTCCACACATGCGTATGCGGAGACAACCCCTCACCCGTCTTCGCTTCGCCGTAGCCGATGCAAAGCATCGGCGTCCTCTTTTAGAACGGCGGCCCGTGGCCGCCTTTGCCTCTCCCACAAGGGGAGAGGGGAAGCCCGCGCCTCTCACGAGTCAATTCGCATGAACACCCAGCTTCTGATCCAGCTCCTGGTCAACGGCCTCGTGGTCGGCACGCTCTATGGCGTGGTCGCGATGTCGTTCGTGCTGATCTACAAGGCCACTCAGGTGGTGAATTTCGCGCAAGGCGAATTGCTGCTGATCGGCGCCTGGGTGTGCTGGTGGCTGCTGACGAAATACCAGGTGCCGTTCTATCTGGGCATGCCGATCACGCTGGTGTTCATGTTCCTGTTCGGCATCGCCATCCAGGTGGTGATCCTGCGCCCGATGGTCGGTGAACCCATCATCTCGGTGATCATGGTGACAATTGCGCTGTCCACCGTGTTCTCCGCGCTGATGAAATGGATATTCGGCGTCAATCTGCAGCCGTTTCCGCGCGTCTTCACCACCCAGAACGTCAACATCCTCGGACTGCAGGTGCAGACCGTCTATTTGATGAGCCTTGCGGTTTCGCTGGCGATGATGGTGGGCATGGCATGGTTCTTCCGCCTGTCCAAATACGGCCTCGCGATGCGCGCCACCGCGTTCAACCAGCAGGTGGCGCAGTCGCTCGGCATCTCGGTCAAGAGCGTGTTCGCAATGGCCTGGGCGATCTCGGCGACGGTTTCAGCGGTGGCCGGCGTCGTGGTGGCGGTCGTCAACGGCGTCTCGGCAGGCCTTTCAGCCTATGGCGTCAAGGTGTTTCCGGCGGCAATCCTCGGTGGCCTCGACAGCGTCGGCGGCGCCGTGCTCGGCGGCATCATCATCGGCCTCTTGGAGAACTTCGCGCACTTCCTCGACAGCGAGTACCTGCACTGGGGCAATCTGTACGAAATCGCGCCGTTCTATGCGCTGATCATCATCCTGATGATCAAGCCCTATGGCCTGTTCGGCACCAAAGACATCGAGCGGGTGTAATCCATCATGGCAACCCAGACCCTGATCCCCGCCGGCGACTTCCGCACCACCTATGCGGCGGACACCACCGTGTTTCCAACCAGGACCAGCCGCAACGCGATGATCGTCGGCATCATCCTGATCTGCTTTGCGCCGCATGTTCTCAATGAATACACCCTCAGCCTGCTGATCCAGATCGGCATCTTCGGCATCGCAGCCCTCGGCCTCAACATCGTGGTCGGGTTCACCGGCCAGATCTCGATCGGCCACGCCGCCTTCTTCGGGTTCGGCGCTTTCACTTCCGCCTATCTGTCGAATCGGTTCGGCATCCCGGTGTTCTTCTGCATTCCGCTCGCAGGCGTGGTCACGGCAGCGGTCGGCCTGATCTTCGGGCTGCCCGCGGCGCGCCTGAAGGGACTCTATCTCGCGATCGCAACGCTGGCCGCACAATACATCCTGCTGGATTTCTTTGCGCGCGCCGAATGGTTCACCGGCGGCAGCGTGCCTGCGAGCGCGGAGCCGTTCTCGATCTTCGGCTACTCGCTGCGCGGCGATAAGAAATATTTCTACGTCGTGCTGGCTTACGTCATCGTCTGCTATCTACTGGTGACCAATTTGATCCGTTCGCGAGACGGCCGCGCGCTGGTTGCGGTGCGTGACCACTATCTGTCCGCCGAGATCATGGGTATCAACCTCACCAAATACCGCACGCTGTCGTTCGGCCTCGCCGCCTTCTTTGCCGGCGTCGGCGGCGCGCTCTATGCGCATTACAACCAGGTGGTCTCCAACGAAGGTTTTGGCATCGACCGCTCGATCATTTTTCTCGCGATGATCATCATCGGGGGCATCGGTTCTGTGATGGGCACGCTGATGGGCACGGCCTTCATGGTGCTGCTGCCGGAATCGATGGAATGGCTCAGCGTCGCGCTGCGCGACAGCCCGATCGACCAATTCCTGGGATTGAAAAACAACATCGCTTTCCTGCGCGAGATGGCCATCGGCATCATCATCATCATCTTTCTGGTCTTTGAACCGGACGGGCTCGCGCACCGCTGGCGGCGCATCAAGGCTTACTGGAAACTCTACCCGTTCTCGCATTGAGGAAGGAACGGGACCGACGACAAAAGACCTCAACAAAAGACCCGGAGGAAATATAATGACGATGAAGATTTTATTGAGCACCGCTTCGCTTGCGCTCCTGCTCGGCGTTACTTCAGCCAGCGCGCAAGCCCCGATCTCGCTGGGCCATCTTGCCGATTACTCGGGCGCCACGTCCGACGTCGGAACGCCGTTCGGACAGGGCGTCGCCGACACCTATGCCTGGATCAACAAGAACGGCGGCATCAACGGCACCCAGGTCAAGGTCGATACCGTCGACTACGGCTATCAGGTGCCACGCGCGATCGCGCAGTACAAGAAATGGTCGGGCGCCGACAAGGTTGCAGCCATCCTCGGATGGGGCACCGCCGACACCGAAGCGCTCACCGGCTTCCTCGCCGAGGACAAGATCCCCGACATCTCGGCATCCTACGCCGCAGCGCTTTCGGACCCGACCGGTGCCGGCGGCAAGGCCAAGCCCGCACCCTATAATTTCTTCTATGGCCCAAGCTATTCGGACGCCGTTCGCGGCATGCTGACCTGGGCTGCCGAAGACTGGAAGGCCAAGGGCAAGCCGGGCAAACCGAAATTCGTCCATATGGGCGCCAACCATCCCTATCCGAACGCGCCCAAGGCCGCGGGTGAAGCCATCGCGGCTGAACTCGGCTTCGAGCTGCTGCCGCCGATCGTGTTCGCGCTGACGCCAGGTGACTACAGCGCACAGTGCCTGACACTGAAGAGCTCCGGCGCCAACTACGCTTATCTCGGTAACACCGCAGGCTCGAACATCTCGGTCCTGAACGCCTGCAAGGCTGCCGGCGTCGACGTCCAGTTCCTCGGCAACGTCTGGGGCATGGACGAGAATGCCGCCAAGGCCGCCGGCGCCGCCGCCGACGGCGTGGTGTTTCCGCTGCGTACCGCCGTGGCATGGGGTGGCAACGCCCCCGGCATGAAGACCGTGACGGACATCTCCAAGATGTCCGACGCGGGCGGGACCGCCTACCGTCCGGTCCACTACATCGCCGGTGTCTGCACCGCGCTCTACATGAAGGAAGCCGTCGAATGGGCTGCCAAGAACGGCGGCGCCACCGGCGAGAACGTCAAGAAGGGCTTCTACCAGAAGAAGGATTGGGTGCCGGCCGGCATGGACGGCGTCTGCAATCCGTCAACCTGGACCGACAAGGACCACCGCGGCACGCTCAAGGTCGATCTCTACCGGATGAAGGTCACCGGTGCGACCGACGCGCCGCTCAACGATCTCGTCAAGAACGGCGCGATCAAGCTCGACAAGGTGAAGGTCATCGACTTGCCGCGCAAGGCCGAATGGCTGGGCTGGTAATCTAGCGGGTTGCCTCCGGGCAACCTTAACACTCCGCCGTCATCCCCGCGAAAGCGGGGATCCAGTACGCCGCAGCCCATCCGCAAGATCGCAGGCGGCTCTGGAATACTGGATCACCCGCCCCAGTGCGCAATTGCGCATAAGGCGGGTGATGACGGCAGCAGGTGATCAGACATGACAGAAGCAACTCAAATTGATCGCGCACCGGCGGCGGCGCCAACCACCGCGCCGCTGCTCGATGTGCGCAACATCGAGGTGGTGTACGACAACGTCATCCTGGTGCTGCGCGGCTTGAGCCTCGAAGTGCCGAAAGGCGCGATCGTGGCACTGCTCGGCGCCAATGGCGCCGGCAAGTCGACGACGCTGAAGGCGATCTCCGGCCTGCTCAAGACCGAGGACGGCGAGGTCACCCGCGGCGAGATCGTGTTCGACGGCGAGCGCATCAACGGCATCGATCCCGACAAGATCGTCCGCCGCGGCATCTTCCAGGTGATGGAGGGCCGCCGCATCATTTCAGACATGACGTCGGTGGAGAACCTCAAGCTCGGCGCCTTTACCCGCACCGACAACGAGGTCGGCGCCGACATCGACATGGTCTTTCGTTATTTCCCGCGCCTCAAGGAGCGCACGGGGCTCGCCGGATACCTCTCCGGCGGCGAACAGCAGATGCTGGCGATCGGCCGCGCGCTGATGGCGCGCCCGAAGATGATCCTGATGGACGAGCCGTCGATGGGGCTGTCACCGCTGCTGGTCAAGGAAGTGTTCGGGATCATCAAGGAGATCAACCGCGACCTCGGCGTCACCATCCTGCTGGTGGAGCAGAACGCGCGGGCGGCGCTCTCGGTCGCGAGCCACGGCTACATCATGGAACAGGGCAAGGTAGTGCTCGACGGCTCGGCCGACGAATTGCGCGACAATGAGGATGTGAAGGAGTTTTACCTCGGCGGCGCCGGCGACCAGCGCAAGAGCTTCAAGAACCTGAAGAGTTTCAAGAGACGGAAGCGGTGGCTGTAACAGCCGTCATTTCGGGATGCGCCTCTTGGCGCAGGCCTCAGATGCGCAATGCACATCATAGCCCGCGCTTCGCGCGCCCCGGGATGACGAAAGAAAGACTGACTCATGACCGACCATTACGACGCCCTTGAAACGCGTGAGCCGATCCAGCGCGAGGCGGAGTTGTTCTCGCGGCTGCCGGACGTGCTGCGCCGGGCGATGGCAGCGCCTGCCTATGCCGAGCGCCTGAAGGGCACCGATCCGGCTTCCGTGACCGACCGGGCCGCACTGGCGCGCCTGCCGGTGCTGCGCAAGTCCGAACTCCCTGCCCTGCACAAGGCCGCACCACCCTTTGGCGGGCTCGTGGCGGGCCTCCCGGGGTCGTTCGGACGGTTGTTCACCTCCCCGGGGCCGATCTTCGAGCCTGAGGCTGTTCATGCCGACCCCTGGCGCGGCGCGCGGGCGCTGTTTGCAGCCGGCTTCCGGCCCGGCGACGTCGTGCTCAACACCTTCAGCTACCATCTGACGCCCGGCGGCTTCATTTTTGACGCCTCGGCGCGGGCGCTGGGCTGTGCCGTCATCCCGGCAGGCCCCGGCAACACCGAAGCGCAGTTCGAGCTGATCGAGGCCTATCGGCCGGTCGGCTACAGCGGCACGCCGGACTTCCTCAAAATCCTGCTCGATGCCGCCGCAAGCGCCGGGCGCGACGTCTCTTCGATCAAGCGCGCGCTGGTGTCCGGCGCGGCCTTTCCGAAATCGCTGCAGGACGAGGTCAAGGCGCGCGGCGTCGATGCCTACCAGGCGTTCGGCACCGCCGACCTTGGCTTGATCGCCTTCGAGACCGCGGCCCATGACGGCATGGTCGTGAACGAGGACCTGATCTTCGAAATCGTGCGGCCCGGCACCGGCGATCCCGTCACCCCCGGTGACGTCGGCGAGATCGTCGTCACCTCGCTCGATCCGCACCACCCCTGGATCCGGCTCGCGCTTGGCGATCTCACAGCAGCGCTGCCGGGGACAAGCGCCTGCGGGCGCACCAACATGCGCATCAAGGGCTGGATGGGGCGGGCCGATCAGACCACCAAGGTCAAGGGCATGTTCGTGCGGCCGGAGCAGATCGCCGAGATCGGCAAGCGTCACCCCGAACTAGGACGGTTGCGCCTCGTCGTGACGCGATCGGGCGAAAGCGACCTAATGACCCTCAAGGCAGAAACAGCCAGTCCGAATGCCAGCCTCATGGAAGCGGTTGTCACAACACTCCGAAACATAACAAAACTCGGAGGTATCGTGGATTGGGTCGAGCCTAAGTCATTGCCAAATGATGGAAAGGTGATTGTCGACGAACGCAGCTAACGCGAAGTCCGTCAACCGACAAGCACAATTTCGACGAGCACTTACAAGCAAAGAGGCGGCTCTGGGAACCAGCCATGGAGCCAGTATAAAAACTTGAGAAATACCAACACGCCTATGAAATGCATCTTCCTCGTCAACTCAATTGCCGCGCGAATTATTGCGGCGTTCTTCTTGACGAAGCGGCCAGCGAGAGGAAGGCGTTCCACGCGCAACGTGACGGATGCGTCATAATTCAGCCACCGCTCCGGCGCCCTACGCCACAGCCATACCGCACATGGACCGTTTTAATCGTCCGCCGCTCTCACATTGACGTTCATTCTCATCGCTTCTGCTCATGGCTCCTGGAACGTTTGCGCCTGCTCCGGATTGGCGCTGGACGGTGCAAGCTGAATCGGAAAAATGCAAAAAGTGCTGCGCAAGAAGGCCGTGCAAAGGGCGTTTACGATCTCTCTACTGGCTGCAACAATCTTGCTGTCGGATTCGGATCGTATGCTTCAGAAAGGTCATTTCTCCATGGCCAAAGCTGTCGCTTCGGATGAAAAGCCTGGCACTGCCACCAAAAGTACCACGCCCCCTGCACGCGATCCCAAGCTGGCAGTGGAGGAGGAATATCAACTGGCGCGACGACTGAACACGGTTCAGTCACTGGAGCTCTTCATCGCAAGGCATCCGGACGATCCTCTGGCAGCGAAAGCGCGAGCCGATTTGCGACGACTATCGCGCTAGAGAGGGATGATTGGGTTGGGCCGTGACGGCGGTCATTCTGTTATCGTGCCCCGGACGCAACGCAGCACGAGAGCGGCGAGCCGGGGCCCATGCTACTTCGGGGTTGTTTTCGCGATTTTGTGTCCGGGCCTTGCGGTGCACCGCCCGTAGCGCGCCGAAGACGCGCGTGAACGCGCTGCGTCCGGGCTCGAGGTCGCGTGTGCTGGCAGCGACATGCTATGCATCCCGGCGCGGACACCATCTGCGATGATGGCATGACAAGCCCATGCATTTCGCCGATAATTTGACCTCGACCAATTGTTGGCTGGAGACTCCTTGATGCCCTCCCCGCGCGCCTCGCAGGCCCTTTCCCGTTTCACCGTCCTCGACCTGACCCGCGTCCGTTCGGGGCCGACCTGCGTGCGGCAGCTCGCCGACTGGGGCGCCAATGTCATCAAGATCGACGCGCTGCTGGAGGACTCGGCCGGCGAACAGCCGGGCGGCCCGCGCCAGGGCTCGGACTTCCAGAATTTGCACCGCAACAAGCGGGCGATGACGCTCAACCTGAAGGACCCGAAGGGCCTCGAGGTGTTCAAGCGCCTTGCCGAGAAGGCGGACGTCGTGGTCGAGAACTTCCGGCCCGACGTCAAGGCCAAGCTCGGCATCGATTACGAGAGCCTGCGCAAGATCAACCCCCGCATCGTCTATGGCAGCATTTCCGGGTTCGGGCAGGACGGCCCCTATCACAAGCGGCCGGGCTTCGATCAGATCGCCCAAGGCATGGGCGGGCTGATGTCGGTCACCGGCGCCCCCGGCGAGGGCCCGATGCGGGTCGGTATTCCCGTGGCCGACCTCACGGCCGGGCTGTTCTGCGCCCTTGGCATCCTTACGGCGCTGCTCGAACGCGACGTCTCCGGCGAAGGCCAGTGGGTGCAGACATCGCTCCTGCAGGCCCAGATCTTCATGCTGGATTTCCAGGCCGCGCGCTGGCTGATGGAAAAGGACGTGGCCAAGCAGGCCGGCAACAACCACCCGACCAGCATTCCAACCGGCGTCTTCAAGACGTCCGACGGCTATATCAATATTGCCACCACCGGCGGGCGGATCTGGGAGCGCTGCGCGCAGGCGATCGGCGCGCCTGAACTCCTCACCAATCCCGACTACGCCACCTCTCCCGCCCGCTCGAAGAACCGCGACGCGCTCAATGCTGCCATTGGGAAGCTCACCGAGAAGAAATCCACCGAGACCTGGGTCTGCGAGCTCAACGCCGCCGGCGTGCCCTGTGGCCCAATCTACTCGATCGACCAGATGTTCGACGACGACCAGGTCAAGCATCTCGGCATCGCGCAGCACGTGCCTAACGACGAAAACAGGCACATCCAACTGGTCGGCCAGCCGATAACTTTGTCGCGGACGCCAAGCAGCATGGCGGCACGTCCGCCGGAGTTCGGTGAACAGACCGAAGAAGTGCTTGCTGAATTCGGTTTCGGCAAGGAAGAGATCGCCGATCTCAGGCAACGCAAGGTGGTCTGAGCGGCATCAGCACGGCTGGAACTCACCACACGAAAAAGCCCCGGAAAACCGGGGCTTTTTTTATTCCTATCGTTCTGTCGCTCAGTACTTGGCGACGACCGGACCCGCGGTGAACTGGTAGTTGATGCCGGCGCGGGCAACATGGTCATGGAACCTGACGGTGGTCTGATTGGCCGTTCCGCCGAAGTAGGTCTTCGAGCCGAAGTCCATATAGAGATATTCGAGCTTCGCCGACCAGTTCCTGGCGAATTTCTTCTCAAGGCCGGCTCCAACTGTCCAACCCACACGCGTCTCACTTCCGGACACCGTGGTCCCAATGACCGTGAACGGTGCGCCGATGGTCACGTTGCTGTTGCCGTCGAACAGCTGGAAGATCCCGGTCGGCGTCGTCGCCACCTTGACCTCACCAACCGCCAGACCGCCTGTCGCGTACAGCAACAAACTCGGGTCAACGAGGACGCCGCCACGGGCCCTGAAGGTTGCAAACCAGGGCAAGCTCGTGGTGGTGTCGGCGAACAAGGTTGCACCTATGTTGCCGACTCTGATCGCTCCGAGTTGATCACGCGATCCTCCGCGTTCCCCCGTACCCTGGATGTCAGCTTCAAGTCCGACCACCCAGGTGCGATCCAGCTGCCAATTATAACCGATCTGCGCGCCGCCGAGACCGCCATCGACATTCTGCCCAAACGTGGTGATCCCAAGCGGTGCACCCGGTTCGAACGTGTTACGCGCCCTGCCCCAGCTATAGCCGCCGTTGAGACCGACATAGAACCCGGTCCAGTTGTAGCCGGGATCGACGATCACGGGAGCCTTGGTATACGGCCGCGGGGCCAGGTCGGCAGCGAAAGCGCTTGTCGTGAGCAGCGAAACAATCGCGGCGCCTGCAATCAGAATGCGATTCATGGGGGGTTCCCTAAAACGTGAAATTGAACTGGAACCAGTATACAGAAACGGATGCCGTATCCTGTTACCCGGGAGCAACAAGTGGACACAATTGAGTTCCATCGGCGGATTAGCCGGCGTCAGGGTGAAAAAACACCAAATCCGCCCTAAATATCTGGCTAGGCGTTACTTTTTGACGTCCGCATCAGCCGGGCGAAACTGCCAAATAGCTTGTCGATCACGGGCCAGAACAGGAGAACGATCGCCAGTGTTGTAATCGAGCCAACAAGGCCGTTGGACCAGAACACCTTCATGTCTCCGCCGGATCCGATCATCGACAGGCGGAACGCATCCTCGGCCCGGTTGCCGAGTACCAGCGCCAACGTGAACGGCGCGAGCGGTATTCCGATCTTCTTGAAGACGTAGCCGACGACGCCGAAGCCAAGCATCAGCCAGATGTCGAACATCGCATTCTGGATGGCATAGGCACCGATCGCGCAGGACACCACGATCATCGGCGCGACCGCTGCGAACGGCACCCGCAGGATCGAGGCAAAGATCGGCACCGTCGTCAGCACCAGCACAAGACCGACCACGTTGCCGAGATACATCGAGGCAATCAGGCCCCAGACGAAGTCCTTGTGTTCGACGAACAACAATGGCCCGGGGTTGAGGCCCCACACCATCAAGCCGCCGAGCAGGATTGCCGCAGTGCCGGAGCCCGGAATACCGAGCGCCAGCATCGGCAGCAGTGCTGCCGTACCCGAGGCATGCGCCGCCGTTTCCGGCGCAAACACACCTTCGATGCGGCCCTTGCCGAAACCGTCCGGGTCCTTGGAAAAACGCTTGGCGAGATTGTAGCCCATGAACGAGGCCGCAATCGCGCCACCCGGCGTAATGCCGAGCCAGCAGCCGATGAACGACGAACGAAGCAGCGTCACCCAATATTTCGGCAGGTCTCTCCAGACCGACAACACGACGCGCAGACTGATCCCGGCGGCGTGTCCGCGCAACGCGAGGCGCTCTTCCATCGTCAGCAGTATCTCGCTGATGCCGAACAGGCCGATGACCGCGACCAGAAAATTAATGCCGCGCAAGAGGTCAGTCGAACCAAAGGTCATGCGCAACTGGCCGGACACCGTGTCCATTCCAACGCCGGCGAGCAGCAGACCGAGCGACATCGAAATGACAGTCTTGTGCTTGGCCTCGCGGCCAAGCCCCACAAAGGAGCAGAAGGTGAGCAGATAGACCGCAAAGAATTCAGGCGGGCCGAACTTCAGCGCAAAGGACGAGATCATCGGCGCCAGAAACGTGATCAACAGCACCGCCACCAGCGAACCGATGAACGAGGAAGTAAACGCCGCAGTCAGCGCTTCCGCAGCCCTGCCCTGCTGCGCCATCGGATAACCATCGAAGGTGGTCGCGACCGACCAGGCCTCGCCGGGAATGTTGAACAGGATGGACGTGATGGCGCCGCCGAACAGCGCGCCCCAATAAATGCAGGACAGCATCACGATGGCCGAGGTCGGATCCATCGTGAAGGTCAACGGCAGCAGGATCGCCACACCGTTCGGCCCGCCAAGTCCCGGCAGCACGCCGACGAAAATGCCGAGCACCAGCCCGACCATCATCAGGACGAGCGTCTTCCATGTCAGCAGGACGGCAAAGCCGTGCATGAGTAGACCGAAGGCTTCCATCAGACTACCTGCGATCTACTAACGGCCGAGGGCCGCTTCGAGCGGGCCCTTCGGCATGATGACGTCAAACGCGATGTCGAAAGTCACGAACATCACAGCGGTGAACACAAAGGCCGTCAGCAGCGACTTCCACAACGCGATCTTGCCCACCACGCGCATGAAGGTCGAAACCAGGAGGAAGCTCGCGACATAGAGTCCGAGAAATTGCATGGCCAGACAGAACAGCAGCGTCGGCACGAACACGGCCATGACGCGGCGAAGCTGGGCCTGCGTGACGAAAGTCTCGGCGGCTTCCTTGCGCGACAGGAAAGCGGTGACGAGACCATAGAGGCTGGCACCACCGAGGATGACCGACAGATAGAACGGAAAATAACCGGCCTGCGGGCCGGTGGAGTCCCAGGCGGCGCCGGTGCGCCAATTGTCCCATCCGAGCGTCAGCGCGAGCGCCAGAAGGAGCAATGACACCACGACGTCGACGATGCGGACGCTCGTCACGACAGGTGAATTGACCTCAGGCGCGGTTGGATCGTCGACGACGATTTCGATGTCGGTATTGGACATTGGGTGAGATCTATCCCGGCTGACTGACGTGGCATACGGGATACAGTGCTGGTGTTGGCCGCGTCAATGTAACTTCAGCGAATGCTTTGGTTTGACGCGTGTTCTCAACGCGAACCGGCTTCCACCCTCGGATCAAGTCCGAGGGCATGCTTCGCGCGAAAACGCTACCGGACCCGATCGGGAAACGTGCTCGCAAGTGCAGCACGTTCAGGCCTCAGCACACCACGCTCGGTGATCAATCCGGTTACCAGCCGCGCCGGCGTGACATCGAACGCATAATTGGCGACCGGCGATCCCGCAGGCACCACCCGCACCGTTTCGATACGCCCATCGGTGGTGCGGCCGGTCATGGTCGCGACTTCATCGGAAGCGCGCTGTTCGATCGGAATCTGCTTTATTCCGTCGTCGATACTAAAGTCGATGGTCGGCGACGGCAGCGCAACATAGAACGGCACGCCGTTGTCGTGCGCGGCGAGCGCCTTCAAGTAGGTTCCGATCTTGTTGCAGACGTCGCCATTGGCAGCCACCCGGTCGGTTCCGACGATGGCCAGATCGACCATCCGGTGCTGCATCAGGTGGCCACCGGTGTTGTCGGCGATCACCGTATGCGGGACACCATGGTGGCCAAGTTCCCACGCCGTGAGGGAGGCGCCTTGATTGCGGGGCCGGGTTTCGTCGACCCAAACATGGAGCTTCAGGCCACGATCATGCGCGAGGTAGACCGGAGCCGTCGCGGTACCGAAATCGACCGTCGCCAGCCATCCAGCGTTGCAGTGCGTCAGGATGTTGACCGTCTCTCCCGGCTTGGTCGCGGCAATCGCTTCGATCAGCGCCAAACCGTGCTGTCCTATGGCCTGATTGATCGCGACGTCCTCCTCCGCGATTTCAGTGGCGCGCTTGTAGGCCGCCGCGACACGTCCTGACGGCGGCAAGGGCCGCAGCATCCCGTGCATTTCATCGAGCGCCCATTTCAGGTTGATGGCCGTCGGCCGGGTCGCAATCAGCATCTTGTAGGCAAGGTCAAGCGCGGCATCGGAGGCATCGGCGCGCATAGCCAGCGCCATGCCATAAGCGGCGGTTGCGCCGATCAGCGGCGCGCCGCGCACCAGCATGGAACGGATGGCTTCGCCGGCGTCCGCCGCACTCGTCATCCGCGCGATGACGAAATCATGCGGCAGCCGTCGCTGGTCGATCGCCCCGACCGACCATCCATCGGGCTCGAGCCAGATGCTGCGAAAATGCCTGCCATCGACCTTCATGAACGCAACACCCTGCCGGCCACCGCGTCGAGCTTGCTGAGCAATGCGGGATCTCGCGCCTCCGGCGCCGTGATCAGCGCGGTATCAAGGGCCCGATCCGAGCCGATCGGACACGGTTCGTGCTCGCGCGGGAAATCCCTGGCAAGGCGCGCAACCAGGCCCTTGGCCTTTTCGGCATTCGAGTTCAGCACGCGAATGATGTCCTGAACCGTCACGGCGTCGTGCTGGGGATGCCAGCAATCGAAATCGGTAACCATCGCCACGCTGGCGTAACAGATCTCGGCCTCACGGGCGAGCTTGGCTTCCGGCATGTTGGTCATCCCGATCACCGAATAGCCCTGCGTCTTGTAGGTCAGGCTCTCGGCAAGGCTGGAGAACTGAGGACCCTCCATACAGACATAGGTGCCGCCTTGCACAGCTGCGATGTCCTCGGCCTTGGCGGCCTCCGCCAAATGCACCAATAGGCGCGGTGACACCGGATGAGCCATCGAGACATGGGCAACGCAGCCTTTGCCGAAGAATGAACTTTCGCGCTTGTGGGTGCGGTCCACGAACTGATCGACGAGCACGAATGTGCCGGGTGGCAGATCCTCCCGAAACGAACCGCAGGCCGAGAGCGAAATCAGGTCGGTAACCCCTGCCCGTTTCAGGACGTCGATATTGGCGCGGTAGTTGATGTCCGAAGGCGACAGAACGTGCCCTTTGCCATGCCGGGGCAGAAATACGATCGGCAGCCCGGCGATGACACCATGCCTGACGGGCGCAGAAGCCTCGCCCCAGGGGCTTTCGATTGCCTCGTCGCGGACATTTTCCAACCCCGGCAGATCGTAAATGCCGGATCCGCCGATAATGCCAAGCACGGCATTCGTCATGATTGCTCCCAGAATGTTTCCCGGAGCGACCGCTCCGGCTTGTTCCCAGCACACTTGGATGTTCGACTATACTGCGACGCAATAATCAACCATTGTTCGCCTACTGCAAAGGCCCTCTGGCAGGGCTGGTGATTTGACGCTGCAGCTATCAGGAGAAAGTGGATGTCGGCCACCAGCGAGCGGAAAAAGCGCCAGTCCATCATCGACGCCTGCCGCAGCATGAATGCGCTTGGCATTAATCAAGGCACGTCCGGGAATATCAGCCTGCGGCATGACACCGGCCTGCTGATCACGCCGACCAGCGTGCCCTATGAAACGATGCAGCCGGAGCAGATCGTGTTCATGGGTCTGGACGGTTCGTTCGACGCGGCGCAGCGACCGTCGAGCGAGTGGCGGTTTCACCTCGACATTCTGAAGGCACGGCCCGAGGTCAACGCGGTGGTGCACGCGCATCCACCCTATTCGACGATCCTCGCGATCATGGGTCTGGAAATCCCGCCGATCCATTACATGATCGCGGTCGCCGGCGGCGACACCATCCGCTGCGCGCCCTATGCGACGTTCGGCACGCAGGAACTGTCGGAACACGCCGTTCGGGCGCTCGAGGACCGCCTGGCCTGCCTGCTGGAGCATCACGGCATGATCGCCGTCGGACCTTCGCTGTCGAAGGCAATGTGGCTTGCGGTGGAGGTCGAAGCGCTGGCGCGGCAATACCACGGCTGCCTTCAGATCGGCACGCCGCGCTTGCTGCCGAAAGCAGAGATCAAGAACGTTCTCGGCAGGATCGCTGGATACGGTCCTGCCGGGAAATAACGCGCTACGGCGGGCTTACTTCGCCACGAAACCGGCTTCGTTCATCAGCGAGGTGTTGAGCTTGTCATCCTCCTCGAGGAACTTCACCATGTCCTTGCCGGTTAGGAAGATCGGCTTCAGCGCCTGCTTTTCCATGTATTCCTTGTACTCTGCGGTCTGCGTCACCTTCTGGAACAGATCGACATAGAACGCCTGTTGGTCCGGCGTGACCTTGCCCGGCAGGAACATCGCGCGCAGCATCAGATACTGCACGTCGAGCCCTTCTTCCTTGCAGGTCGGGATATCGTTCCAGGATTGCGTCTCGGTGACCTTGGTCTTGTAGGCGATACGCTCCTTGTCGAACACGCACAGCGCGCGGACCTGGCCGGCGCGCCAGACCTCGAGATTTTCGGACGGATTGTTGACGTTGGATTCGGTGTGGTTGCCAACCAGTTGCGTCGCGGCTTCGCCGCCGGATTTGTACGGCAGATAGGAGAACTTCGCGCCTGTCCTCTGCTCCATGAACACGGTGAGCACGTGATCCTCGCGCTTGGAGCCGGTGCCGCCCATCTTGAACGGCGAACTCGCAGCCTTGGCGGCCGCAACGAATTCCTTGACGGTTTTCGGTCCGGCGGCATTGTCCCACAGCACGAACTGATCGAGCGCAACCACCGACACCGGCGTGAGATCGCGCCAATTGAAGGGAATCTTCGCCGACAACGGCAGCATGTAGATCAGCGAATAGGCGATCAGCACCTTGTTGGGGTCGCCGTCGCTGGATTTCATATACATCAACGCCTCGGCGCCGGAGGCTCCGCCCTTGAGCGAGACCACGATCGGCTGCTTCATCAAATTATTCTTCTGGATTGCCGCCTGCATCATCCGAGCCATCTGGTCGGAGGCGCCGCCGGCACCTGCTGCGACCACGATTTCAACCGGTTTGGTCGGCTCCCAGGCAGCGAACGCCGGTACGCTGACGATCATGGCCGCCAAGGCGGCCGTGGCTTTCAGAATCTGTCCCACGTGTTTCTTCCCTATGTCTTTGTTTTAATTATAGAAACGCAAACACACACGGTACCATTGTGCGGATTTAACAACGCCAGTTCAAGTCGAACCGGCCCACGCTGCCTATGACTTTCGCATGAGCCGAGCAAACCAGGTTCGCGACGATACGGAAACCCAATCGTGATTGAAGCTAGGCCCGAACCCTATTTGCCCTTCCAGTTCGGCGTACGCTTGTTGAGGAAGGCATCCATTCCCTCGCGAAAATCCTCGCTCATGTAGGCGCGCAGGATCAGATCTCGGCCTTCCTCGCGCGACAAAGTGCGGCGGATACGAAGCACCGCTTCCTTGGCGGTTTCCATCGTGATCGGCGCATGACCAGCAACGAGCTTGGCGGTTTCATCGGCGCGGCGCTGCAGCGTCGGAACGTCAGGCACCACCTCGTTGAGCAGGCCGAGCGACAGCGCCTCCGGGGCCTCGATCAGCCGCGCCGTAAAAATCAGGTCCTTGGTCCGCGCCGGCCCGACCAACGCAACAACCCGGCTGATGTTGGACATCGACAGGCAGTTGCCCAGCGTGCGCGCGATGGGAAAGCCGATGCGCGTCGTTGCGGTGCCGATCCGGATATCGCAGCAGGCGGCAATCCCGGCGCCGCCACCAGTGCAGGCACCAGCAATGGCCGCAATCGTCGGCACCCGGACCTTCTCCAATGTGCCCAGCACGCGATCGATCCGCTCCTCATATTCGAGTGCGTCCTCCGCGGTCTTGAAGGCACGGAACTGCGAAATGTCGGTACCCGATGCGAACGCCTTGTCCCCCGTGCCGGTCAGGATCATCGCCTTGATCGAGCGGTCCTGGTTGACGCTCTCGCAGATCGCCGCCATCTGCTCATACATCGCAAAGGTCAGCGCGTTGCGCGCCTGCGGCCGGTTGAACGTCAGCCGGGCGATACCGTCCTCGACGGAATAGAGCAGGTCTTCAGTTGCAGCTACCGGTGCGTTCATCGCAGTTCTTTCCGTTCTTTTCGTTGTTGGGACCGGTTCAGGCGACGGCGACCTTTGGAATGGAAACCACATCGCGTCCCTTGAGCACTTCCATCGCCGCCAGCACTCCCCCGCCTCGATGCGGCACCTTCGCGAGATCGAGACCCATTTCGACGCCCGACAGCGTGCCCATCAGCATCAGATCGTTGAAATGGCCGATATGGCCGATCCGGAACACCTTGCCCTTGATCTTGTTGAGGCCGGTGCCGAGCGACATGTCGAAGTTTTCCAGCACCACTTTGCGGAAATTGTCGGCGTCATGGCCATCCGGCATCACCACGCCAGTCAGCGCCGGCGAATGTGCGCCCTGTTCCTGGCACTGCGTTTCCAGGCCCCACGCCTTGATGGCCGCACGCGTCGCAGCGCTGTGGCGCTTGTGGCGCGCGAAGACGTTTTCCAGTCCCTCTTCTTCGAGCATCTTGACCGCTTCGCGAAGCCCGAACAGCAGATTGGTTGCCGGCGTATAGGGCCAGGTGCCCGCCTTGTTGATCGCGATGACTTCCTGCCAGTCCCAATAGGAACGCATCGCCGGATTGGCCTTTGCGGCCGCGAGCGCCTTTTCCGATATGGCGTTGAAGCCGAGACCCGGCGGCAGCATCAGTCCCTTCTGTGACCCCGCGACCGACACGTCGATGCCCCAGGCGTCGTGCTCATATTCCAGTGAGCCGAGACCGGAAATGGTGTCGACCATCAGCAGCGCTGGATGCTTGACGCGGTCGAGAACCTTGCGGACTTCGAGTGGATAGGTGACGCAGGCCGTCGAGGTCTCGTTGTGCACGACCATGACCGCCTTGATCTTGTGCTGGCGGTCGGCCGTCAGCCGGGCCTCGATCTGCTCCAGATCAGCGCCGTGGCGCCAGTCGCCGGGCAGAAAATCAACATCGAGCTTGAATTTGTCGGCGATGCCGCGCCACAGCACGGCGAACTGGCCGGTCTCGGCCATCAGGACCTTGTCGCCGGGTTGAAGCGTGTTGACGATCGCCGCTTCCCAGGCGCCGGTGCCCGACGACGGGTAGATGATCACCGGCTGCTTGGTGCGGAACACCCGCTGCATGGCCGCCAGCACCGCGTGGCCGATCTCGGCGAATTCGGGACCCCGATGATCCATGGTTGGCATGTCCATGGCGCGCAGCACCCGGTCCGGCACGTTGGTCGGTCCCGGAATCTGCAGAAAATGCCGTCCAGAGTGCACAGTCATGGGGCGTCCTTCCCGGTCTTGTCTTTGGCTTCACAAGTCTTGGCTTCACGAGCCGCTCGAATATCACTATTCGGCGAGCTTGTCCCCCGCCCGGCGGGGCCCGTCAATGCAGAAGAAGCAGGGCTTTGCCTTGCCAAGCCGGACCCCGGCAGGCAAGACACTGAGGAGCACTCACGAGACCAAGGCAATGGCGGCAACAGGGGCCGAAAAGTCACAAAACTCGGCCGAAAACAGCGCCCTCGCCGTGCGTCTTGCTCGCGAGATTACCGGTGACGTCTTCTTCGACGAATTCAACCGTGGCCGCTACGCGACTGACGCCTCGTTCTACCAGATGATGCCCCTTGGCGTCGTGGTCCCCCGGACCATGGACGAGGCGTTGCGGACGCTGGCCATCGCAGGGGACGCTGGCCGAATCGTCACCCCGCGCGGCGGCGGCACCTCGCAATGCGGCCAGACCGTCAATGAGGGGATCGTCGTCGATTTTTCCAAACATCTGAACCGCGTCCTCTCGCTCGATGTCGAAAATCGCACCTGCGTTGTCGAACCCGGCATCGTGCTCGACGACCTCAACCGCCAACTCAAGAAGCACGGACTGTGGTTTCCGGTCGACGTCTCGACGGCGTCGCGCGCCACCATCGGCGGCATGGCCGGCAATAATTCCTGCGGCGGACGCTCGCTCCGCTACGGCACCATGCGCGACAATACGCTGTCGATGGATGCGGCCCTGGCCGACGGCACGCTGCTGCATTTTGGCGAGGTGCCGCGCGATCTCGCGCGCGTGAATTCACCAGATAGCGGGCTCGCGCTGTTTCGCGACATGCTCGATCTCGGCAAGCGCGAGGCAGCCGAGATCGCCGAAAGATTTCCGCAAGTGCAGCGCCGCGTCGGCGGCTACAATCTCGATGCGCTGGTACCGCGCAACGCGGCGAACAACATGGCGCACCTGCTGGTCGGCTCCGAAGGCACGCTGGCCTTCACCACGCAGGTCGAGCTCAAGCTATGGCCGATCATCCGCAACAAGGTGCTGGGCGTCTGTCATTTCGGCAACTTCTATGAGGCGATGGACGCGGCCCAGCATCTGGTAAAACTCCGCCCGATTGCAGTCGAACTGGTCGATCGCACCATGATCGCGCTGGGCCGCGAGATCGCGATGTTCCAGCCAATCATCAGTACCGCCGTGCGCGGCAACCCCGATGCGGTGCTGATCGTGGAATTCGCCGAGGAAGATCAGGCTGAAAACCAGCGCCGCCTGAAGCAGCTCGGCGAGCTGATGGCCGATCTCGGCTTCGGTTGGGACAAGCCGCAGCGCAAATGGGGCGGCGTGGTTGAAATCACAGAACCCGCGCTGCAGACCGGCATCGCCGACTTCCGCGCCGCGGGCCTCAACGTCATGATGTCGATGAAGCAGGAGGGCAAGCCGGTCTCCTTTGTCGAGGACTGCGCGGTGCCGCTGCCGCATCTTGCCGACTATACCGAACGCCTCAACGGCATTTTTGAAAAGCACGGCACCCGCGGCACCATGTATGCGCACGCCTCCGAAGGCTGCCTTCATGTGCGTCCCGTGCTCAATCTGAAGCTGGAGAAGGATGTCAAGGCGATGCGCGCCATCGCCGAAGAGACCTTCGAGATGGTGCGCGAATACAAGGGCTCGCACTCCGGCGAGCACGGTGACGGCCTGGTCCGCTCCGAATTCCATGAAGCGATGTTCGGTTCGCGCATCGCTGCCGATTTCAGGGAGGTCAAGCATCGCTTCGACCCGGACAATGTCCTCAATCCCGGCAAGATCGTCGATCCGCCCAAAATGGACGACCGTTCGCTGTTTCGCTATCCGCCCGATTACCGCATCGGCGAGCTGAAAACAGCGCTCGATTGGTCGGCCTATCCCGGTGCCGGCGGCGGCTTCCAGGGTGCCGTCGAAATGTGCAACAACAACGGCGCCTGCCGGAAGCTCGAAGGCGGCGTGATGTGTCCGTCCTACCGTGCGACCCGCAACGAGAAGGACGTCACGCGCGGCCGCGCCAATACGCTGCGGCTGGCGATCTCCGGTCAGCTCGGGCCTAACGCGCTGGCTTCCGACGAGATGATGGACACGCTGAAACTCTGCGTCTCCTGCAAGGCTTGCCGTCACGAATGCCCGACCGGCGTGGACATGGCCAAGATGAAGATCGAGGTGCTGGCGGCACGGGCAGCAACGCATGGGCTTTCGCTGCGCGACCGGCTGGTGGGGTATCTGCCCCGCTATGCCGGCCTCGCGGCCCGCCTCGCCCCACTCGCCAACTGGCGCAACGGCAACCCGTCGTTGCGCAAGCTGTTGGAAAAATTCGCCGGCATCAGTGCGCAACGCGCCCTGCCCGCATTCCGCCGCGATGTGTTCCGAACCGATGCCGAGGCCTTCGGGCCGGAGAGTGGCCGCGAAGTCGTGCTGTTCGCCGATACGTTCAACCGTGCCTATGAGCGGGAAAATCTCGATGCCGCGCTGCGCGTGCTGGTCGAAGGCGGATACCGCGTCCACATTCCAAAACCGGCAGACCACGCGCGGCCGCTGTGCTGCGGGCGTACGTTCCTCTCTGCTGGTCTGGTTGATCAAGCGCGAGCCGAATTGGACCGGCTGGTGGCAACCTATGCGCCGTTCGCCGCGCGCGGCGTTCCAATCGTCGGACTGGAGCCGAGTTGTCTTCTGACGCTGCGCGATGAGCTGCTTTCCTTGCGCTCCGATAACGACGCCAAGAGCATTGGCATGCATGCGCTGCTGTTCGAGGAATTCCTGGTTCGCGAGGCGGAGGCCGGCCGTCTGCGGCTGCCGCTTGGTTCGATGCCTGCCAAGGCGCTGGTTCACGGCCACTGCCATCAGAAATCATTTGGTGCGTTCAAGCCGGTCGAAAAAGCGCTTCGCCTCGTGCCCGACCTGAACGTCGAGATCATCGAGTCCAGTTGCTGCGGCATGGCCGGCGCCTTCGGCTATGGTGCCGACACCTATGAGGCTTCGATGCAAATGGCCGAACTCTCACTGCTGCCGGCCGTCCGCGGCGCCGACCAAGCCACACTGATCGTTGCCGATGGCACCTCGTGCCGGCATCAGATCAAGGATGGCAGCGGGCGATCCGCCCTTCACGTCGCACGCGTTCTGGCGATGAGCCTCGACCGCGCAAAGTCCAATTCACCTCTCTCCTCACATGCAAAGGAACCGATCCATGGCTGAACTCACGCTCGACGTCGCCCGTAAAATTCTAGATGCCGCGCTTGCCAAGGGCGTCGAGAAAAAACTGAAGCCGCTGGTCATCACCATTCTCGATGCACGCGGCTGCGTCAAAGTCACCGCGGCGCAGGACGGCACCAGCCTGATGCGGGCCGAAATCGCACACGGCAAGGCCTATGGCGCGCTGGCGCTGGGCATGGGCTCACGCGCGCTGTTCCAGCGGGCGCAGGAGCAGGCCTATTTCGTCAGCGCGATAAACACGATGGCGCAAGGCCGCCTTGTTCCGGTGCCCGGCGGGGTGCTGATCCAGGACGGCGGCGTTTTGCTCGGCGCTGTCGGTGTCAGCGGCGACACCTCGGACAATGATGAAGTCTGCGCCGTCGCGGGCATCGAGGCCGCTGGGCTTAAGGCCAACGCCGGATAAGTGCAGGCCGTCACAGGCCGAACACCATCCGAACGAGGCGTTCAGGAAGCGGCTTCTCAAAGCGCGCTCGATATTTGTTGCCGAAGCGCAACATGCCTGAAGCGATTGTCAAAACCCGCCCTGGCCGCATTGATCGGAGTTCCGACTCCGATACCATCGACTCATAATTAAGCAATTTCCTACGATGGGTTTGGGGGCTGACGTGCTGGGAATGGGGAATGCACGCCGCTCCAAGCGGCGGCTTGGGAGTTCGAATGCCGCTTGGGCGCTGACGCTCGGGTTATGCGCGAGCCTTTTGGCGCCGGCAGCCGCGTTCGCTTCAGCTGGATGTGATGCCGTAAACGGTGGCACGCTCAATTTTACGAAAACGGTGGGCGGCACCGTCAATAGTCCACCCGTCAATGCTGCTTTTTCAGCCGGCGAAAAGTTGACATTGACCGTTACTAATCCGGGCAATGCTGCTTCTCTCAATACGCCAAATTCGCTGGTCCTGAGGCTGGGCGCCGCGGCAGTGAACGGCAATTCGATTGCCAATGGAACGACGCTGAGCCTGACCGCGAACGGCACCGAAGTATTCGCACAATCGGGGGTCGGCGAGACCGCCGCCGCCAGCATAACCATTGCCGTCGTCTGCCAGGCCGTAGCGGCTGCAACAACGATGACGGTGACCTCATCGCTCAATCCATCCGCCGTCGGCCAATCCGTCACCTTCACCGCTACCGTCAGTGGTACCGGCGGCACACCGACGGGAACGGTGAACTTTCTCGACGGCGGCGCCGTGATCGGTAACGGCGCACTCGCAAGGCGTCGCAACTTTCACGACCGCAAACCTTACGCAGGGAAACCACAGCATCACCGCCGCCTACGCTGGTGCAGGAAGCTTTACCGCGAGTACGTCGGCGGCTTTGACTCAGGCGGTCGGCGGCACGGCTGACAGCGCCAAGTTACAGGCGCTGCAAGCGATGGCCACCAAGGTTGTCGCGCAGAATTCCGGTTCGGCGATATCGGGCGCGGTCGACAGCGCCATATCAGAGGGCTTTGGCGGCGGCGGTCCGCCCGCCACTGTCAGTGGCGGAGGCGTTCGCTTCAATTTCGCGGCTGACCCGGACGGAAAGCCGGATACCATCGCGCATGCCGCGGATCCATTCAGCAGCGCCGGCGGCTCGTTCGGAACGGCGCGCAGCTTTGCACCGGAACAACGGGATCGCGTGAACGATGCCTTCGGCGCGCTGGCCTATGCCGGCGGTTATGCCAAGGCACCACCGCGTCGGGTCGAACAGCGGGATTGGTATGGCTGGGCCGAAGTCCGTGGCGCCCACCTGGATCGCTGGGGGACCGGTGGATTGGGCGTGGTGACCGGTGCCTCGTTGCTCTCAGGCGATCAAGTCAACCTGCTGGCAGGGGTTACCCGCAAGCTGACGCCGAATTTCCTGATCGGCGTGCTCGGCGGCTACGAGACCTTCGATTATCGATCCGACGCGCTGCAGGGACGGTTGAAAGGCGATGGTTGGACGGTTGGTTCGTACCTGGGATGGATGCTTGCGCCGAACATTCGCTTCGATGCAGCGTTCGCCTATTCCGGCATCGGCTATGACGGCAGCGCGGGCACTGCCTCCGGTCAATTTGGCGGACAACGTTGGCTGCTCTCCAGTGGACTAACTGGCACTTACCAAAGTTGGGGCCTGCAGATCGAGCCCTCCGCGCGGATCTATGCGTTGTGGGAGCACGAGAATGCCTACAGAGATACGCTTGGTATCCTGCTGAGTGATCGCAACTTCGCAGTCGGCCGCGCCAGTGGAGGCGTGAAGCTGTCCTATCCCGTGGCCTGGATATCGACAGCCACGCTGGTCCCTTATGTAGGGGTCTACAGCGATTACTATTTCAATTCGGACAATGTGACACTGGTTGCGGCTGTCCCCGCAATTCCTGTCATCAATGTGTTCGATGGCTGGTCGGCCCGCGCAATCGGCGGGTTAGCTGCAAAGTTCAACAACGGAGCACAGGTTGCGATCGGCGGTGAGCGTAGCGGCATCGGAGGCAGTTTCGGCCTCTGGACCTATCGCGCACGCGCCTCCGTATCGTTCGGAGCGCAATAACGCTGACCGATACACACTGCACGATCAGCGGTCGTGCAGATAACCGAGAAGCTCACCGCCCCGGCCATGACGGTTTGCGCTTCTCGCCAAACGCCTTGAGGCCTTCCTTGGCGTCTTCCGTCATGGCCAGCAAGGCAATCTGGCTTTCGGTGTAGGCGATGCTTTCGTCGAACGACATCGAGGCGATGGCGCGCATGGCATATTTGCCGCGCCGGATCGCTGTCGGCGATTTGTCGACGATACGGCTGATCAGCCATTCGACCTTGGTGTCGAGCTCGGCTGGCGGCACCACGTAATTCAGCAGCCCGGCGGCCTGAGCCGCCTTCGCATCGAACGGCTCGCCCGTCAGCGCCCATTCATTGACGAGGCGCGGTGGCGCCATCGATTGCAACAGGCTCATCACCTGCATCGGAAATACGCCGACCTTTACTTCGGGCAGCCCGAAAATCACGTGATCGGCGGCCACCGCCATATCCGTCATGCACAACAAGCCCATGCCGCCGGCCATGCAGACGCCTCCTACCCGTGCGATCGCAGGCTTGGTGGCATTCTGCGACAGCCGCAACAGATCGGCGTAGTCGACATTCGGCTTGGAAAAATCCATCGAGAAGGCAGCGCCGCTGTTCTGCAGGTCGGCGCCGGCGCAAAACGCCTTGTCACCCGCCCCCGTCAGCACGATGACGCGCACTTCCTTGTCGTCATGGGCGTCGCGATAACCCTTCGCAATACCGGCGACCGCGTCGGCATTGATGGCGTTGCGCTTGTCCGGCCGGTTGATGGTAATCCAGAATGCCTGTCCGCGCTTCTCGCGTATTACGCTGCTGTTGTCGGTCATTGTTCCGCTCGCCCTGTTTGCCATGGATTGGCGAACATTTGCGGCAGGATGACGCCGGACTGCAAGCAGGATTTAAGCCGAGGGCATGGCCTTCTTCACCCAGACCTTGTTGTCATGGAACGCCGCACCGCCCACGGGGGCGACCGCCTCGGCTCCGGTCAGCATGTTGATACCGCGACCGCCGATATGGGCCTTGTTCGGCTGGATGGATTCCGCGATCAATACGCCGCGTCGCAGCCCGTCGAACAGCTTTACCGTCAAATTCGTCTCACCTCTCACGTTGCCGAGTGAGACGACATCCCCATCGGCGAGCCCGAGCGTCGCGGCATCATCGGGGTGCATCATCACCGAGGGCTCGCCCTCGCGCGCAATCGAAGATGGCGTTTCGTTGAAGCTGGTGTTGAGGAAGCTGCGCGCGGGACTGGTGGCGAGCCGGAACGGATGGGTCTCATCCGCTTCCTCGATAATCGTCCAATGGTCCGGCAGCGACGGCATCTGCGCCCAAGGTCCCAAAGCGTTGCCGAAGGGCGGGTTCGCCCAATCAGCCTTGAAGTGAAACTTCTTGTCCGCATGCGCAAAACCGTCGAGGTAATGCGAGGTGCGGAAATCCGGCTGGAGGTCGCGCCACAGATCCGCCTCCAGAGCCGCAATATCGCCATGGCCGCTCTTCTGCAGCGTCGCGTCGATCAGTTCGCGCGGCGACATCGTAAAACCGGGATGCACGGCGTTAAGCCGGCGACCGAGGCCCTGCAACACCTCGTGGTTCGAGCGGCACTCGCCGGGCGGGTCGATCAGCTTGGCGCCCACCGAAATATGCTGATGTCCGCCACCGTAATAGAGGTCGTCGTGCTCCATGAACATGGTCGCCGGCAGCACGATGTCAGCCATGACAGCCGTCTCGGTCATGAACTGCTCATGCACCACCATGAACAGGTCTTCGCGCGCAAAACCCTTGCGCACCAGCGCCTGCTCCGGCGCCACCGTCATCGGGTTGGTGTTCTGGATCAGCATTGCCTTGACCGGCGGTCCGCCCTTCAAGGCTTCCGCGTCACCGGTCAGGATACGTCCAATCTGGGACTGGTCGAGCCAGCGGGTGGTGCGATCGAGTGCATCGTGGCCTTCGATGATGGATTCATCGAACTTCCAGATCGCAAAATTGTTGAAGAACGCGCCACCGCCCTCGTGTTGCCAGGCGCCGGTCACCGCCGGGATACACAGCGCCGCATGCATCTGCGCCGCGCCGTTACGGCTCCGGGTGAAGCCATAGCCGAGGCGAAAGAACGAACGCTTGGTCTGACCGACCAGGCGGGCGAACGCCTCGATCTCCTCGACCGGCACGCCCGAGATGGACGATGCCCATTCCGGGGTACGGGTCGCAAGGTGCGCTTCCAGTTCATTCGGGCAATCGGTGTAGCGATCCATGTATTCGCGGTCGGCGTAACCTTCCCGGAACAACACGTGCATGACGCCGCAGGCGAACGCACCGTCAGTGCCGGGCTTAAGCAGGATCTTGATATCGGCCTGCTTCATGGTGTCGTTGTTGTAGACATCGATCGCTGCGATCTTGGCGCCGCGCTCCTTGCGGGCGCGCATCGCATGCGTCATCACGTTGACCTGCGTGTTCACGGGATTGGTGCCCCAGATCACGACGAGGTCGGACACGCCCATCTCGCGCGGATCGACGCCGGCGATCTTGCCGGTGCCGATGGCAAATCCGATGCGCGCGACGTTCGCGCAAATCGTCGAGTAGAAACGGGAATATTTCTTCACATTGGCAAGACGGTTGATGCCGTCGCGCATCACCAGACCCATGGTGCCGGCGTAATAATACGGCCATACCGATTGTGCACCGAACTCCTTCTCGGCCTGATCGAAACGCGCGGCCATTTCGTCGAGCGCCTCATCCCACGATATCCGCGCAAACTGACCGGAGCCCTTGGGTCCGGTGCGGCGCATCGGATGCAACAACCGGTCGGGGTGATGAATGCGCTCGGCATAGCGGGCGACCTTGGCGCAGACGACGCCGGCGGTGTAGGTCTGCTGCTTGGAACCGCGCACCCGGCCGATGCTGCGGCCGTCGATCACTTCGATATCGAGTGCGCAGGCCGACGGGCAATCATGCGGACAGGTGGAGTGGCGGATATCGACCTTGGCATGCTGGTTCATGCCCCGATAGGTAACATCAAAATCCGCCGCCGCCGAGTGACTTTCTCGACGGGTACACCGGCGAAAACGGCAGCCAAGCCATGCATTAAGCGTACGATCGGCTGCCCATTGGCGTAGATCGCCTGCCCATCAATCTAGCGCGCGCCACAGTGCACGGTCTTTCGCGCAGGTGTTACTGTGCGGGACAGGCCGCGCCTGACTTCACCCAGGCCTCGACCAGCGCGCCGGCCTGCTTTTGCGTACCGGGCGCGGGGCTGCGGCCAACGCCCGGGGCCCAGGCCCAGCCGACGAGCGTATCTTCGCCGATGTGATGGATCAGATCCTCGGGCTTGCGACCGCCGTTGCGCGCGGGATCCTTGAGCTGCGTGCAAATTTCGGCAACCGTCTTGCCCTCCCATGCCATTTCGCGCGGCGCGAGATGCCATTCCGGGTGACCCGGCATGCGGCCGGGCTCAAAGTTCGCATTCTGATGGCAGATCGAGCAGCGCATCGCCGGAAGGCCGTGGCCATCGATGCCGCGCGCGACTGGTGGCTGATGCAGCCGGCTCTTATCACCTTGCCGCGGACGGTCAGTCGCCGGGTGGCAATTGGTGCAACGCGGATGGGTGAGCACCTTGCCGAGTTCAGTGAACATCGCCGCCGATCGTGCGTCCGTATCGGCGATTGATGCAAAGCTCTCAGGGCTGGCAAGGTTCTGGGGTGTAGTTTCGGAAACCGCGTAGCCCGCAAGCATGCTCGTCGCCACGGTGGCGATCGAGACGAGAAGCTGAAACCGCAGTTTCGATTTCATGTCGCCTGGTCCTCGCGCCCGGTCATTGGTTCGCCACAAGATAGCGCTTGGAATCCGCGAGGATCACGTCACGTACCGCTTCGTGATATTTGATATAGCCGGTGCAGCGGCAGATGTGTCCGTCGAGCGCTTCCGCGATGGTTTTTTCGAGTTCCGCGCGTGCGACCGGCGCCTTCGCCAGACGCTCCAGCAGCACCTGTCCCTCGTTCAGGAAACCGGCGGTGCAATAGCCGCACTGGAACGAGAAATGCTCAATGAATGCCTTCTGCAGCGTCGTAAGCTCACCGTTCTTCGCATGTCCCTCGACCGTGCGGATGACCTTGCCGTCGAAACTCACCGCAGAGACGACGCAGGTCGGGCTGGTGAAACTCGTTCCATCGGGATTGTCGATGATGACGGCGCAGCTCAGGCACTGCGCGGCACCGCAGCCGAATTTAGTACCGGTCATGCCGAGGTATTCGCGCAGGAAATCGTTCATCGAGAGATCATCGCGAACATCCGTCGGCCCGTGTGCACGGCCATTGATCGTGATGCTCAATCTGGTCACGCTAATACTCCCTTGAGCAGGCTGGCGGTCACCGGCAGGGATTGGAAGCGGCGGCCGGTGGCGTCGAAGATAGCGTTCAGGATCGCCGGTACGACCGGAACCATCACGACTTCCGCCATGCCTTTCGGCGGCTCGTCCGGCGTTAGCGGCGGCAGCACCTCGATTTCGAGATCGCGAAGCGGCAGGTCCGATCCGCGCGCGACAAGATACTGCCCGAGATTCCATTGGCCGTTGCCGGGACCGCCCTCGTAAGGCGGCAGGTTCTCCAGCAGGGCATAGCCGACGCCCATCGCAAACCCGCCTTGCGCCTGGCCCAGCACCACTTCGGGCACCAATGCCCGGCCGCACTCAAGCACGCTATACGCTTTGGCGATCCGCAGCGCACCGGTCGCGCGCTCAATTTCGACGCGGACCAGCGTTCCGCACATCGAGGTATAGGTGTTGCCGCTCTGGTTGTTGACGGCAGGCGGGAATCTGACGCTGACCCGATCAATCCGGGCGAACTTGCCGTTACCCTTCCGCACCGCCAGCGCATCGATCTCGGCGCGATATTGTTCGCCGTTAAACGGAAAACGCGCACGCGACCACTCCCAGCGGGAGAAGCTGTGCGCCACGGCGCCGGTCACCAGATTGCGTGCATGCGCCTTCGCGGCCAGTGCCGGCAAGGGCAGCGCGGCAAGGCCGGGAAGCACCAGTTGACCGTCTTTCCATTGCGCCTTCGCCCAATCCTTTCCGCGTGGGTCGTTCGGGGCGATGTTCCACAATTCAAGCGCCGCCGGCCACAGGCCGAAGCGGAAGATTGCACGCGCCGCCTCGGCCGCCGAATGGGTTCCAACATGCGCACCGACCGAGGCGCTGGTCGCCGTACTGATCGCGGGCACCCAGCGCGGGTCTTTCTCTGCCCGGTCCTGCGTCTTCTGATCCATCGTGTAGGGATCGCCCGACGTGACCAGCCCGAGGACGTCATAGCTATCGACGCGTGCCACCGAAACTTCGTCGGCGACGCCGCCGAGATAGATCGCCACCCGGTTGGCCAGCGCGGTGCCAATGCCGTTACCCATCTCGACATGGTCGCAATAGATCGTGATCTTGCCCTCGGCCGAGAGTTCGACACGCCCCAGCGAACAATCGGCGCCGGCGCCGTAGTCCTTGGTCACGCAGGCGAGCCCGGTGCCAACGAGAGTGCCAGGCCGCGCGGCTGATTTTTGCTGCGCGCGCTGCTGCCAGATCGGATGCTTCTCGAGCTTGTCGAGCATTTCCGTGGTGCGGACCGAGACGCTGTAGCGATTGCCGCACATGGTCCGGCCGTCGGGCTTGAGCGCGTTGCGGCGCCGGAATTCAATCGGATCGAGCGGTAAGGCAGCTGCGACTTCGTCGATCAGCACTTCCAGCGCGGTCATACTCTGCAGCGTGCCGTAACCGCGCATCGACCCGGCCGTGACGCCGCGGGAATGCACCACAACCGTGGTCACATCGACTTTGGGAATGTCGTAGATGCCGATCGCTGCAGTCGCGGCAACGGTTGCCACGTTGACAGAAAAGTTCGCAAGGCCACCGCCATCGAGCACATGGTCGGCGGCGAAGGCCGTGATCTTGCCCGTGCTCCGGTCGACCCCGATCCGGGACCGCATCTTGAATGGATGGCGCTTGATGCCGGCCTGAAACTGCTGATAGCGGTCATGCGCCAGCCGGACCGGACGGCCGGGAAAGAACATCGCCGCCAGCGCCACATAGAGGACGAACGGGGTGTGGTCGCGGCCGCCGAACCCGCCGCCGACATAGGTGAACTGGGCATTGATGCGTGCCGGCTTGAATGGAGCGCTCGCCTTGCCGAGCATATGCTCAATCGATTCAGCCGCCTCGTAGGGAGACTGCACGCCAAGGACGAGTTCCAGGCTTTCGCTTTTGTTGTTGTACCAGGCGATGCCGGCTTCCGGCTCGAGAAACATCGGATCGACGGATTGGGTTTCGAACTCGCGATCCAGCATCAGCAGATTGGAATTCTTCGCTGCGAGCTCGCTTCGAATTTGTTCGCCATAGACCGCGGCCTTGGAGTAAGGCGCCGGCGTGTCCTTTGCGAGCGGCGACCACACCGGGAGTGGCGAGATCTGGGAGCGTCCCGGGCTGACCCAGCCCGCCTGGACCGGGGAATAGACATCGGGCGCATCGGGCGTTGGGCCGGCCACCCGCGTGAAGCGATAGGCACCGTAGCTCGGTATCGTGACCGGGCCGGTCTCTTCGCCGAACTTGACGAAGGTCCCGTCTCGCAACGTCAGCCGCGCCCGGTCGAAGGCGTCAAACGTCTCGAAGATCAACAGCGCGACCGGCTGCCCCATATAGATCGGCGTCTTGCCGACCGGACAGAACAGGTCGCCGGTGTAGAATGCTGGAACGCGCGTGCCGATCTTGTCGAGGTCATCAGCGGTCACGACCATCGACGGCTTGAGCGCGCCGCTCAGCCGCGCGAGATCCATTCCGACATAGACATGCGTGGCGTCTGGCGCGCGAACCAGGATCGCGTGCGAGGTGCTTTGCGGCCAGCCCGGCAGGTCGGACGCGCGGAAATCGGACGCGTAGAGTTTCGCGCCGGTGACTTTGGCGACGCCGTCGATGCGGCCAGCACCATTGGCCGCTGGATTCCAGCCCTCGCGTCCCGGGAGAGAGGCACGTGGGGGCAACCCGGCCGCTTCCGCCGATCCCAGGCGTGACAGGCTGAGCGCGATGCCGCTCGCCGACACCCACTTCACAAACTCGCGCCGCGAAGGCCGCATGTTCCTACCTGTTGGTCAACGCTGTCATCCGCATATCGAAGCAGCGATAGTCGGCGCAATCGAAGGGCCTGACGACGGATGCGAGATCGATTCGTCGCAAAACAATAGAGGATGGCAGTCGGTTCTCAAACCGGCTGCGCGCGTCCTCCGAAGCTACTTCAGATCGGCGATCGATGCCGGGCCCGGCCCTGTTGTCACCAATGTCGGCCATTGCTTCGAGCCGAACGGAACGACAGGCGGCAGGAACGGCGTCATGCCGCGCTTGCCGGTTTCCGCAACGATCGCGACACGCGCGTCGCCCCCCATCAGCTCGTAGTCCATCAGATGATAGTTGCCAAAGAACAGCGAGCCGACCGAGCGATCCGCAATGATGCGGGTCAACGATTCCAACATATCCGCCGGTGTCGTCGTGAACGAAACCGTCTCGATCAGCAGCAAGCGGCTGTTGATCGCGTCAGGGCCGAAGAATTGCGCGAGAACGCTGAACAGCACGTTGTTCTGGCGCGCCACATAAATCGTGTTGCTCGCGGCATAGGTCTTGTCCCAGTCGGCGCCGAGTTGCTTCTTCCAGTCCGCCAGCACGGTCATCCAGTGCCCGACTTGTGTCTGCGCCGCCCAAGCCACGTTCTTCGCCAGATACGGCGCCTGCTTCTTGCCGAAGGCTTCGAGCGTGGCGAACGGCACGACGCCCTTGGCGACGCACTCGTCCATGAACGCGAGGTTGTTCTGCAGGATGGTCCGATTGTTGTCGCGCCAACCGGGCTCCATCGGCGTGGCGTCGAGGCCATCGAGCGCCGATTGCATGCGGCTGCGATAGGCCAGCATCGCCCCGCGCCAGGATTTGTCATCGGGATTGTCGACATAGGGGCCGACGACCTGGGCCAGCGCCATCGTGCTGTGGCCGACCGACTTGAGGAGTTGATAGACGATCGGCACCTGCGGCGCATCCATTGGCGGCATTCCCGGCCGGTACAGGATCATCCGACCACCGGCACCCGAGAACAGGGCGAGAATCACCGGATGCTTGTCCAGGATGTTCTTTTGGAAGATCTTTGCTGCGTTGCCATAAAGCTCGAACATGCCGGTGTTGAGCGCCAGCATATCCCTGGTCGCGATATCCGAGGCGTTTGCAGCTGATTTACCCGAGATCGGCGCCATATAGGCCGGAAGGGTCTGGGCATGGGTGACGGCGCTACTGCCGGCGAGCAGGAGGGCAGCAACACCCATGCAGGGTAAGAATTTCATGTCACACTCCTCGCGACGGGGTGTCCCGGCTCGGTAATCAGCTTCCCACTCTCAATGATTCTATTTGCGTTGGCCACGGCCAGCGTTGCGTCGATGATGCAGATGGTTGCGGCTTGATTGATGCAATACGTCAAATAGGACGAGGCACTTCCGGAAGGGGCTGAGGATCAATGGGTCAAACAAGCCAGCAGCGCGACGAATGTCGCATCTGAAGGTACTGGCGATCACCGCGCGGATCGTTAGACTTCCCTGAAGCCAAATTGGGCCGGCAACAGGCCAAGCAGCACAAGACTGGGTTCGGGAGGTTGAAATGATCCGCTTGAGATTGGCGCTTGCCCTGGCGGCAACGCTTTTCGCGGCACAGACCGTTCTTGGGACAACAGGCCTGGCGCAGGACTATCCCTCGAGGCCGGTCCGGGTGATCGTCCCGTTCGGCGCCGGTGGCCCTGCCGACGTCACCGCCCGCCAGATCGGCAGCATCCTGCAGGAAAGCTTCGGCCAGCCCTTCGTGATCGAGAACCGCACCGGCGCCGGCGGCGTCATCGGCACGCTCGAGGCTGCCAAGTCACCGCCTGATGGTTACACGTTGCTGATGATGTCGAACACCCAGACCGCCAATGAGTCCCTGGTGCCGCAGCGCAAATATGAGCTGATGCGAGATCTCGCGCCGATCGCTCCGGTCAACTATTCCGACCTCGTGATCGTGATCCACCCAAGCGTTCAGGCAAGGACGCTGCAGGAATTCATCGCGCTGGCCAAATCGCAGCCCGGCAAACTGAATTATGCGTCGTCCGGCCAGGGCACGCCGTATCACATGGCCGGCGAACTGTTCAAGACCATGGCCGGCGTTGATCTTGTGCATGTGCCCTACCGCAACAGCGGCGAGGCGCGTAGCGGCGTGATTGGCGGCCAGGTGCAGATGATGATCGACGCGGTTCCGACGATGGCGCCCAATGTCGCGGAGAACCAAGTGCGCGCGCTGGCGACCACCGGCAAGACGCGCTCCACCGTGCTGCCCAACGCGCCGACGACGATCGAGGCCGGCGTTGTCGGCTATGAGGCGACCATCTGGCTGGGATTGATGGCGCCGGCGGGAACGCCAAAGGCGGTCATCGACAAAATCAATGCCGCCGTGAACGCCGCGGTGAAACGGCCGGATGTCGTCAAGCTCTGGACCCAGCAGGGCGCGGTTCCCATGGCGATGACCCCGGAAGAGTTCGACAAATTCCTGCGCGGCGATATTGTGAAATGGGCCGAGGTCGTCAAGAAGTTCGACAAGCCCCAGTAAAGTAGCGCCAGCCAAGGCCCACCCGCGATGCCGAGCGTTCGATTTCGCCTTAATGGCGTGGAGACCGACGTCGACGCCGATCCCGATCGGCCTCTGCTGGATATTTTGCGCGGGCGGTTCGGCATGACCGGTCCGCATTTCGGCTGCGGCGCGGGTGAATGCGGCGCCTGCAACGTCATGATCGACGATCGCGCCGTGGCGGCCTGCGATACACCGCTGTGGTCGATAGCGGACAAGGACATCACGACCATCGAGGGCTTGGGGACTGCTGAGCGACCGCATCCATTGCAACGCGCCTTCATCGCCGAGCAGGCGCTGCAATGCGGTTATTGCGTCTCCGGAATTCTCATGAGCGCGGCCGCGCTGCTGAAACGAAATCCCAAGCCCGGCAGCCGAGAAGTGAAAGAAGCGCTCGACGGTAACCTTTGCCGTTGCGGCTCACATAACCGCATGGTGCGGGCAGTGCTGCGCGCAGCGGGCGAGATGGCGGCGGAATGAACCAGCCAGCGCCGTCCCCGTCCCCGCCCAAATTGCCGGTGAATCTCGCGGCAAACCCGAAACTGTCATCCTGGTTGAAATTTTCGCCGCAGGGACAGGTGACGGTCTCGCCGGGCAAGGTCGAGATCGGGCAAGGTATTGTAACGGCTCTGGCCCAGATCGCCGCCGACGAACTCGACATCGATATTGCGCGCGTGCAGATGATCCGCGCGTCGACGGCTGTCAGCCCCAACGAGGGCGTGACTTCAGGCAGCCTCTCCGTGCAACAATCGGGACGCGCGATGCGGCATGCCTGCGCCGAGGTACGCCAGATCTTTCTTCAACTGGCATCGGAACGGCTGGGTGTCGACATCGCTTCGCTCGGTGTCGAGGACGGCACCATTTCAGGGCCGGGCAATGTCACGACGAGCTATTGGGAGCTTGCGGAAGAAGTCTCGCTCGATCGCGACGCGACGCCTGATGTGAAGCCGAAACCGGCCACACGCCGCGCGCTCGCCGGAAACTCGGTGCAGCGGATCGACATCCCCGACAAGGTCTTCGCGCGGGCGCGCTTCATTCACGATTGGACATTGCCGGAAATGCTGCACGGCCGCGTGTTGCGGCCGCAGAACGCGCGCGCGAACCTCGCCGGGCTGAAAGACGGCAATGTCCGGACGATAGCAGGCTTCGTCGCGGTGGTGCGCGATGGCAGTTTCGCGGGCGTCGTTTGCGAAACCGAGCATGGCGCGGAAGCAGCGCTGCAAGCCCTGCGCAAGGGGGCGGTCTGGGCCGACGGCGCCCCCCTTCCCGACGAACGCGATTTAGCTGCATTCCTGAAGGCCGAACCCTCGGAAACAACGGTCGTCGACAAGCGCATAGCATCGTCGCCCGGTGCCAAGAAGCGGACCCTTCAACGGCAATATACCCGCCCCTATATCGCCCACGCCTCGATCGCGCCTTCCTGCGCCATGGCACAGTGGAATGGCGACCGCGTCCACGTCTGGACCCACAGTCAGGGCGTCTATCTCCTGCGCACCGATCTGGCGCTGGTTCTCAAACTGCCGGCCGAAAACATCATAGTGGAACATATGGAGGGCGCCGGCTGCTATGGACATAACGCGGCTGACGACGTTGCGCTCGACGCGGTATTGCTCGCCAAGGCCGCCGGCGGCCGGCCGGTGCGGGTGCAATGGTCGCGCGAAGGCGAGATGTCGGATGCCCCGTTTGGCGCCGCCATGACGATCGAGATTGAGGCCGATCTCGACGCAGAGGGCGAAATCACCGACTGGCGCCATTCCATATGGAGCAACGGCCATGTGGCACGGCCGGGGCGCGCGGCGCAACCGGCGCTGCTGGCGGGATTCGAACTGGAAAATCCGTTTCCGCGGATGATCTCGACCAATCCACCGCAGGCCAATGGCGGCGGCGGCGATCGCAACGCCGTACCTCTCTATGACTTCCCATCCTGGCAGATCGAAAGCCATCGCCTGACGACGATGCCGATCCGCACCTCCGCGCTGCGGACACTCGGCGCTCAAGGCAATGTATTCGCGATCGAATCCTTCCTTGATGAGATCGCCGCCGAGCGCGGCGAAGACCCGGTCGCATTCCGGCTGCGTCACTTGACCGATGAGCGGGCAAAGGACGTGATCCGCGCTGCTGCAAAGCGCGCCCGGTGGAAGCCGGAGAAGCAGCCCGGCATTGGCTACGGCATCGCTTTTGCCCGCTACAAGAACACCGGCGCCTATTGTGCCGTAGTCGCCGAGATTGAGGGCGCCGACGATATCCGCGTCCGAAAATTGACCCTGGTGGTCGACGTCGGTGAGGCCATCAATCCTGATGGCGTCATCAACCAGATCGAAGGCGGCGCGATCCAGGCCACGAGTTGGGTGTTGAAGGAACGCGTCCGCTTCGACCGGCAACGCATCACCAGCACCAATTGGACGGAATATCCGATCCTTCGCTTCAGCGAGGTGCCGGAGGTCGAAGTCGAACTGATCCAGCGGTCGGAGATGGACCCCGTCGGTGCCGGCGAAGCTGCCCATGGCCCGGTTTCGGCGGCCATTGCCAACGCCGTGTTCGACGCGCTCGGCGTGCGCGTGCGCCATCTTCCAATCACGCGCGAAAGTATCATCGCTGCCATGGAGCAGGCCCCGTGAGCAACCTGAACATCCTGAGCGGCGGCGCAGCACAGGGACTGGTCGGCAGCCTGGCTTCGAAATTCAAGGCGCAGACCGGTTTCGATATCGCGGGAGAGTTTGGCGCGGTTGGCGCCATGGCCGACAAATTGCGCAAGGGCATACCGGCCGACATCGTCATTTTGACCGCAGCGATCGTGGCCAAGCTTGCCGAGGAGAAGCTGGTGGTCGCCTCGTCGATCGCAAATGTCGGCTTGGTCGAGACCGCCCTGGCTGTTCGCGCCGGCGATCCCCGGGTTACGGTCAAGGATACCGTCGGCTTGCGCGAATGCTTGCTTGCATCGGACGCGATCTACGTGCCGGACACGGTAGCCTCGACCGCCGGCATTCACGTTGCGAAGGTTCTGGCGCAACTCGGCATCACCGATAAAGTCGCCGCACGACTCAACATCTTCCCGAACGGCGCGACTGCTATGCGCGAAATGGCGGCATCCGATGCGCGACGTCCGATCGGCTGCACGCAATCGACCGAGATCATCAACACCAAGGGCGTCAGCCTGTCCGGGACGCTGCCACCCGGTTGCGAACTCGCGACTATGTACACAGCTGGCGTCGCCACCAGGGCTGCCCACGCTCCCCAGGCGCAGGAATTGATCGGCTTGTTGATCGGCGCAGGGCAACAAGAACAGCGCGAACGCTCAGGGTTTATCAGCATTCCGAAATAGCCGCATCTTCCAAAGGGTTCTATCGTGAAAATCATCGACCTGAGCCGAGAGCTCTATCATCGTACCCCGAGCTATCCGGGTCACCCACCTGTCATCCATGGCGTCTGGAAGACCCACGAAGAATCCCTTGCCGAGTCCGGTAACGTGCACGGACTTGCATCGATGTTCATCTCAATGGTCGATCACGCCGGCACCCACATCGATGCGCCCCGGCATTTCGGCAAGAGCGGTATATCGATCGACCAGTATCCGCTGGAGAAATGCATTGTGCCGGGTATCTGCCTCGACCTGCGCCACATTCTGCCGCGCGCCGAGATTACGCCCTCCGATCTCGATGTGGCGGTGAAGAAGGGCGACCTGCCGATCCCGAGAGGCGGCACCGTACTGCTCTGCACCGGCCACCACGAACGCACGTTCCCACGCAAGGAATATTCGAACGACAATCCCGGCGTGAATGTCGCCGCGACTGAATGGCTCGCACAACAGGGCGTCGTGCATTTTGGCATCGACTCGATGCGGCCTGGTCCCGAAGGCGACGTGAACGCGCTCGTTCACAAGGCCTGTCTCGACCTCGACATCACCCACATCGAGAGCCTGTGCAATCTGGAAGCGCTGCTCGGTAAAGGCCGGTTCACCTTCATCGGCCTGCCGATGAAGTGGCGCGGGGGCACCGCCTCCCCGATCCGCGCTGTGGCCGTGTTCGACCTGTGAGAATAATATCGCGAAATGCGCCGGAGAATTAGCCGGCCGCACGCCGCTATTCGCCTTCGTCGCCAGATCCGGCTTCGGCCAAAGCCTGCAGCGGCTCGGCCTTCAGTACAACGATCGCGCCGTGCTCGAGCCGCACCCAGTCGCGCGCCGCCCACGCCCGCAACTGCTTATTGATGCTTTCTCGCGTCATACCGACCATCTCGCTGATTTCCTGCTGGGTAATCGCAATAGTTCGGCCCTGCGGTTCAAGCTTGTGTTTCTCGGTTAAGCGAAGCAACGCGCTGGCCAACCGTCCCGGCAAATTTTGAAGGATAACCTGTTCGACCTGATCGCTAGTCCAGCGAATCCGCGTGCACAACAGTTCGATGAACTTCATCGCAAGGCCCGGCTGGCTGCGCACGAAAGGAATGAACTCGCGCCGGTCGATCGTGAAGAGCTCGCAAGCGGTGTTCGCAGTCGCGTCTGCCGAGCGAACAGAACCGTCAAGCAGCGCGATTTCGCCAAAAATCTCCTCCGCCCCGATCAGGTTCAGGATTGCGTTGCGGCCATCGGGCGACGAAATACTGATCTTCACCGTGCCGGAGATCACGGCAAACAGGCTGTTGCCGGGATCTCCCTTGGCGAAGATCGTCGCTCCCCGCTTCAGCGTGACGTGTTTGGCGTAACGGCAGAGTTGATCGAAGGCTTCGGGCTCAAGGTCGACAAAATAGGGATGCTTGCGCAAAACCGACAGTTTGCTGCTCGAAAATCCCTGAGCTTCACCCGTCCTTTGTTGAGGCACGCCAGTCAAACTCCAGAAACTGTTCGGGATGTAGCTCTTCCGTAATCAACGCCGGTTGGCTTTTCAACCGGAAAGCATCCTACTGCGTCGATTTAGCGGCCAAAACTCAAAGGCGGCCCAGGCATTAACGCTCCGATAACCCTGGAACCCGCGATCGGATGGTACGGGCATCGAGCTATCCCGTCACGCGGAAATAGCCAGACGCCATTGAGGCACCAATTTCGGCCTGTAACGGACTTCGCCGGCGCAACGCAGCGCCGACCGCTTCGCTCCGGCGGCTTATTCGTTCGCGATACCCATTTCCTTGATCACGCGCGCGTATTTGGCAAGCTGATCACGCGTCATGACACGCAATTCTTCCGACGAACTGCCGCGCACCGCAAATCCCAGTTCCTCCAGCTTGCGGCGTACTTCGGGATCACCGACCGCCTTCAGCGCCTCGGCGTTCAACCGAGCGATGATCGCCTTCGGCGTGCCGGCAGGAGCAAGAATCGCAAACCATGAGTTGAAGAAGAATCCTGGCAAGCCGGATTCAGAGACGGTCGGCACGTCGGGGAATTGCGCCAATCTTTTCTCGGTAGTCACTCCGATCAGTTTGAGTTGGCCGCCGCGCACCAGGGCAGCAACCGTACCGAGCCCCTGGAAGCCGACTGGAATCTGGCCTGCGGCGACATCGGTTGCAGCTTGCGTTGCGCCCTTATAGGGCACGTGGGTCAGCGATATGCCGGCCGCGGAAGCAAACATCGCCATGGCCAAATGCTGCGGGCTGCCCGGGCCACCCGAGCCATAATCGATCTTGCCAGGTGCTGCTTTCGCAGCTGCGATCAGATCCGCCGCGCTCTTGAAGCTGGCCCGATTGCTGGCGACCAGCCCCCACTCCACGGTTGCAACCAGCGATACCGGTTCGAAGTCCTTCAATATGTCCCAGCGCATCTTGGACTGCAGGTTGGGCACCATGGTCATGATGCTGTCGTTGAAGCCCCCGATCGTGTAGCCGTCCGGTTCAGCCCGCGCGACCTGCTCCGCCCCGATCATCCCTGAGGCGCCAGGCTGGTTCAGGATCACGAATTGCTGGCCCATATTGTCGGCCATTTTCTGCGTCACGATCCGCGCCGCAACATCGACGGCACTCGCTGCAGCCAGCGGCACAATCATCTTGATAGGCCGGTCCGGATAGGACGTCTGTGCGATCGCATTAGAGCTCAGGAGCAGCGCGAGCGCCGGAATCAACGAATGGAGAAGGCGCATTTCATGATTCTCCTCAAGCGGTCAGCATTTGGGATATGGGCCACATCTTCCGGAGAATGATTGCTCCTCCACATCCGCCTTGGCAATCTGGTCGGCAACGAAATGAAGCATGAGCCAGTGCGTCAATCGACATGCGGGGCAAGAAGGATGGCCGGGCAACGAGGGAAGCTATCGATGGCGGAGCGACAATTTTGGGAAACGCCGCCGAAGGGTAGACTTAAGAGCCTCCTAAAGCAATTTCCCATCTGGCCCGAAAAACGGATGCGGACCGTCAAACGTTCCAATCGGCACCTGATGGGTGACGATGCTGCCGAAGTCCTCGCCCGGAAACCAGGTGTGGAGGTGGAAGGCCGGCGGCTCCACCTTGAACGAGGGCTCGCGGAGTTCAGCAAGGTCAAGATCGACCGCGTGGTTCGGCGCCGGGCAGATCGTAGTCGGCACGCCCGCGAACATCGTCAGAGCCGCACGGTGAACATGACCGGCCGAGATGAGTTGCACGCGCGGATGACGCCGAACGATGGGGGCGAGTTCGCTGGCGTTGAGGAGATTCTGGCGATCCATGTGCCAGATTCCGGCTTTGAACGGCGGATGATGCAGGAACAGCAGCGCTGGCCGATCCGGCGAAGCAGCCAGTGTCGTGTCAAGCCAGCGCAGCGTGGGCTCTTCGAGTTCGCCATGGGGCTTTTGGTGTACGCTTGAGTCCAGCAGCAGCAGATCCAGCCCGCCGATCTCAATCTTCTGATTGAGCGGCCCAGACGCCAAGGCATATGAAGCAGAGGGAAACGCATCGCGCATCAGCTGACGCGAATCGTGATTGCCGGGAATGCCGGCGAACGGGAGTTTCAATGGCGTCAGTAGCCGCTTGAGGTACTGATATTCCTCAGCCGTCGGCGTATCTGCCAGATCACCTGATATCACTACAAAATCAGGCACCGGCTGAAATTCGTTCAACGCCGCGACGCAACGTTCAAGCGCCCGGGCAGTATCGACCCGGCCATAGGCGAGCGTGCCCGGCGGCTTGATATGCAGGTCGGAAATCTGGGCGATACGAACCGGTTTTGGCGACACTGGCGTTCTCAACTTTCGGACGGCAGCAAACGAACGGCTTCCGGCGAAATCAACAGCCCGACCCGTTCGCCGGCCTTGGCTTGTACCGTATTCGGCGCATCAACAGTAAATAGCCTATTGGATACACCACTTATGACCAGGCGTTGCCGATCGCCAATAAAGCTGATGCTGTCGATGACGCCGGAAAGCGGGGCACTCCCCGTCTCCACTACGCGGATCGTTTCGGGACGAATCATGGCGACCACGGTCGGAAAATTCGCGTCGATCCCGATCGCCTGCCGCCCGCCCGGTAAAACGAGATAACCGTTCTCGATCGGGGACTCGATAATATTAGCGGCACCTATGAATTCCGCCACGAAGCGACTTTGCGGCGTGAAGTAGATCTCCCGCGGCGTACCGATCTGGGCAATCGTTCCCTTCTGCATGACAACAACACGATCGCCGAGTTCCATCGCTTCGGCTTGGTCGTGCGTTACATAAATTGTGGTGATGCCAAGCGCGCGCAGCAGGCGGTTGAGTTCACCGCGTAGCCGATCGCGCAGCGCCGCGTCGAGCGCCGTCAAGGGTTCATCAAGCAGCAGGATCCCCGGCCGGATCGCGACTGCTCGCGCCAGCGCCACGCGTTGGCGCTGCCCTCCGGAAAGCTGGTCGATGCGGCGATTCTCCAGCCCGGCAATATTGGTCAGCGCGACCAGTTCGGCGACGCGCGCCGCACGCTCCTTGGCCGGCACACCGCGGATCTTCAAGCCGTAGCCGATGTTGTCAGATACGCTCATGTTGGGAAACAACGCATAGGACTGGAACACCATACCGACGTTGCGCCGTTCGATTGGCACCGACGTCATATCGTTGCCGTCGAACAATACCTTGCCACCGGCATCAGGCAATTCGAGGCCCGCGATGATGCGGAGCATCGTGGTCTTGCCGCAGCCGGACGGACCTAGCAACACCAGCGTCTCACCGCGCGCAATATCGAGCGTCGCGGGCTCCAGCGCGCGCGTTCCATCGATAAACGTCTTGCCGCAGGCCTCAATACGCACCGAGGCGCCATGTCCTGCTGACGCGTTCATCTCTTCTGTTCCTTCTCGGCAAAGAATTGCATGGCCACCAGCAGCGGGATGATCATTACGAAGAATATCAACGTATAGGCCGAAGCCACCTCGAGCCGCATCGAGGCGTAGCTGTCCGCAAGTCCGATGGGCAGCGTCTTGGTCAGGGGCGTATGAAGCATCCAGGTCAGGTTGAATTCGCCAAGCGAAAGCGTCACCACCATCAGGCTGCCGGCAAGTATCCCGGGCACGGCATTCGGCACGATCACGTCGCGGAAGCGCCGCCATGGTGATGCGCCGAGCGACGCCGCACCTTCGTCGAGCGTCTTGATATCGACCGTTGCAAACACCGCCATCACCGATCGCACCATAAAGGGCATGGTGAAAATAACATGCCCCACCAGGATGAAGAGCCAAGAACGGCGGAAGTCGCTGAAGCCTTGGTAGGTGAGCAGCAATGCCAGGGCAATTGCCAGACCTGGTATCGCCAGCGGCAGCGTGATGATCTCCTCGACGATGCGCGACAGCCTCCCTCCCCGCACGTGCAAGGCGTAGGCTGCGGGAACACCAATGGCCAGCGTCACGGCGAGGGTAGCAAAGGCGATCACGAATGACAGCAGGATAGTGCCGGCATAGAGCTGCCAGACCTGGACGACCCATTGCAGGGTTACGCCGGACTGGATACCGCGAAAATAGTTCACGGTAACGCCGGCGGAAATCGACAGGATTGCGGGCACCACCAGGAATGCGGCGACGATCAATGTAAAAATGAGCTGGCCGGTGAAGATCAGACGATCACGCATGGCTCATCCAGCCGCCGCAACTGCGCTGCCGCTGAAGGAGCGGGCGAGCGCCAGGATGAACCAGGTAATGATGCCGAGCCCGACCGACAGCGCGGCCGAAGTCGAAAAATTCGCAGCCAGCGTGAACTCGGTATAGATCAGCATCGGCAACACATCGATGTTGGTCGCCAGCGTAAACGCCGTACCAAACGCCCCCATCGCCGTCGCAAAGGCAATCGCACCGGAGGCGACGAAGGCCGGCGCCAACGCCGGCAACACCACATCGCGCTGCACCGCCCATGGACTGGCCCCCAGCGAACGGGCTGCCTCTTCCAAACCAACATCGAGCTTCTGCACCGCAGCCATGATGGTGAGAATGACGCGCGGGATCGAGAAATAGAGATAACCGAGGAACAGCCCGTAGATCGAGTAGGCAAAGACCAGCTTCTCGCCCAACACGCGGTTGGAAAGATCACCGATCAGCCCCTGGCGGCCGGCGAGCAGGATGATCAGGAAGCCGATAACCACGCCGGGAAACGCCAGCGGAAAGGTCAGCATCGCAATCAGTACGGCGCGGCCGGGGAAGCGATGCCGCTGCAGGAACATTCCAGCAATCGTCGCCACTATCAGCGTCACAATGGTGGTCGCGGCTGCCAGCGCCACCGTATTGATCAAGGTTGCGCGGTAACGCGGCTCGGTCAGGATCGCCAGATAGCCCGCGGCGCCCTGTGGGCCTTCCGCCCCGGTCACGACCAGCCGCGCCATCGGGAGCAGAAAAAACGCTGCCGTCACCACCGCAAGCGGCAGCAGGCACAACCAGACAAAGGATCTATGCGACATCAGCAGAAGGCGCCCCGGAGCTTCAGTTCTGACGAATCAGAACCGCAGCTCTACTTCGTCGACGCGTTTTCTTCACGCGAACCGGTACCACTTCGCTCGAAAACGCTCTAACCGGACGCCATATTGCCTCAGCGAACCTCGGCGAGATAGCGGTCGACGAAGCCTTTTTGCATGTTTTCCATCTGACCCCAGTCGACATTTTTCGCGCGCGTGTAGTCGCTGTCGGGCAGGAACTTCTTCTTCACGGCCTCAGGCAGCTCGATCGGCCGCGCGGGACGCAGATAGGCGTTGGTCCAGATCGCCTGCCCCTTGTCGGACAGAAGATAGTCGAGAACCTTCTTGGCCTTGTCCTTGTGCGCCGCATTCTTGACGAGGCCAACGACGTAAGGAAACACCACAGAACCTTCGCAAGGGATCACAAACTCGAAATTACCTTTCTCCGAGTATTTTGCGCGATAGGCGTTGAAATCGTAATCCAGCAGGATCGGCATCTCGCCCGAAACCACACGGGCATAGGAAGTCTGCTTGGGGACGATCGGGTCGTTCTTCTTCAAGTCCTTGAAGAAGCTGATTGCGGGATCAAAATTGGCCGCCGAGCCGCCAAGCGCCAGGTTGATCGCGACTGCACCGACGTACCCGACCGCGGCTGAAGACGGGTCGAGATAGCCGACCATACCCTTATAGTCGGGCTTGAGGAGATCTTTCCAGCAGGCCGGCACCGGCTTGCCGCCAAGCGCATCCTTGTTCACGAACAGGCCAAGCGTGCCCGAGTGAATCGTGGTCCAGTAACCGTCGGCGTCCTTCAAGCCGGCAGGGACTTGCTCCCAGTTGGCGGGCTTGTAGGGCTCAAGGGCATCCTGCGCCTTGGCCTTCATACCGAAGGTGACGCCGAAATAGCCGATATCGCCGACGGGATTGCTTTTCTCGGCCAATATCTGCGCCAGAGCCTGACCGGAGTTCTTGTTGTCGTGCGGAATATCGTAATTGAGATCGGCCTTGATCGCCTTGAGCATCGAGGCCCAGTCCGCCCATTCCGGGGGGCAATTATAGCAAATGACGTCGGCCGCTTTGGCAGATTGCCCGGGCGCGATCAGCGCTAGCGCCAGCAAGACAAGAACAAAACGGACGGTCTTCATGGATAACTCCGGTTTCGAGCGGCCGAAAAGGATATCAGCACCAACCGGCGACCAAGTATAGGCTGCGCATGAAGGTTTTGCGACAGTCTATTGCTATGCAGCAAACGGCTGCAGCCGCGCTGTAGCCGTCCGGGAATTTCGTCAGCCGACGATTTCAGCTAGGCTTCGACATGAGAGGAGACGCTTCATGTACCAGCCCGCCGGCGTCAAGACTTCCCCCGACCTACCCATCCCTAACCAAATGAGGGCCTGGGTACTGGACGACCCGGACCACCTCTCCTTGCGCGAGAAACCGGTCCCCGTTCCCACGCGCGCGGAAGTGCTGGTCCGGATCGATGCGGTTGCGATCTGCGCAACCGACCTTGAGATCATTCATACAGGCTCGCCGGCGAGCATTCAGGGTGGCCTGCCCTTCAACAAGAATTTCACGCCGGGCCACGAATACATGGGCACTGTCGCAGCGCTCGGACCTGACGTCGACGAATTCACGATTGGAGAAAGGATCAGCGTGGAGATCCACGCTGGTTGCGGCCAGTGCAAGCGCTGCCGCCAGGGCATGTACACCTCGTGCCTGAATTACGGAAAGCCCGAGAAGGGACATCGCGCCAACGGTTTCACCACCGATGGCGGTTTTGCCGAATACGCCGTCAACCACATCAACACGCTGGCACGCGTACCAGATACGATGAGTGACGCGGAGGCGACGCTGGTCGTCACCGCCGGCACCTCAATGTATGGCTTGACCGAATTGGGAGGGTTGGTCGCGGGCGAGAGCGTCGTGGTGATCGGCCCGGGGCCGATCGGACTGCTCGCGGTCGCCGTTGCCAAAGCGCTCGGCGCGAGCCCGGTGATCTTGACTGGAACGCGCAACAAACGGCTCGCAATCGGTCAGGAACTAGGCGCCGATCGCGTCATCAATATCAACGACGAGGACCCAGTCGAAGTCGTTAAGCAACTTACCGGTATCGGCGCCGACTACGTCGTTGAATGCGCCGGAAGCGAAACTACAATCAATCAAGCCATTCACATGACCAATCGCGGTGGAAAAATTTGCCTTGCCGCGTTCCCACATGATCCCGTCACGATGGATCTCGCACATCTCGTAAAGAACAACATCTATGCCTACGGCATTCGCGGCGAGGGCCGCAGCGCGACCCGCCGTGCCATGGCACTCATGGCGGAAAAGCGCTTCGATGCGACGAAAATCCATACACATACGTTTCCACTCGGCGATCTGCCAACCGCGCTAAGATACGCGCGTGAGCGTGTTGACGATGCCATCAAGGTGGTCGTCACCAATCGGCAGGCGAGTTCGATCGCGAACGTTGCAGCCGAGTGAACACTGGCTTTCGCTGGCACCGTCGTTCAGATTCTCCCCAGCGCAGTCAGGATCATCTGAGGCGTCAGCGGAATCTCCGTGATTATTGCCCCAAACGGCCTGAGCGCGTCATTGACCGCATTGGTCACGGCGGCGGCCGCCCCGGCCGTACCGGCCTCGCCCGCGCCCTTGGCGCCCAATTCCGATTCCATCGTGGGCGACACCACATGGCCGATATCAATATCCGGCATTTCGCCGGACATCGGGACCAGATAGTCGGCCATGTTAGCGTTGGTGAGCTGGCCTCGTTCGTCATAAACGCATTTTTCGAACAGCGCGGCGCCAAGGCCCTGCACCACCCCGCCCCTGATCTGCTCGTCAACCAGCTGCGGATTGATGATCGTGCCACAGTCCTCGACCACCCAGTGCTTCAACAATTTAACGAAGCCGGTGTCGGTATCGACCTCCAGCCATGAGGCCTGGACACCGTTAGTAAAGGCGAAGGGATATTCTCGCGGGACAAAATGCCGTGTCGCCATCAGCTCCGCCTGAATACCCGGTGGCAGCGTATCGGGACGGAAATAAACGATCCTCGCCAATTCACTCAATTCAATGCGCGGCGCGCCATCGCTGACGTTCACAACGCTATTGCTGACGATGTCGAGATCGCCGGGTGACGATTGCAGGATGGCAGCGGCGACATCGAGGATGTTCTTGCGCAGGACCTTGGTGGCCTGAAGTGCGGCCTCACCGCCGATGCCGGCCCCGCGCGAAGCCCACGTGCCGCCGCCATAGGGCGTGTTGTCGGTGTCCCCCAGAATGACGCGAACGCGATCCATCGAGACGCCGAGGACGCTGCCGACGATCTGGGCGGTGAGCGATTCCGATCCCTGCCCCTGCTCGGTGATGCTGGTTTGGCAGACTACGGCTCCCTGGGCATCAAGCCGCACCGCAACGCCATCCTGCGACGATATCTTGGCGCCGCCGACGCCATAGAATGCCGCGCTGGGATTGGTGACTTCGATAAAGCTGGCGATGCCGATACCGCGATGAATGTTTCTGGCTCGCAACATTGCCTGTTCCGCGCGCAGCGCGTCATAGTCCATCATCTTGATAAGTTTCGCCAACGCGGCATGATGCGACAATTGCTCGAAACGCAAACCCGAAGGCGAAGCACAGGGGTAAGCGTCGTCGGCAATCAGATTGCGACGGCGAATTTCGACGGGATCCATGCCGATCTTCATCGCCGCCAGATCGACCAGACCCTCAGTTACTGAACAGGCGATCGGATGCCCGACCGCACGATACTGACACATGACGTTCTTGTTCTGGAACACGACGCGGGCGCGGGCGCGGTAGTTCTTGGTCACATAGGGCCCACCGACCAGGTTGACGACCTGATTGGCCTCGATGGCGCTGGTTCGCGGATACATTGAATACGGCCCGATACCCGTGAGATCGTCAATCTCGAACGCGGTGATGATACCATCGCGTTTGACTCCGATCTTTCCCTTGCAGCGATGGTCGCGCGCATGGATATCGGTGTTAAAACTCTCGACCCGGTCGGCGACGAATTTGACCGGCCGCCGCAGCAGTTTCGACAGTGCGTAAGTCGCCATTTCGTCGGCGTAGACGTGGACCTTGATACCGAAGGAGCCGCCGACGTCCTTGCAGACCACGCGGACCTGGGACTCCTGAAGACCGAGATGCAGCGCCGCAATATTCTGCACCATATGCGGCGCCTGCGTGCCCTGATAGATCGTGAGTCGCCCTTCGGCAGAGTTCCAGTCGGCAACTACCGAACGAGGCTCCAGCGTCACGCCGGTGTGCCGCCCAAAAATGAATTCTGCTTCCACCACCTCGTCGGAGGCAGCAAAGGCCGCGTCGACGGCGCCTGCGTCATGATTACGCTCGAAGGCCAGATTGTCGCCGAGCGCGGGATGGATCACGGACGTTGTGGGATCGAGCGCAGTTTGCATGTCCGTCACGGCGTCGAGTTCCTCATACGCGACGGAGATATGTTCTGCCGCGTCCTCGGCAGCGGCGCGGCTAGTTGCGATGATTGCCGCGACGGCTTCGCCCTGCCAGCACACCCGATCAACCGCGATCGCGCTTTGCGGCGCAGATTTGAGACCCTTCAAGTGCGAGAGCACCCCAACCCACGGCGTGATAACCACAGCAATTTCCTGGCCGGTGACGACGGCAATTACACCCGGCATGCGTTCTGCCGCCGCTGCGTCGATACCTGTGATTTTTGCATGCGCGTGCGGCGAGCGCAGGAACACAACATGCGCCATGTGCGGCAGTTCGATGTCGCTGACATATAACCCGCGTCCCTGCATCAGCCGGTCGAGGTTCGGCCGCGGCACGGTCTTGCCGATATAGGAGTTCGGCCGGTCGAGCACCGAAAACGCGTCACGATTCGCAGGTTTGCGTGTCATGTCGCGCGTCCTGCGCGCAACCGCGCTGTCGTCTCAATCGCATCAATAATCGCTTGATAGCCGGTACAACGGCAATAGTTGCCGGAAAGATGCTCACGAATCTTTTTCCGATCCGGCTCCGGAGTCTGCTGCAGCAAATCCTGCGCCGCCATCAACATTCCCGGTGTGCAGAAGCCGCATTGCAAGGCGTTACGATCGCGGAACGCGGCCTGCAGATCCGCGATTTCACCTCTGTCGGACAAACCCTCTATCGTTTCGACCGAGCCTTCTTGGGCTTGTACCGCCAGTATCAGGCAGGAGCGCACGATCTCGCCATTGAAGCGCACCGTGCAGGCACCGCAAACCCCGTGCTCACACCCGACATGCGTACCGGTCAACTTCATATGCTCACGCAGGAAGTCGGCCAGGTTCAGCCGCGGCAACACATGGGTGTCGATACGCTCGCCATTGACTTCGAGGAAAATGGGCACAGGGGTCATCGCGCGGGTACCCCCGACTGCAAGTCGGCACGGGAAAGCAGCGTGGACACGCAACGCTGAAGTAATACTTTCGCGAGGTGCCGCCGCATGGCCGGAGTAGCCTGCTGATCCTCCTGCGGATCCAGCTCTTCGCCCAGTACCGCGGAGGCGTTGGCCAGGACTTCCGGCGTGACGGCGACGTTAACAAGTTTTCCGGCAGCCCCGGCGAGCAAAGGCCGGTCGCCCACGGCAAAGAAACCGAGGCGGAGATCAGTGAACTGCCCGTCTACGATGGTCGACTGCGCCGCCAAGCCGACAATGGCATAGTCGCCATGACGGCGGGCAAATTCATGGAAGAAGTGCGCAGAATCTTTCCGCGCGACAGGCAGTTCGACGGCAACCAGCAGTTCCTGTGGCGAAAGTGCCGTCTCGTAAATGCCGGTGAAGAATTCTTGAGCAGGGATTCGCCGCTCGCCGCGTGGCCCGCAAACGATGACGGTTGCGCCCAGCGCCACCATGCAAGCCGGCAATTCGGAAGCCGGATCCGCGTGCGCAAGGCTGCCGCCGAGCGTGCCGCGGTTGCGGATCGCCGGATGCGCGACATGGGAGGTAGCGTCCCTCAACAGAGGAGCATGGGTCGCGATTTCGGGAGATCTCAGGACGTCCACGTGACGCGTCAGCGCACGAACGGTTAAGACGTCGCCTTTCACAACTATCCCGCGAAGCTCAGCCAATTCACCGATATCGACAATGAATTCGGGGGAGATCAGGCGCAGATTCATTGCCGGCATCAGGCTTTGGCCGCCGGATAACACCTTGGCCTTGTCCCCGTACGCGACCAACAGTTCCAGCGCACTTGGGACGCTGGTCGGGCGGGCATAAGCGAAAGCCGAGGCTTTCATTTCGGCGTAACCTCCCCCTGCCGGATATCGGCATTTTCTTTGGATTAGACGGCGACAATTTTTAAAGGTCAAGTTTGTTTATCGAGTGATTATTTCGGTGCCCGCGACTTTGGGACTTGTTATCATTTTGCGACCGACGCACGTTTCCTACCAAACAAAAAGCCTGCCCTTGGGGGATCAGACCATGAAGCTCGGCTTCTTCACGATGCCCATCCATCCTGTCGGCAAGGATTGGCGGCTGTCCCTCAAAGAGGATCGCGAAGCCTTCCTGCTGGCCGACGAGCTCGGGTACAGCGAAGCTTATGTCGGCGAGCACGTCACCGACAAAGCCGAGAACATCACATCCTGCATCGCATTCATCGCCTGGCTTGCCGCGGCGACCAAGCAAATCAAGCTTGGAACCGGCACCATCAACATGCCGAACACTCATCCGGCGGCGCTTGCAGCCTCGATCGCGATGCTCGATCACATGCTCGACGGCCGCCTGATCTTCGGTATCAGCCCCGGTGGGTTGCTGTCCGACGCTGAAGTTTTCGGTAATCTCGACGCAGATCGCAACGCGATGTTCCTGGAGGCGATCAATCAGGTCCTTGATATCTGGGCAAGCGGGCCTCCGTATAACCTCCAAGGCAAGTACTGGAATGTATCGGTACAGAAGACCCTGATTGAGGACATTGGTCAGGGGTTCATCGCGCGCCCGCTACAACGGCCGCATCCACCGATCGTAGTGACGGCAGTGGCGCCGTTCTCGAAAGGCGTGACCGAAGCCGCTGCGCGCGGCTGGGATCCGATTTCGGCGAACTTCCTGATGCCGGCTTGGGTCAAAAGCCATTGGCCTAAATACGTTGAAGGCTGCGAACGTGTCGGCCGCCCCGCAGAGTCGGCGAACTGGCGGGTCGCCAAAAGCGTGTTTGTAGCCAAGGACGCTGCAACGGCAAAAGCCTATGCCACCGATCCGAACGGTCCATATGTCTATTATTATCGCTCGCTATTCACCAAGTTGAAGCGTGGCGGCCGCATCGAGTTGTTCAAAACGCGCCGCGATCAGCCCGACGAGGAAGTGACGCTCGAGTCGATCTGCGACAAACTCATCATTCACGGCACGCCAGATAGCGTGGCCGACCAACTGCTGGCTTTTCAGGAGGAGACCGGGCCCTTTGGCACGCTCCTTTATGCCGGCAAGGACTGGAAGGATCGTGAGCTTGGACGCCAGTCGATGATCCTGATGGCCGAAAAAGTCATGCCGCGCGTTAGCGCAGACATGTCCGGCAAGGCGTCCGGATAGATCAATTCATCCAAGGAATCTGCCGTGGCTCTTAGTGATCGTATTCCCTATCAGGCCCAAATCGATCGACCAAAGTTGACGCTTCCCGGCGGCAAGAAGCTCGCAGTGTGGGTGATCCTCAACGTAGAGGAATGGCGGATCGAGAACGCGATGCCGCGGACGGTGCTCAGCCCGCCGATGGGCCAGCCGCAGCTGCCTGACGTGCCGAACTGGTCCTGGCATGAATACGGCATGCGGGCCGGCTTCTGGCGGCAGTTCAAGGCGCTGACCGACCGCAAGATGCCGGTAACGCTGGCCCTGAATGCCAATGTCTGCAATTCCTATCCGCGCGTTGCGTCCGCCGCGCTCGAGGCCGGCTTCGAGTTTATGGGCCACGGATTCCTGCAGGGGCCGATGCACAAGCTCGACAATCAAGCCGATGCGATCAAGCGCTCCGTCGAAACAATCGCAAAATTTACCGGCAAAGCACCGCGATCATGGGAGAGCCCGGGCCTCACCGAGACCGGGGAAACTCTCGATCTGCTGCGCCTCAACGGCATCGAATATCTGGCGGATTGGGTAATCGACGACCTGCCGCAGGATATCGCCACGCCCCACGGCACCATCACGACGATCCCCTATTCGGTCGAAACCAACGATATCGTCGTCCATGCGCTGCAACATCAGCCCTCCGAGCAATTCCTGAAGCGTGGCATGGATCAGTTCGACCGGCTCTATCTCGAAGGCGAATCGAACGCGCGGATCATGGCGATCTCGATACATCCCTATATTACGGGGGTCCCGCATCGCATCAAATATCTGGAGGCGCTGCTGGACTACGTCATCAGCCATGACGGCGTGGCACTGATGACCGCAAGCGAAATCGGCGACTGGTATCGCGCGGAAACAGCCGGAAAATAACAGCTACCTATCCCACCACCTTGATTGGCGCACGACGAATATCCGCCGAGGTTTCGTTAACCCGCTCGAAGCCGGCCAGGAAGACATCCAGCGCATCGCTAATCATCCGGTCCTTGTCTTCGAGCACCGGCGAATCGTAAATGTATTTGCGAACTCCGTAGTAAAAAATTCCGCCGTGAAGGAACCAGGCGAGCTCAAGTTCTGTCGCACTCGGCTTGTTTTGCACCGCAAGTCCCGCTTCATGACGGCACTCCCGGATGATCCGGGTCAGCATCTTTTCCTTGACCATGCCGACATACCAGCGATTGATGTCGAGGCCCTTCAAGCCCGAATAGAGATAGATGCGAAGCCACTTCCGGGTGAAGATCGCGTCGGTATAGGTACGGTAGAACTCCAGCAGCCGGTCACGAAGCGGCCGCGAGCGATCGGTCAGCAGTTTCTCCCAGCCGGTCTCGAGCGGATCGAGATAGACCGTGCGATAAACTTCCTTGATCAAGTCGCCCTTGCTTGGAAAGTAGCGATAGAGCAGCGGCTGCGTTACGCCAAGCCGCCGCGCCAATGCTCGCGTTCCACCGCCAAATCCCTCTTCCGAGAAAAATTCTGTCGCCTTCGCAACAAATTCCCGGCGACGATCGTCGGGCGAGAGGCGCCTTTGCTTGGCGCCAGCACGTTTGGCCTCTTCTTTCCTGCTCATCAGGATTTGCCGTCATCGCCGGCAAGGAATCGGCCGAATCCGCCGCGTGCAAACAACAGTGGCTGCTGCCCATTATAAGTATAGGCCTCGACGGCTCCCAGGAAAATGATGTGGTCACCGCCGTAGTATCGATTGGCGGCACGGCACTGAAAATTTGCGACGCTGTCAGCAAGCACCGGGGCGTTGCCGAGCCCCGGCGTCCAGCTCACGCCGGCGAATTTGTCGCCGGAGGATTTTGCGAATTGCGAGGCCAGCGTCTGCTGAGAAGCACCGAGAACATTGACTGCGAAATGGCTGGCGTTCTGGAAGATGGTCAAGCCCTGCGAGAACATGCCGAGGCTCCACAGGACCAGCGGCGGATTCAGCGAGACTGAGGCAAAGGAGTTGCAGGTCACGCCATACGGCTTTCCGTCAGCCGCCATCGCTGTAACGATAGTGACGCCGGTAGCGAACGTACCGAGCGCATTACGAAAATCCCGGGGATCGATCGCCGAGTTGTCGCTGGCGAACTCGTTCGCGGGATCGGCCGGATGTTTGGGTGCGTCGGACATCCTCGCCTCAGAGCGTCAGGTTTTCGGACGGCAGGCCAAGCGCTACACGTCCATAATTGGTTCCCGCCGCATCGAAATTGAACGCGAGGTGCGAATTCACCGCGTGGGCATCGCGAAACTGCCGCTGCAACGCACCCGACGTAAACAGACTGCGCGCGCCGCTTGCAGCAAACAGCAGCGACACGGCCTCAGTGCAGAGGTTGACAGAGAACGCGCCGTCACGCCGCAATCGCGTCTTGTCTGCTATATCCGGAACGTGACCACGTCGAGCGTCCACCATCGCTTCGATGCAGTTTGTGCGCATGACCAGCCGCGCCGCGTCGATCTTGGCGGAGGCCTCCGCGATCTTGATCTGGGTCGTCTGCATATCGCTGAGCTTGGCCCGATTGTAGGTCGAGGCGCGATGACGTGCGAATTCGACATAATCATTCAAACAGGCCTGTGCATTACCCAGACCGACGCCTGATAATACATAGGGGAACAACGAGAATACCGGCAGCGCATAGAGGGCGTTTGGATTGACGGCACTCCCCGGGGTTGGCCCGCCGGTAAGATCGCTGACGGCGATCGTCATCTGCTCGGCGATGAAGGCGTCCGTGACCCTGACATCGTTCGATCCGGTACCGCACAGGCCGGTCGCGTTCCAGGTATCGTTGATCTTGTAGTCGCTCTTGTTGAGCAGGAAGAGCCGGTATTCGATACCGTCGGCGTCATCGTCGGACGAAACCACGCTGGCGAGCATGTTCCAATCGCAGGATTCGACGCCTGAGGAAAACGGCCAGTGGCCATTGAGCACATATCCGCCATCGACTTTTCTGGCTCGGCCAGCTGGAAAGATGAATGACGAGGCGATCAACGCATTGGCGTCCTTGTCCCAGACGGCGTCCTGCGCATGCCGGTCAAACATGCCTAGCATCCAGTGATGGCTTGCAAGATTGGCAAAATTCCACGCTACGGAAGCATCCGCCTGCCCCAGCGCATCGGCGCAATCGACCAGCGCAACATAGTCGAGTTCGGCGCCGCCGACGCGTTTGGGCTGTATGATCCGGAACAGGCCGGCATCGTGTAAATCTCGCTCGGTCTCCGGTGGCAGGCGCCGCAGTTCTTCGGTCCTGGCAGCACGCTCCCGCAATTTCGGGATCAGCGCTCTGGCGCGGGCAACCATAGCGGCATAGCTGTCCGTACCCGGTCCCGCGAGCGAACTTGCATCTGGCCTGCGGCCGTCCCCTGGCATTGGCGTTTCCTTGCCCAATCCGTCGTTGCGAACTTGAAGCGGTTGGGCCTGGCCAGTCTACCGCCTCACCGCCAATGATCAAGGCGCGCGGAACATGCCTCTTCCGCCAAATTGGGCTGGTGCCATGTGATCTTTTGCGTCGCGCCAGACGGATTCGTTGGCTATGCACCCATGCTAAAACGAAAAAGAGCCCGGCGGCCGTCAGGCCACCGGGCGAGGAGTACTTCGAAAGAATGCTGGACGCTGGCTATCCAATGAGCTTGCGCCAATAAAGCGTATTTGGCCAAGCCCATGGGACTGGCGGCTGAAACAGCCGGTAACCCTTGCTGCGCAGCCAGTTGACGTGAAACGCCAGCACTTGCCCCACGGATTCGTAATAATCCAGGATCGTGAAGGCATCCGCCGTCGCGCCGGAGCCACCGATATCGATGAAGGCGCGGAGCGGCAACAGCGGATCGGCCGAGACCTTGCCGATGCGCCCGTCGCTTCGCGCCTGCGACAGCATCCCGGCGAAGTACGCGCCTTCGAACGCGCCGATGTAGTCGCCCTCCCAGATGTGGTCATAGCGATCCGGATAGAGCGACAAATCGAGTTGCCGCTCCTCCTCCAGCACGGAGGGAAACCAGGGATTGTCACGCCAACTCGCCTTGATCACGCACGCACCCGGCGGCTGGCGCGTCCGCAGGAAATCGTCGATCGCGTCGGACTTCCGGCGCGGATTCCAGCTCGCCCACAGCTCCGAGCGTTCGGCGCGGATCGTCGGACGCAGCAGCGACAGGCTGCGCGCGCTCAGATTCTGCGCCTCGTCGATCCAGGCAATACGAAACCCTTCCAGTGATTTTATCGAGTCGGCAGTGTGATCCTGCATACCCCGGAAGATGATGATTCCATCTCCGGGCGTTTCGATCTTGTCGCTGTAGAGCTTGAAGCCGCTGCCGACGCCGAGCGCGGCGATCTTGCTCTCGATCAACCGCTTGCTCGACTGCGCCAATGTCCGTTGCGCCTCGCGAATGCAGACCGCAAGCGTGCCGCGTTCGGCCTGGCAGGTCTCGACCAGCAGCTCGCCAAAAAAATGCGACTTTCCGGATCCCCGGCCGCCGAAAGCTCCGCGGTACCTGCTGGGCCGAAGCAACGGTTCAAATACTTTCGCTGTCGGGATTTTCAGGATTGACGATGTGCCGTTCGATGCGTTGGGGAGGCCCGCCCGGGACTTCATTGCCGCTCTCCTGTGGTTGCGCGGCCTTGCCCCAGCCGCGATCGAGGACGGCGTTGGCCGCCGAGACGCGCGCCGCAGGCGTCGCATCCTTGCTTTGCATGATTTTGACGAGGACGTTGATGGCCGTCTTGGTCTGGCTCCGTGCCAGTGAGCGGATGTCTGCCAAGGGTTTCCTCACTGCGCCTCGTCATGATCCGCCGTGACGTATTCGCACGGCGTAAGGTCGGTCGGGTCCGCCGCAGGCTCGTGCACCGCGGAGCGGAACGCGATCGTCGGGAAATCGGTCTGTTCATGATCATGCCCGGGGCGCGGGATGAACTGGATGATTTCGGCACTCATGAGGGATCCTCCCATACCGCGATTGCAATCAGGCCGATCAGCGCGAGCGATATCAGATACGCCGTCATCGGCCTCTCTCTGGAAATAAATGCGCGGCATGATCGCTGGCGTGCAATCATTTCGGGCGCGAACCGTATCCCTGATGCAGGGGCCGCTTGCGGTCGTGACCTTGGCCACGCCGCACGCCGGCACGTTCGCGCGTGCCGGCTAAGGATGATCTCAAAGGTTCGGACGACGGCGCGCCCGCGACGCCTCAGGCGACGGGCGTTGGGAGTTGGGGCGTCGTGACAAGCGGCCGCCGTCCGATTGGAATTTTTTAAACAAAAAGCCCGCGGCAGATTTCTCCGCCCGGGCTCTGCATGATTTTCGCGATGATGATATTCAGCCGGTGATTTGCCCGACGTGTCAAATTCTTTTTCAGGTCGTCAATCAATCGCAGAAAATCGGGGAACATCGATGCGACAGGACTCGCCTGACAATAAGGCGCGAGCCGACGGGAATTTTGATCTTCAAGACTACCGCTGCTGGGCGGCGAGCAAGAGCTTGAGCAGCCCGCCGGGCGGCGGCGCATCCGGATTGTCGGGATCGAAGCCCGTAAGTGCCGCGATCCGGCCCGCAAGACCGCCCATCGGAATTGGACTGTCCGAGGGAGCGAGCGATGCTCCCGGTGCGCCACGCTCGAATATGGGAGCCTGCGGTTCGTTGGCGCTCAGCTGGTTCAGATGTTGAATGTACTCCAACAACGTGGAGGCCGTTGGACCCTGGGATTGCCCCGGCCTGGACGAAGAGTTGCCGCCACCGGCTGCGCGGGACAAGGCATCGTTTCCGCTGACGAAGGCGTTTCGGCGTTGCGGCGCCGCCGCCTGCATCGGATGCAGCGGATCGAGGCCCGCCAGAGCCGCGGCCCAGTCGACGCGGCCGCTAGAGGCGTTCAGTTGATCGGGAAGAACGAACTGCGCGGCCGGAGCGCCGGTGTCGAAAACGGACGCTAGCGGTGGATTGCCATCCCGCCGGCTGACATACCGCATCGGCTTGGTGCCGATGCCAGGCGCTTCGGAAAAGTCTGTCGATCCCCGGGACGGCGGTGGTGTCATCCACAACGGCATCGGCTTGTCGTTGAATATTCCGGGTGGCTTGCCGGGTTCAGCCGGCGGCAGGGGTAAGTTCGGATTGCGCGGCGTGACGCCGGCAGGAGAAGAGGTCCAGTTTCCGAAGCGGTTATCGAGTGAATTCTGAAGGTGGGGAGAAAGACCCTCGTTGGACGGAACGAACGGAACGGGTGGTGCACCGACATCGAACGTAGATACCTCCGGCTTACCCGCGACGCGTCGACCCAAATACGGTACAGGCTTGCGGTCAGCGTCCCTCGGTATTTCCCCGACGCCCCTCACCCACGCGGGCAGATTTGGATTGGTGCTTTCCGCAGTAGAGCTTCCGAACCGGCGATCGAACGACTCTTGGCGATCGCCCGCAGGGCTAGCATTCGCCGGGACGAACGGCGTAACCGGACCGCGCAAAGGTGCTGCCGCCTTGTCGAGGGGATTTTCCAAGCGCCGATCGAAACCTGGAACCTTCACCGGGTGCGTTTGGCCGCTTACGGGATCGACGGCAAAAAAACGATCGAAAATCTCAGGAAACACCGTTCCCGGACCTAAAAATCCCGCCCTCTTCAAGGCTCCCGCCGCAAACGAGTTGCTGTTCTGCGATAAGGGACGATACTCGTACCCTATCGAATTCACCTCATCGCCAAGCTCGTCATCCGCTCCCACTGCGAACGCAGATTGTCAGCCTCAGCGATAAGCGTAGATGGCAGGTTTGACGCAAAGCGGATAGCATCTCGCTTCTCCGCTCTGAGACGCTTAAACGGCGAATCTGTATTGTTTGCACCATTGGACCGGCCTTCCTCTTGAACGAATGCTAAAAACTTAGCGACGTTACGATCGAACTTCTGCTCCGGCACCCCCTCAAGCGTGTGATGTTTTCCTTCGGAATCGATGTAGTTCAACACGATATGATGCCCGAGCACCGCCCCTTGATAAGGCAACGCGCTCGCATTGGTGAAGGTCATAAAAATTCGTTCAGCCAATCTTTGACTCCTTTACTTCTTCACCCAGCCAACAAACGGAGGGTCCGATTTCTTCTTCAGGGGGTAATACGAAAATCCAACAGTTACATCGTCGCTTGAGAACAGAACAATAAATTGCTTCGCTTGCGGATTGTAATTGATCGACTGGAGAAATCGCGATCGCCAAGTTACAAGCAACAAGGCATCCGTGTCGCAATCCACAAACGACGGATGTCGATTATTGAGATCCACGAACGGCATGATCCAATTCTTTTCCTTTGCAAGAAGTTGATCCACCTCTGCGACATAGGAAGATACTTTTTCGATGCAGGAGGCGGGATCGGCGCGCGCAATCGGTGCTTGCACGACGCACAGCAACATTGCCGCCCAGACTGCAAAACTGCTGTTCGGCCGCATCACAGTGCTCACCGCCCGCTGCATAAACGTACCAAACTCTTTCGTCATATCAGGCCTCCACGCCCCAGATGCACGGCCAATTAGAAATCGCGTAGGCAGACTATGGATTATCCTGTTCTTTTCGTGCGCCTTCTCATTAGTTCACGTTGATGATTTCAGGATATTTTGTGCAGGCCGGTTGCTTGACACGTCCGACCTTACCCCTGGTGGTCGGAAATCTCGCTTCACCATGATCGTTTCGGGGCGCGGGACGAACCGGGCGACGCCGGTCGGCACTCATGAGGCTACCTCCCATACCGTGATTGCAATCAGGCCGATCAGCGCGAGCGAGATCAGATACGCGATCATCGGCTTCTCTCTGGAAATAGAATGCGCGGCATGATCGCCGGTGTGTGATCATTTCGGGCGCGAACCGTATCCCTGGTGCAGGGGCCGCTTGCGCCGTGACCTTGGCCACGCCGCACACCGGCGCGTTCGCGCGTGCCGGCTAATGATGATCTCAAAGGTTCGGACGACGGCGCGCCTGCGACGCCTCAGGCGACGGGCGTTGGGAGTTGTGGCGTCGTGACAAGCGGCCGCCGTCCGATTGGAAAATTTCAAACAAAAAGCCCGCGGCGGATTGCTCCGCCCGGGCTCTGCATGATTGTCGCGATGGTGAAAATCTGCCGGTGATTTGCCCGACGTGTCGAATGTTTTTCGGACCGTCGACAAATTACCGAAAATGCGATGCAACAGGTTGGATAATTTGAAACTTCCCCGCGGATAGCATCGCTGCAAATGAAAAAGCCCGCGGCCGATTTACCGGCGCGAGCTTTACGATATCGGCGATGATGAAGATGTGCCGCTGATTTGCCCGACGCGTCAAGCGCAAAAAATTGGTTCGGTGCATCGACATTCAAATGGAAATATTGGGCGCAGGGCACCAGCCAACGCTCAATCAGATCGCAAGGAGGCCGTTGATGTATTTCGTCGCTACCGTGCTCGCGATCCTGTCGGGCCTGTTCTATGCGGCAAGCCATAACGAGATCGGCTCGCTCGGCGTCACGATGTGCCAGTACGGCAGTTCGTTTTGTGCCAACCCGCTTCTCGTCCTGGTGGGAGCGGGGCTTGCTGCGGTATGGGGCGCTTTCGTCAGCGTACGCTGACGCGCCGGTCACGAGCCTGATTTCGCGATGATGATTTTCTGCCCCTGATTTGCCCGACGTGTCAAACGCGAAATCAGGATCGTCGCATCAAGCTCTCGCCGCTACTTGCAAGCTGCCCGAACGACTGTTCATCAACGGGATCGGCTATCGGTACCTCTTGAGCGAAGCGGCCGCAGCCCCTGCAACTCAGCATCGAGCCATTCGTGTTTCACGCCATTCTGCACGGGAAGCATGCAGATCACGGGCCATTTTCCGTAATCTCCCGGATTGATCGCAGCGGCAAAGAATTGTCCCTCATGATATTGACCCAGCATGGGGCAGATCGTGATTTACAAGGGCGTGGAATACAGCGTCGCGGCCACCGGCGAACCGGATGTCTGGCAATGGCGATTTCAGATCGGCGAGCAGACCGTGGCCGGCAAGACCAGGACGCGGCTGATTCACATGGCGGAGCGTCGCGTTCACATGAGAATTGACGCTGCTCTCAGGGTTTCGCACGGCGAGGACCAACCTGCCGACTAGTTATACCCGGACCGCACGGGGTTTGCCGGCTGCACGGGCTTCGGCCCCGGCGCATCGGGTTCAAGTTGCGGTTTCGGTTCGGTCGGCATCACCTTTGCGCCGGCCGCCCGGGCGGCATCGCCCGTGGTGCTGTAATGTGCCTCCGCGGCCGTTTGCACCTTGGGCTTATTCCTTGGGCCGTAATCAGCGATTAACATGCTGAACCCGCCAACACACGCGACTGCAATCGCGACCGCCAAAGGTGCTCCGCCACGGCGTGTCGCATGGCTTTCCTTCGAATGATTGTTCGTCATTTTAGAAACCCGGATTGGTTGCTGTGTTGGAATCAAATCCCGGGGCCGACGATTGTTCCGCCTTCAGACCGCCCTGTCGCGGAACCGTGGCGGAACAAATCGCCTACTCGCGCATTTCCAGCATGCTGAACAGATTTCAAAGTTTAAAAATCTTAAAGTGAGTGTCGACAGTGAGCATCGAGACACCTCCACCGCTACAGCCCAACATGGCCGAACGCGCGATCGACACCGCGACCGATGTATCGCGCACGATCACGGATATGTCTGCAGCGCTTCAGTCCGCGGTCGATCGTCTAGCCGAGGCGATCGCAACGGCACGGCAACCCGGCAAGCCGCTATCCACCGTCAGCGCAATTACCCGGGAAGCGCCCCTCGCGAGTCTGTTCGTTGCGTTCCTGTTCGGAGTCGCACTAGCGCGCCGGCGGTAGCGGCTGCCGTTCAGAACTTGCCTTTGGTCGCGTCCTTGGCGGCCGACATGACACCACCGCTGATCTGTCTCATATGCTCGCCGGCATTGGTGAACTGGCTTCGCAGGAATTCGGACTGAATCCGCATCGCTTCCTGGAGGTCGGTCGCATGAACCAGCTTTCGGGCGTGCTCGAATGCTGCCTTCATGTTCTGCTCGGTGAACGATAGCGCCTGCTTCGAAATCTCCGTCCCTGGCCCCGGCATCGACGTCATCGACTTGCCGGCGGCATCGAAGAACATGCCGAACGCCTTTTCTGCCTGATCGATGGTTTTTTCGGCCAGATCGCGCAGCTCGGCCGGAACTTCGAGTTTCGGTTCAATCATGATCGCCTCTCCAATGTCGTCTCTGGGAGGTTAGCATAGTTCAGGGCCGCGTCTGCGCCGTATTGGCCGGCGCCGCACTTCCTGGGATGTCGTCCAGGCGCCTCCGCAAAGGAATTAATTCCTTCGCCGGCCCGTAGCGATACGGGCTAGCGTACCCGATTCCAATCATGTCAACAGTGTGGCATAGTGATTCGGGGGCTCGAGTTCGACGGTTCGTGGCGTTTGCGTCGCTCTCGGGAACATGGGGAACAAATGCTGCAAACATTCCGGCCAACGCCAACCTGCACGCGCTTTCAAACCAGCATAGAAATGCCCTGCATCAAATGCGGCGCGCAAATGAGGCTGGCCATGATCGAGCCACGCGATCAAAGTTACGATGTGCTGACCTATCGATGCGCCCCATGCGACTCGGGCGAGAGCTTTTTGAAGGCCCGCTAAAGCGTTTTCGAGCGAAGTGGCTACCGGTTCGCGTGAAGAAAACGCGACAAAATAAGAATCTAGAGCTTCGGTTCTGATTCAATCAGAACCGAAGCTCTAGATCGGGTCACAGCACGGCTGCCCCTGCCTCCGTCAGCACCGGTCCCTCGTCTCGGATCTCAATCAGACCGAGTTCGGTCAGCACGTGCAGATCCTCGTCGCTGACAGGCGACATTTTCAGCCGGCGGGCCTGAATGTCCCGCAGCGTCCAACGAAGGGCAATAGCCTTTTCGAGGCTGAGTTCAGCGAAAGGATTGTCCACCATTCCCTTCGACTATTGGTAGATTTCGATCAGATTTTGTCTGCATCGCGGCAGCTTCTTGCGCGCACCGACTCAGCTCATGCCGACAATCAGCGCCGACCTCTTTGAAAATGGCGTTCAAGACCTGACGAGAGGTAACGCCGTGTGCTCAGTACCGGTAGGGTTCAATATCCAGCAGCGGGAATGCACTGAACACGCTCGGCAGGTTGGTCGGCATCGCCGCTTGTAGATATGATTTGTTGAGCTCCGCAAGACTGGTGACGCCGAGCAACCCGAGGCACCGGATCACTTCATCCTCCAGCAATTCCAGCATCCGGGTGATGCCGGCCTCGCCCGCGGCGGCGAGCGCCCAGCATTGCAGGCGGCCGATGCCGACGAGATCGGCACCCGAGGCGATCGCCTTCACAATGTCTGTGCCGCGGCAGAACGAGCCGTCGACCATGATCTTGGCGCGGCCGGCAACGGCGTCTACGATTTCGGGCAGCACATGCATCGAGCCGCGCCCGTGGTCGAGTTGGCGTCCGCCGTGGTTCGACACATAGATCCAGTCCACCCCATGATCGAGCGCAATGACTGCATCTTCCGCGGTCGCGATACCCTTGAGCACCAGGGGAATCTTATACTTGTCCTTGATCAGCTTCACGGTCCGCCATTCCAGCCCCTTCTGGAAGTCGCCGCCGGTAGCGCGAATCCGGCTTTCGCGGACATAGCGTTTGGCGATATCGCGTTCGCGCCGGCTGTAATGGGCGGTGTCGACCGTCAGGCAAAACGCGGCATAGCCGTTTTCGATCGTGCGGCTGACGGTATCTTCGACAAAGGCATCGTCGCCGCGAACGTAAAGCTGAAAGATGCGCAGCGCATCGGGCGCTGCTTTTGCCGTAGCCTCAAGCCCGGGCTCGGAGACCGAACTGAGCATATGGGCCGCGCCGAACGTCCCGGCTCCCCGTGCTACCGCAGCACCTGAATCGGGATCGAAAATCTCCAGCGCGCCGACGGGCGCGATCATCACCGGCAGGCGCAATTTACGGCCGAAGACCTCGGTCGACGCGTCGACCCGGGCTACATTCCGCAGGACCCGCGGCCGGAATGCGATCTCGTCCAGCGCCATGCGGTTGCGGCGCATGGTCGTCTCGGTCTCTGAGGCCCCGACGATATAGTCCCAGGCGTTCTGGTTCAGCCGGGCCCGCGCCTTGCGCACGAATTCATGGAGATTCTGGAATTCTTCGCCGCTGGCGCCGAGTTCGACATTCCTCGCCGGTCGGATGGGGGTCCCATCATTCATGCTGTTTCTCTCCCGTTTTGGCGGCACATTAGCCGCAGACAAATGGGAAAAGCTACCGCTTTGAACGGGTTAATCCGGTGCTGGAACGAAGGGCTGCTATTCGCTGGCGAGGTACATCGGCTTGGAATGGAAAATTCCCGCGCCCGAGACCTGGGAGGCAATCAGGAATGCCGCCATCACGGCCGGTACACTGATGAATCGCAAGAATTGATCAATTGAAAGCATGCTCGTCGTCCCCAAGGTGCTTGTGAGGCGCGTTCAATCCGCCCCTCGCGTCGTCTGCTGATCGCCCGTGAAAAGCTGGTCGGTATAGGCCGCCCCGGAAACCGTGAGCAGCGCAAGAATCGAAATGACGACCAGCATTTTCATGTCGTCACGGTCGATTTGGATTGTGGCCAAAAACGTCAGAGCTTGGCGCATTTTGGGGACTAACACAGGGGAACTTCGTGGCCGCTGGGCCCCCGGCGGCGGCGCTCAACCGCCCGAAAAACGGTTCCTGTATTCGGTGGGCGATACGCCGAGGTGCCGCAGGAACGCGCGGCGCATGCGTTCGTCATCGCCGAACCCGGCGCGTTTGGCGACCTCGATCACGCCGCCGACCTGCCTGCTTTCCAGCAACAGACGTGCGGTTTCCACCCGCAGCGCTTCGACACCGCTCGCCGGCGTCATTCCGGTGCGGTTGGCATAGGTGCGAGCAAAAGTCCGAGGCGTCATCCCGGCCTTCGCGGCGAGTGTTTCGACCCTGAGATCGCTTGCGATATTCTCGATGATCCAGGCGTGCAACGCGCTGAACCGCCCTTCGACGTCGGAGGCTTGCGCCGCGAGCACGGTAGAGAATTGGCTCTGGCCGCCGGGCCGCTTGAGAAACACCACCAGCCTTCGCGCAACGTCGAGCGCGGTGGTGTGGCCGAAATCCTCTTCGATCATGGCGAGCGCCAGATCGATGCCGGCGCTGACGCCAGCCGATGACCAGACCCGCCCGTCCTTGACGAAGATAGCGTTCGGCTCGACGCGGATGTTGGGGAAGCTGTCCTGCAGCCTCGGGCAATAGCGCCAATGGGTCGCGGCGCGCTTTCCGTCCAGCGCGCCGGTCCAGGCCAGCGCAAAAGCCCCGAGACACACCGATGCCACCCGACGTGCCTTGGGTAGCGTCTGCGAAATCCATTGCATCAGCCGGGTGTCTTTGCGGATATCCCAAATACCGGGCCCGCCCGGGATCACCAGCGTATCGACTTGATGCGGCCGGACGCTATCGATCGCGGCGGTATCCACCATCATCCCGACGTCTGTCGGCACCAACCCGCCCGAGGCTGACAGATAGGACAAGGAATAGCCCGGACCAGACAACTCGATCGCCGCCAACTCCGCGAACACCTGCGCCGGACCGGAGATATCCAGCAGGGTCACGCCCGGAAAGGCGACGATCGCGATACGCCGCGTCGACGGCGTTTCACGCGGTCCGGAGCGTCGGGGTTTGGCAGATTTCGAGGGCATATTGTCCTTTAAGCCATTCGAGGCTCGCCTGTATAGCTCAGGGCGTAACTGGAGTTCGGCGATGACGCGAAATCTGGGCAGCCGGTATCAGGCGATCAAATCGCCCTGGACAGACTACGCAGTCTACAGCTTTCCGGATGCATCAAGCGTTGCAGCCCCCGACCGCCAACCGCTGATGGACGCGATGAACGGCATCATCGCCGTCAACTGGAAAGCCAGCGAGCCGCATTGGACGGCGGACGCCTCCCCGTTCGACAGCAAGTTCAGCCTCATTCTGGTTTTTAGCAGCTCAGGACTGGTCGCGTTTTCGGTCTATCGCGTGCTGAGGATCTCCAGTGGACTTGCAATCTATCGCAGTGGAACCGAAGTGCTCCCCGCCCATCAGGGCCGCGGGCTCTACGGATTTTTCACCTCGGAAGTTCTGAGGCGCTCAGGTGCCGCCGAGAAGGGTGACAGCGTGCTCTATGGATGGCGGACGCGAAATCCCATCGTATGGGCCGCCAATGCCAAGATCTGCGAGAAGGTTGCCCCCTCGCTGCTTGGGGACACGCAGGATCCCGCATTGCAAGCGGCCTGCATTGAGATGTGCTCCTCGCTGTACCCCGGCAAACTGCTGGAACTACCCGGCATGATCATGCGGGGCGCCTACGGCCACATTAAGCACCACCGGCAGGACTATCATGGCGCGGCGTCGCTGGTCGACGCCGCGATGTCCCGTGTGATTCCCGATACGGCCGATGCCCTGTTCTCGGTTGGATACGCGAGGGTATGATGTCGATGCCCGGACAACAGGCCATGATCGCACCGGTCTCGCGGTTCACCGATCGCGCCTATCTGGCCTGGGCAGCGGTGGCCATCGCCTACGCCATCGCGTTCCTGCAGCGCGTGTCGCCGCAATCGGTCAGCCTGAACCTCATGCACGACTTCAGCACCGACGCCGCCGGCGTCGCGATGCTCGCCTCCAGCTACTTCTGGGGCTACACGCTGATGCAGATTCCGGCGGGTCTTCTGGTCGACCGTTACGGCGTCAAGCGCGTGGTGCTGTTCAGTATGGTGGCATCCTCGCTCGGGAGTGCTGCGTTTGCGCTGGCGCCGAATATGCTCGACGTTTTTGCGGCGCGCCTTGTCATCGCTTGCGGCGACGCGCTGGTATTCACGGCGCTGTTGAAGCTCGTGGCGCAGAGCTTCAGCGACGAGCGGTTCGGCGTGATGTCAGGCATCTCGCAAGTATCCGGCTACGTCGGCGGGGTCATCGCGACGACGCCGCTCGCGGCCGCGGTAACCGGCTTCGGCTGGCGCGCGTGTTTCCTGTTCATCGCCGCCGTCGGATTGGCCAACCTTGCCTTCGCCAAGGTCGTGCTGAAGCCTGATCCGGTATCGCGCAGCAACAAGACGTTGAAGAGCGTCGTTGTGGCCGCCGGACAATCGCTGACCCAGCTCGCCAACTGGGGCTGCGCCATGACTTTTGCCTCTCACTTCGCCGTCGTGACGACACTGTCAGGCGTCTGGGGTATTCCGATGGTGGCTCATTTCTTCAATATCTCGCCGACGGCGGCCGCCACCCCCCTGCTCGCCTTCATGATCGGTAACGCGGTCGGCTCGATCTTTCTGGGTCACATGGCTGACCGCGCAGCAGCCGCGCTCGACACCGCGCTGATCCGCATCTGCGTGCTGCGGATGGTGCTGATTGCAATGCTGCTGCCGCCGATCGCACAGGCGTTCGGCCTGATCTACGTTACCATCGTGTTTACGGCGCTCGGACTTGTCGCCGGCGGGACGGTACCCCTGGTGCTGAAATGCACCAAGAAACTATACACCTCCGACCTTATCGGCGTCGGCGCGTCCGTGAACACGACGGCCGCGGGAATTTTCGCCGGCGCGGCACAGCCCGTCATCGGGTTCGCCATGATTGCCGCCAGTCCGCTTGCTGCCAGCGGCGGCATGCAAGGCGCTGCCGCGATCGGCGACGCCGGGTACAGCATGCTTATCGGAATTCTGCTGCTCATGTCGCTGCCGGGTATCGCCGGGCCGTTATTGATGAGGACCAAATTGATAGTTCGCTAGACGCATTGAACGTAGAGGGGCCGTTATGGAGCGTTTGTTTTTGAGAAAAGAGGAAGTCGCATCGAAGTATGCGGTGAGCAGTTGGCAAAGTGTCATGTTCTCCGAATTCGAAGCCCAGATGAGCAGCGAAGCGAGACCTTTTCCCTGTGTTTTCGGCGTGACCGGCCATCGGCAGGACCAGTTGCGCTATCTGTTCCTCGATCCCTACGACGTCGAGATTCTAGGCGTCCAACTCGCACGATACGTCTCCGAGTCCAGATCCTACGGTCCCAACACTTCGTTGATCGTATTCACCCGGCCTCGTCCGGTGCAGACGCTTGACGCCTATTACCGCAAGATGTGGCTGACGCTCGACCAGTTGGCACGGCTCGACAAGAGTCCATGGCCGGCAGAGATCCCCGAACAGATCGATCATCCAATGTGGGAGTTCTCATTCGCCGGAGAGCCAATTTTTGTGGTGTGCACGACGCCGGCACACGTGATGCGGCAAAGCCGCCGGTCGAGCGCCTTCATGCTCACCTTCCAGCCACGATGGGTGTTCGAGAAGATCCTCGGTAGCGAAAAGGCCGCCAACGCCGCGTTCGCCGAAGTACGCAAGCGGCTCATTCCCTACGACAATGCAAGCCCCTCACCGCATCTCGGCCGTTACGGTGCGGCCGACGGGCGCGAGTACCAGCAGTACTTCCTGCATGACGATAACGAATCCGGAGGAGGCTGTCCCTTCGCCAAGCTCGCGCAGAGCAAACCGCCTCAAATCGAAGACAAGGAGCAAGCGGCATGACCCAAATCATTGCAAGTCAGAAAACCGAGTTCGCTATCGATCCCGTCATCCTGAACCTGCTCCCCGAGCAAGGCAGCATCGAATTGCAGCATGACGCCGCGGGCAAGGTGCATCGCTTTCACACCCATCCGGTAGATGAAATCCTCGTGATCATTAGCGGCCGGCTGAATTTCATGTGGGATGGCGGCCAGCGCATCGTCGGCGCCGGCGATACCATCCACCTGCCCGCCGGCACGCTCCACCAATCCGAAGCGCTGGAGGGCGGCGCAGTCTACGCGATCGCGACCCGTCCACCCGCCCATCAAGCGAACAATTGAAGCAAGGCGCGCGTGCAATGGGGGTCAAGACAATGAGGGATCGTTAGACGAAGAGTCCGTCGCCACTCGTTCGACCAGCTCGATGATTTCGGAACGCTGACCGGACGGAAGTTTCACGAAAGCCTTCAACAGTCGCAGGCTTTCGATCGTTTCGCTCGATGGAGCTCCGAGTTTCTTCTGCAGCTCTGCAACATAAGTGGGATTTTTCATCTCGCACCTTAGAAGAGGAACAGGAATGGCATATCCAGGTAAACGTGAGGGCTTGGCCCAGAAAGTAGATACTGCTGCGCAAGAAGCCGAACGGCTCGGCCTGACGACGGCGACCCTGATACTTCGCATGGCTCGCCTGGAAATCGATCGCGCGGAGCCCGAACAGGTTGCAACTATGCCAAAAAACAACCTACGCAGCAAGCCGAACTGAACGGCCGAAACGGCCCGATTCGGTGCGGCGAGAGGGTCGGCGGGAAATGTGCGGGGCCGGGACCGGTCCGAATGGATCAGACCCGGCGCCGGTGACACGATTGGAAACGAAAGACAGCCGATCAGCCGGTATTGCTCGTCTTTCCGAAAGCCCCCGCCTCGGCCAAACCAGCGATACGGCGGTCATCGTATCCAAGCGTCTTGCGCAGCACTTCCTTGGTGTGCTCGCCGAGCAGCGGCGCAGCGACGGGATCGATCGTCGGCGTGAGGCTCATATTGAGCGGCGTTTCGATGTTGGGCACTGAACCAGCGGTCGGATGCGGGATGTGGCTGAGGCGATCGCGGTCGCGCACTTCCGGCGCGTTGAAGCCCTCCTCGACGGTGCGCAGATAGCCGACCGGTATGTTCGCCTTTTTCATCTTCGCCATCCAGTTCTCGAGCCGGTCGCTGGCAAAGACGCCGGCAATGATGGCGCGCAGCTTTTCCTTGTTGGCCGTTCGGTTTTTCCGGTGAGCGAACTCAGGGTCGGTCACGAGGTCGGGCCGTTCCAGCACCTCCGTCACAAGGCGGCGGTACAGCCGGTCGTTGGCACAGGCCATATAGAGCGGCCCGTCGGCGGCCTGATACACGCCGACCGTCGGCGAGCCGTTAGGTGAATTACCGAAACGACCGGGGTTCTCGCCGCTGATCAGGTAGGCCATGCCATAAAAGCCGGTCATCGCTACCGCGGTGTCGATCAACGCCACCTCAACCTGCTGGCCACGGCCGAGCCGGTCGCGCGCAATCAGAGCCAGCAAGATCGCGTTGCACGCCGACATTCCCGTCGCCATGTCCACGATCGGCGGGCCGGTTCGTACCGGCTGAGCATCCGGAAAGCCGTTCAGCGACATGAAGCCGCTTTCGGCCTGTGTGATCGGGTCGAACCCGGGGCGCAAGGCGAGCTCTCCCTTGCGGCCATAGGCCGAGATTGAGCAATAGACCAGTCGCGGATTGGTTGGAACGACCGACGCATAGTCGAGGCCGAATTTCTTCATCACGCCGCCAGAGAAATTTTCCACCACGACGTCCGCTTTCGCGATCAGTTCGCGCGCGACTACCAGCGCCGCCGGGTTGGTGAAATCCAGCGCAATACCGCGCTTGTTGCGGTTGAGACTGAGGAAGGCCGCACTCTCGCCGCCGATTTCCGCATGTTCATAATGACGCGTATCGTCGCCGCCATCCGGATTTTCGATCTTGATCACCTCGGCGCCAAAGTCGGCCAGCGTTTGCGTACAGGCGGGCCCTGCAACAACACGGGTGAAATCGACGACCAGCAGACCATCGAGGGCGGTCGGTTCGCCCTTGGCGCGCGGCGTGCGCTCCGGCAATTGCGGTCTGGCAGTCATGTCGGGCATTTCCTCGTGTTATTTTGCCTGGCGGAACGGATCGCGGCCGCCGCGAACGGTGCTTCATGGCCTTTTACCGGAAGCCCGCAGCCAACGCCAAACCCCGAATTTGCAGGGCGGGACCTGCCTCTGACATAGCTCTCTCCCAAACGAACGGCCCCCCGATCGGGTTTACCCCGACCGGGCAGCGCAATACTTCGCTTAGTCGCGTCGAAAGCAGTGTCGCAGCGGGTATCGCGAATACTTTTCCCCGGGAAGCGCTTCGCCCGATCCATCCGGCAACCCGCTAACCTGCACTTCGACTGGTGAGGCAGTGTCCGCATGCTTCATCACTTATGTCTCCGTACAAACAACAGAGAGTCTGGATCAGATCAGTTTGCTCCACGGAAACAACATCGATACCCGCTGCTCGTAACGACGATATTCGTCGCCAAACATGCCTATGAGGTCGCCCTCTTCGAGCAATATCCCGACGAAGATGTAGGCGGTGGTCACCGCCGCGAACAACAGATGTCCGACGCTCATGGTCGGCGCCGCCCAAAACGCGATGATGAAGCCGAGATAGATCGGATGCCGCACGAAATTGTAGAGCAGCGGCGGCGGGAAGATCGATGGCGGCATCTGCCGACCGGTCAGGTGGTTGGTGACCTGGTGCAATCCGAACAAATGATTGGTGAGGAATGTGCTGGTGAACACGATCACCCAGCCGACAAATGACAATATGGCGATCGTTGCGGCCATTTCGGGCTCTTCGATATGCCAGACGACGGTCGGAATCGGCCGCCATTGCCAGAACAGCAGCAGCAACGTCAGGCTGGCAAACAGCACATAGGTGCTGCGCTCGAACGGTTTCGGAATAAACTGCGTCCACCATTGTTTAAGGCCCCTACGCGCCATCACGCCGTGTTGAATGGCAAACAGCGACAGCAACGCGAGATTGACGGCGATCGCTTCAAAACGGGCGAATTCGCGCCGGTATCGATGGCCTTCGGCACGACCAGGTCCGATACGAACCCGATCGCATACAAAATCGTGAAGAGAAATGTGAAATAGGCCACAGCGTCGAACAGAAATGCAGTGAATTTGAGCATTCGATTTGTCGGCATGACTGAGCCAATGGCTCGGGCTTCGGACATGAAATTAACTCCGTGGAGGGCAATGGGATCGCGACTTCGGTTTTTGCAGGATGACTGAAACGCGCCGACAAGACTTTGCCTGACGCTTGATCTCTCCATGAGACGGACTTGATTGTTTGTTGAGAAAGGATGCGACAACGCACGTGAAATTTGACTTCGACAAGTACGCTCTGGACACCAATCTTCGCGAGTTGCGCCGCGACGGCGAACTGGTTGCGATGCAGCCGCAAGTATTCGACTTGCTGGTTCATCTGTTGAAGCGTCGCGATCACGTCGTCAGCCGGAACGACCTCATCGCGCTGGTTTGGGGCGGTCGGACCGTGTCGGACTCAACGCTCGACAGCCGCATCAACGCCGCCCGAAACGCCATCGGCGACTGTGGCAAGGAGCAACGGCTGATCCGGACAATTCCGCGAAAGGGTCTTCGTTTCGTTGGAACCGTGAACGAGCAGGTGAATGGCGTTCATCCGCCCCCCGAGCCAGCCGAGGCCGCTGCTGAACCCCGGCCATTGCCATTACCGGATCGACCGGCGATTGCCGTATTGCCGTTCGACAACATGAGCGGCGACCAGGAACAGGAATACTTCTCTGACGGGATCAGCGAAGACATCATCACCGCGTTGTCGAAATTGCGCTGGTTCTTCGTCATCGCCCGCAATTCGTCGTTTTCCTACAAGGGCAAGGCGGTGCATCTGAAGCAGGTCGCCGCCGAACTGGGGGTGCGCTACGTCCTCGAAGGCAGCGTGCGCAAGAGCGGCGATCGCGTGCGCATCACCGCGCAACTCAACGACACTGCGACCGGCAGCCACGTCTGGGCAGAGCATTACGACCGCGATCTGGTCGACGTATTCGCCGTGCAGGATGAGATCACCGATGCCATCGTCTCGGCGATCGAGCCGCAGATCTATGCCGCCGAGAACTTCCGCAGCCGGCGCAAACCACCGAACAGCGTGGACGCGTGGGACCTTGTTATGCGGGCGCTGTCGCATCATTGGCGCGTGACGCGGACGGACAGCGCCGCCGCTCAGACGCTCCTGGAACAGGCGATTGCGATCGATCCGAATTACGGCCAGGCGCTGGCCCTGATCGCCACCAACCACATGTTCGGCGTGCATCTGGGCTGGGCGGACATTACGACCGTAGCCCCCATCGCCGAGCGCGCGGCGCTTGCTGCCATTGCTGCCGACAGCGAGGATGCGTGGGCGCACACCGCGCTCGCCAGCGTCTATTTCTCCACCCGCCGCCTCGACCAAGCGCTGGCCGAATTCGAGCTGGCGTTACAGCTCAACCCGAACTTCTCGCTGGCTCAAGGATACTACGCGCTGGCGCTGTCCTATTGCGGGCGATGGCAGGACTCCTATGCGGCCGCGCAACGCGCCATCCGCCAGAGCCCGCGCGATCCCTCGTCCGCGATCTATTACGGCGTCGCCGCCTATGCCCAGTTCGTCGGCAGGAACTATTGCGAGGCGATTTCGCTCGCGCGCGAAGCGACCCGCCAGCGCGGCGATCTTAGCGGCGCCTACCGCGTGCTGACGGTAGCCGCCGGCATGGCCGGGAAGATCGACGTCGCCAAAGCTGCGCTCGAGGAGCTGCGGCGGACCCAGCCCAATATCTCGCTGGCCTGGATCGCGACGCAGTTACCCTGGAAACTCGACGCCGATCGGGAGCATTATCTAGAGGGGTTCCGCCGCGCTGGGCTGGAATAATGCTTCATCGCGGGGGCGTTTTGACGGGATTGGCGTTCGCGAACCCATAGATCAGTGCTAGTCGGTCGAGGCATTCGCAGAACCGACGTGCGAAATAGTCCTTCCAGCGCTGGGTGAGCAATCCCCGCCGTTGCCCGACCTGCGCCATAGTCAAGCCGTGGACAAGGACGTCATGCACCAGCGCCGAACCGTCGGCACCGAGTTCGCGCTCGGCGCGATTGAGCCTCAGCACGGCCTTGCGCTGCCCCTCGGTGATCGGCTCGCGCATCTGACCGCCATCCACGTACTCCCTGGTCGGATCGACAGCGCGCGGGCCGCGCTCGGCTCTCTCCCAATCGCTCTGAAAGGCCCGCCCGCCCTGGTACTGCGCCTCGTCGATCTGGCGATGCGAATGCAGACGGGCAAGCGGATCGTTGCGGATGGAGCGCAGGGCAACGATCTTCTCACCCGGCTCCAGCGCCAGGGGATTGTCAACCTCGACGGTCGCGACCTCGGCGTTGCGTGGCAAATCCCGGGATTTCCGGTCATGGGCCCTTGCAGGGTTATACGGCTTGTTCCGCTTGGCTCTCGGCATGTCGGATGATCTCCTTTCAAGAACGATGGGATTTGGATTGCGCGCGGAAGAACCCGGCGTTGCTGTTCATGCCGTCTCAACCAGCTTGAGCAAGACAGTGCACGCCGTGCGTTCCGATGGCGTGCCGGGGCCGCGGCTCAAATGAAAATGCGGTGTGCAGTAACTCGAGCCAGGCCGGCGTGGATGACCGCAGAAGGTGATGGCTTCCCCCTCTTCGTCCCCACCGTAAGGGTAGCGGCAATTGCCGCGTTCCAGTTCGATCAGGGAAAGATGGAGCGGATCGATCTCGACACAACGCAGCTCGACCGGCTTCGTCCCTCTAAGCGGCGGCACCGGCCATGGAAACCTGGGCGATGTTGCCTCTACCAGGTGAATTTGGCCCGGCCGGGTCAACTGCGGCTCCACGCCTGGGGACGATCCGGACCGATCGTCCCCGGCGAGCCCCATCCGCCTGGCACGGCCCAGCACGGCGTTGCGCGAGTAAGCTGTGTTGAATTTCCTGTTGATAGTTGCCGCGATCCGGGCAAAGGACAAATGCAGGGCAAAAAGCTCCCGCAGCGCGCCCGAGTGCTCGGGCGCCCAGTCTGTTGGTTCCATTACCGAATTTCCTGTTTCTTTCAGCGCCGCCCGGCGCCCCCTCGTTTATTTCCGATATTCCGAACAAAAAGTCAAGCTTGTTTCTGGTAATCGTAACTGCTAGTGTTTCCGAAATTCGGGAAAGGATGAACCATGCTGGACGTCAAAATGATCGAACGGGCACTTGAGAGGACGGGTAAGAGCAAGGGTGGCCTGGCGGACGCCATGGGGGTCCGTGCGGGCGCAGTCTCGGAAATCCTGTCCGGGATACGGCTGATCAAGGCGTCCGAGATCGCGCCGATCACGGAATATCTCGGGTTGAATTCGGTGCCGATCATGGGGCGCGTCGGCGCCGGCGCAACGATCGAGCCGGAGCATGAACAGGTGCCGCCGGAGGGCCTCGGCGAGGTCGAACTGCCCTTCCCGATGGCCGAAGAGACCATCGCCTTTGAAGTTGCAGGCGATTCCATGCTGCCAAAGTACGAAAATGGCGACGTTATCGTGGTTTTCCGCGATCAGCGCCATCCGCTGTCGAGCTTCTACGGCGAAGAGGCTGTCGTGCGCCTGAAGACCGGCGAGCGCTATTTGAAGACGATCGAGCGAGGAAAGTCCTCACCTCTGGTCAATCTCAAGAGCTTCAACGCCAAGCCGATCACGGGCGTGAAACTCGAATGGATCGGCGAGATCTGCGTCACCCTGCCGCGGGGTCAGATCGAACGCCTGCGCAATAAGGCGGCTGCGAAGACACGCAAGGCGGCCAAGGCAAAATAGCGGACGGGATGCCGGAGAAAGGGAAGCGATTCGGCAGGTAAAGCCATCAAGTGATTCGGCCGCCGGCCGTCGGGAGCAGGCCACACGCCGCCTTGATTGCTGTTTTACCGAATTCTCGCTTGACTTTTTCTGGTTTTCAGCAATACTGGTGTCATCCGTTCCAGGGTGACTGACAGATTGCCAAATATGCAGTATTTCGTCGTGATGATCGATTACGGCCGGCGTGGCCGCGAGGCCATTGTCGATCCTGAAATCACCCGGCGCGAGGTCATCTCGCGGATTGCGTCGGGTGAATACAGGAACATCAGTTTTATCCATGAAATCGTCGATTCCTCCGTCGAGGACATAACCGCCGACATTCTGAACGAAGCCGCGCTTCCCGACATTGGCGCGGCAAGCGTCGATCTGCAGGCCGACCAGTTCGACCACCGACGCGACCTGCGAAAACATGAAACCGTCTGAACTCGGGCAACCCTGTTCCGTCGTCAAAATAATGTGATCATTAACGGGCTTTGATCGCCGGCGGCTTCCTTAATTATTCGTCACGCAAAGTCTACTCGGACGGCGCAGACAATTGCGCTACATAAGCGATTCGATTTTCTCCGGCTTGCAAAGTTCATACACTCCATGTTTCCGTCAATGAAGGCCGAGATTGCCGCACGCGACGGCGATCCCCGGCTCAGTCTGCTGCTTGGTATCGCTGCCTGGTTCTTATTTCTGGATCACATTCCGCATAACGCAGTCAGCCTGTTGACCCTGCGGAATTTCGGATTCAGCGGCGCAACCGACCTGTTCGTGTTCGTCGGCGGCTATACCGCCGCAATCCTCTATGGAAAAATGATGCTGGAGCGCGGTTTCCTGGTCACCGCTACCCGCATTTTCAGGCGCGTATGGCAGCTATACGCCGCCTATGTCGTCCTGTTCGTGATCTATATCGACTTGATCGGATACGTCGCCAGGAAATCGGCGGCGCCCGAAATCATCCACGAATTCAATGTCGCCGGAATCCTCGGCCACACGATCCGGACATTGATTTACGGCCTGCTGCTCCAGGCCAAGCCGCTCAACCTCGATGTGTTGCAGCTCTTCATCGTCCTGATGGCATTTTTTCCGGTCGTATTGTTCGGAATGTTGCGCCGGCCGAACCTGACGGCAGCCGGGTCGATTGTCCTTTACCTCGCCGCCCGCAAATTCGACTGGAATCTATCCTCATTTCCAGACGGGCACTGGTATTTCAATCCATTCGCCTGGCAGTTGCTGTTCGTGCTCGGCGCCTGGTTCGCGTTGGGTAGCGCGAGGCAAATGCGGACGATTCGTTCGCTCCAGGATCTTTCGATCCTGCGCATACTGGCTTTGCTCTATCTCTTGTTCGCGTTGATCGTGACCGTAACGGGAAACGTGCCGCAGCTGGCTGGAATCGTTCCTGACGCCGTGCTCGATTTCTTCCTTCCAAATGAAAAGGAAAATCTGGCCCCTTACAGGGTACTTCATTTCCTCACTCTTGCCTTCCTCTTCTCGTTCGCGGTCCCGAGAGACTGGCATGGGTTTCAACGGCCAGCCCTGCGGCCGATCGTGAAGTGCGGGGAAGAATGGTTGCCTGTCTTCTGCGCCGGTGTCTTCCTTTCCTTTGCAGGGCATTTCTTCCTGATCACGGGACCGAATTCGCTCGCGATGCATTTCCTGGTCAGCATCGCCGGAATCGCGATCATGGCGGGCGTTGCCTATTACACGTCGTGGTCCAGGCGGCAGGACTACAAACCTGCGCTCAGCACTCGTTACTGAGCGAGGCTGCGGTCCACCAAACCGCTACGGCGCGTATTCGATGTGGGCGCGGATCGAATGGTTGACCTGATCGATCCAGCCGAATTTCTGCACCGCTGCGATCATGTTCGACAGGCCATCCTGCCACCACGCCTCGTATGTGAGCGAAGGCCAATCGCGCAAGACCTTCTCCGAAATCCAGGCGTGCTCGCGGTCGCTGCGCACGGCCACGCTGCCAAGCAGTTTTGCCTGCACGGTGGAATCCATCGCCCCTTCGATGCGGACCGAGAATGCCTTGAAATTTTCGGGGTCATCGATTTCGACGGATCGGCTCGATGCGATAACGCGAATGATCATCCTTGGTGTTCCTGGACGGTCTGCGCCACGCGCTCCCGCGCCACGGGCAGCATCTCGCGCGCAAAGATGCCAGCGGAGTGCAGTACCTCCGGTTGGCTGAGGTTGCCGAACGAAAACTGGCTGATGAAGTAGTTGGCGCCCGCCTCCTCGGTCATCCTTCTGACCTGCTCCCGGATCGTGCCCCGTGATCCCGCAATCGCTCCGCCGTTTTGTACCATCGTATCGAAATCCTCGGGCAGCCGGGCGAAACGCGGCTGCGTACCGTGCTTCTTCCAGAGCTTCATGAAGCTGCTGTAGAAGTTCGGCCAGGCACGGCGACCAAGCGCCATCGCCTCCCGGTCGCTGTCGGCCGCCACCACAAAACGGTTGATCCCGAGCAGCGGCAGCTGTTCCGGCGAATTGCCCGCCGCAGCCCATTCGGCGCGAAAGCGGTCGGTAATCTCACGTACCCGCGGCAGCGGCCCGCCGCACACGATGTTGATCCTGTTCTGCGCCGGCCAGACCGCGCCCTCGGGCACCGGGACCGCGTACCATAGCGGCGGGTGCGGAAGCTGCGCCGGTTTCATGTCGATCGGCACGTTCGTGAACTGATAGTGCTTGCCTTGAAAATTCACCTCGGCCTGCGTCAGCGCCTGCATGATGACGGTGTAGGCCTCGACATACATCGCCTGTGCCTGGTCCGGATCGACGCCAAAATAATGCAGCTCATGCGGCGACGCGCCTCGGCCGATCCCGACCTCGATCCGGCCCCGGCTCAGATGATCCAGCATGCAGATTTCTTCGGCCAACCGCAGCGGATGGTGCGCCGGCAATACGTAGACCAGCGCACCGAGGCGCAGACGCTTGGTGCGCTGCGCCGCCGCTGCAAGGAACACACTTGGCGATGGCGTCAAATTGAGCGGCGTCGAATGGTGCTCGCTCATATGGTATGTACGGAATCCGGCTTGATCGTAGAATTGGATCAATTGCAGCCGATTTTCATATTGTTCGCTGAGCGGATAGGGCCCGTGATCGTTTTGATCGAAGACTCCGAACTGCATTGCAACACCCCGAGGACGTCTTTTCCGGCCCGCCACGATGGTACCTGCGGCGACGACCGGCGCGTCGTAAGAGGATGTTACATGGCAAACGCCAGACCTTCCAGCACCGAGACCGCGAAGGGCGTCTCTCTCAATCCGGCGGCAATGCCCGCTTTAGCCGTGCCTCGCTGTCGCGCAGCGTTACCGAATCGAGTTTCCCTTGAGAAGATGCCTCCTTGGCGCACGCGAAGATCCGGTAAAATTGCGTACCGTCGAAGGCGACCAGCAGCAGATCGACGCCGGCATTGAGCGCCTCCACCACCGCTGTGCAGACATTGTTCTGATAGATCGCGCCCATCACCAGATCGTCAGTCATGATGACGCCCTGATAATTCCACTTCTTGCGAACGATGCCGTCAACCACAAGCCGGGAATGCGACGCCGCGCGGTCGGGATCGACAGCGGTCAGCGTCACGTGCCCGATCATTAACTGCGCCCTGGAGCCCGCCAGCACATCCCGAAACGGCCGCCAGTCGGACGCTTCGAGCTCCGCCAGAGGCGTGTCGAGACCGGCACTGAAGTGATGGGTATCGGCACGAACCCGCCCCAGCCCCGGAAAGTGCTTCACGGTCGCACCGACACCAACGTCCTCAAGCCCATGGACATAGGACCTGGCGATGTCGGCCACGATGGCCGGATCGTCGGAAATCGCGCGGTGGCCGATCAGCGTGTTGAAATCGAACCGGTTACGCTTCGCGTCGGGTCGCAAATCCAGCACCGGCGCCAAATTGAGGTTGACGCCAAGCGCCGCCAGTTCCTGACCATGAGTTCGCCCGAACGCCTCCGCTTTCTCCGTGCGAACATCCGGCGGAAGGCTCGCCAACGTCGAGAGCGCAGGCAATTTGGTCAGGGGCGGCGACAGATGCGAGACGATGCCGCCCTCCTGGTCGGCGGCGACAATCAATGGCGGCAGGCCGGCGGCACGTCGTTTTTCCTGAAGCGCCGAGAGTTCAGATTTCAGCGTCGCCGGTGCTCTTCGTACATTGTGTTTGGTGATGTAGATGCCGGCGATCAGGCCTTTCTCAGCCAAAGCAGCCACTTCAGGGAATGATGAATACCCCACCATGAAATGCTGGCCGAGGCTACGCGCCTGCGCGACGTCGGTCTGCAGAACGTTTCGTCTGCGCAACTCGAACGAGGCTTGCGCGCACAGCATTGACAGCGGCGGCAGGCACCACAGCAGGACCAGCAGTTTTCCCGCGATCCCTCGCCTGCGCCAGTAACCGCTGCGAATCAGGCAGGCGAGAACGCCAATGCTCACCACGACAAGAACGATGTTACCCGTACCACGCAACGCAATCAGATAAGGATCGTTCTTGTTCGCCGCGATGAAAATGAAAGCCAACCCCGCGAACCAGGCCAGGCCGACGCCGATACGTTTGATGATTTGCATGAAGGACGATGCTGTGTGCGTGTGTGACAGGCGAGACCATCGCCGTATCAAACTTGTTATTGCCGCGCGAGCGCATAAGCGTGGCTGCACAGAAACTGCATAAGAATCCTGAAGTCTTGCAGACCGCCTTCCCGGCATTTGCACAACGGCCGCGCATAGCTCGTCTTGCAAACCGGTGACGGCCTTTGAATGCCGATTCCCTCGCGTTTAGCCAATGATGGCTGGTGGCTCTCTGAGCCACTCTCGGCGGCGCTGGTCTGCAATCTTTCCCTCCAGACAGGCAGCGCAACAATGGCTGAATTCTCCACGCCGGCACCCCATGCAGGCTCCATTCGGGAAAGCACTTTCCCAATCAAGCCGGCCATTGCCCTGGCCCTCGCGGCATTGGCCGACTGGCTGTTCTACGGCCAGCGAACCGGAATATCCGCTGTTATCTTCGCCATTGCACTAACCGGCGGCGCGCTGCTCGCCAATTTCACCAGGCTGAACAAAGCGAAGGTTCTAGTTGCCGGTCTCCTTGTGCTCGCCGCCCTCATCCCGGCCGTCGAGGAATTCAATGCCGCTTCACTCTTCTTCATTGTCGTGGCGCTCGGCGTTGGCCTCTCGCTAACGACAGATCGCAAACTGACCGGCGTTGGCGAACAAGCCGCCGCGCTCTGCGACCTTTATCTGGTCGGCCCGTTCAGATTGCTCCGGGACGCCATCAGCGCGTTCAATCTCCCGGCGCTGACGGCAGGTTTCACCGTGTGGTTCATTCCGGTAGTTCTCAGCGGCATCTTCGCTTTGCTGTTCGTATCGGCCAATCCGCTGCTTGAGAAATGGATCAGCCTGATGAACCCCGGCAGCGCCACCTCCTATATCAGCCTGGCACGGGTGCTGTTTTGGGCAGCCGCTTTGTCACTCGTTTGGCCCTTTATCCACGTCCGGTGGCGCCGCAAGTCCGAGGTGCCGGCCGACTTGGTCGTATCGGTAACGGAGGAGCAGGAGAAGCCAGTTCATGACGTCGACTTCTTCGGTGTGGCGACCATCCTGCGTTCGCTGATCCTGTTCAATTTGCTGTTTGCGGTTCAAACCGCCCTGGACGTGTTCTTTCTCTGGGGCAACGCGACGCTGCCGGCCGACATCAGCTACGCGGCCTATGCGCACCGGGGCGCCTATCCCCTGATCCTCACCGCGTTGCTGGCTGCCGGATTCGTACTCATCGCAATGAGACCCGGCGGCCCGGCCGAGCAATCGAAGGTGATCCGGCCGCTCGTCTATCTCTGGGTCGCGCAGAACGTCCTGCTGGTTGCGTCATCCATCCTGCGGCTCGATCTCTATGTGCAGATCTACCTGCTGACCTGGTGGCGCGTCGCAGCCTTTATCTGGATGCTGCTTGTCGCGTTCGGACTGCTGCTTATCGTTGCCCGTATCAGGCTCAATCGTTCGAACGATTGGCTGATCCGCGCGAACCTCATCACTTTGATCGCAACGCTCTATGTTTGTTCGCTGGTCAATTTTCCTGCTGTTATCGCCGACTACAATGTCGGTCATAGCCGCGAAGCCACGGGAAAGGGTGTCCCGGTCGACATCAACTATCTGTTTCATCTCGGTCCTCAGGCCTTGCCCGCCATCGACAGGGCGATTGCCCTCCGCAGCTTCGATCCAAACCTTGTTCTCCGCCGCAACTACCTTGTAGAACAGCATCTCAATGATTTGGCATCCTGGCGCGCCTGGGGTTTTCGGAGCTGGCGGCTCCAGCGTACTCTGGACGCCTCAAAGAGTTCGACCGCGAGTTGACGACGACCTTTGTCCGGAGAGACGTTTGACACACCGTATCCTCATCGTCGATGACGACCTGCATATTCGCGAAGTCATCCGGGTCGCGCTCCGGAAGGCCGGGATGACCGTCTTCGAGGCGCGGGACGGCAAGGAAGCTTTGACCCGCTTCGCCGCCGACAGGCCGGACCTCATGATTCTCGATATCGGCATGCCGGAATTCGATGGATTGGATGTCTGCCGGGAGGTCCGGAAGTCATCGGACGTTCCGATCCTGTTTCTTTCGGCACGCGACGAAGAGATCGACCGCGTGCTGGGCCTCGAGATCGGCGGTGACGATTACGTCACCAAGCCTTTCAGCCCGCGCGAGCTCGTCGCGCGGGTAAATGTCATCCTGCGCCGCACCTCCCTGCGCGGGTCGGACCCAAAGGCAAATGCGGCACTTTCCCAGGGCGGGCTGCTGGTTGATCCGGAACAGCATGTTGCGGCGTTCGCCGGTACGCCGCTTCGCCTGACCGCCATCGAATTCGGAATCCTCAGGGCTTTTCTAACCCGGCCATCGGTGGTCTTCAGCCGCGAGCAGATCATGAATGCCGCCTATCAGCTCAACATCCAGGTGTCGGACCGCACCATCGACAGCCATATTCGCAATATTCGCGCCAAGCTTGCCGCGGTGAATTGCGACAATGTCATCGAGACCATCCACGGCGTTGGCTTCAAGCTCGGCCGATGCGAGCCGCACGCATGACATCGCGGGCCGGCGAGAAATGGCGGCCGTCGGTCGGCATGATCATTTTTGCCGCGTTGGCTGCTGTGGCCGCATTGCCTCTGGTCGGACTGTTCTTCTTTCGGCTCTATGACAACCAGCTCATTCACCAGACGCAGGCCGAGCTGATTGCCCAAAGCCGGGTATTGGCCGCGGTCTATGCGCGAGACGTGGAAGCCCGCCTCAATGCCGGGGTCGTCCTCGGCGCTGAAATCCCGCCCGAAGCGCGCCCTGTTTCGGATGACAAGATGACGCCAATCCGGCCGGCACTCGACCTTGCCGCCGGCGCAGACCTGCTGAGGCGGCGGCCCGACGCACTTCCGGCCGGTGCTCCCGCATCTCAGGCCTATGTCGAGATCGGTGCCCGGCTGATGCCGATCATCCTGGAAACGCAGAAGGTCACGCTGGCGGGATTCCGGATCCTCGATCCCCGCGGCGTGGTGATCGCCGGCCGCAACGAAGTCGGCCAATCGCTGGCGCATATCGAGGAGGTGGCGACGGCGCTGCAGGGCCAGTATCGCGCCGCGTTGCGGATCAGGGTCCCCGACAAGCCCCCGCCGCCGATCTACTCGATCAGCCGCGGCGTCGGCGTTCACGTATTTTCGGCCATGCCCGTCGTCGTCAACAACCGCGTTGCCGGCGTCATCTACTTGTCGAGGACGCCGAGCAACATCTTCGACCATCTCTATCAGGAGCGCGGCAAGTTCATTCTTGCAGGCTTCGCCGTCATCTTCGCCACGGTCATCATTGGCCTGGTCTTCTCCCGCACCATCACCCGGCCGATGCGCGAACTGGTCGATCGCGCCGCCCGTATCAGCCGCGGCGACCGCGACGCCTTTCAGCCGCTGGCGCATTACGGCACCCGCGAGTTTTCCCAGCTGTCGCACAGCTTTCTCGATATGGCCGAGCAATTGTCGCGCCGATCGGATTACATCGCGACCTTCTCGTCGCATCTCACCCACGAGCTGAAGTCGCCGCTGACCTCGATCAAGGGCGCCGCAGAACTCTTGCTGGATTCACTGCAGAGCGAGACCGACAATCTCACGCGGATGGAGCAGAAGAGTTTCGTATCGAATATTCTGGGCGACACCGAGCGCCTGGAAGCGATGACGCAGCGGCTGCGCGAACTGGCGCGCGCCGAGACCACGCCGCAGAACGAGCACACCGAATTAAGCCAGGTCGTCAGTGGACTGAGGAGCCGTTTTCCCACCCGCGCGATCGACGCCACCGGCTGTCTCGAACGTTCGATCGGCATGTCCAATGAGAAGGCGCTCATCGTCCTTTCGCATCTGACCGACAACGCCATTCGTCACAACGCTGGGAATGTGCGGCTGGCAGCGGTCGATGAAGGTACCACGGTCAAGATGACCGTGAGCAACGACGGGGATCCGATATCGGAAGCCAACCGGGAGAAGATATTCGACGCGTTTTTCACCACCCGCCGCGACACCGGCGGCACCGGAATGGGACTCGCGATCGTCCAGGCCGTGATGGCGAGTCACGGCGGATCGATCCGGCTGTTGCCATCAGACAAGGACGTGGCGTTCGAACTGCAGTTTCCCGCCGCTTGATTTTGATCGCGTTTTCTTCGCCCGAGAACGCTTCAGACTCGCTCGATGATGATCGCAGGCGCCATGCCACCGGCGGCGCACATCGTCACCAGGCCACGCCTGAGGTCGCGCCGCTCCAGTTCGTCGAGAACGGTACCGATCAGGATCGAGCCGGTCGCGCCGATGGGGTGACCGAGCGCGATTGAGCCGCCATTGACGTTGACCTTGTCGCGGTCGAGCTTGAGGTCGCGAATGAATTTTTCGGCGACGACGGCGAAGGCCTCATTGATTTCGAACAGGTCGATATCATCGAGCGTGAGGCCCGCCTTGGCCAACACCTTGCGCGCCGCCGGCACCGGCGCATTCAACATCAGGGTTGGGGAGTCTCCCATGTTCGCCATCGCGACCACGCGCGCCCGCGGCTTCAGGCCATGCGCCTTGGCATAATTCGGCGAAGCCAATAAAATGGCCGCCGAGCCGTCAACGACGCCAGAGGAATTGCCGGCGTGATGCATGAAGTTGATGTCGAGATCGGGATATTTGTCGAGGATAAGATTGCGGTAGGTCGTGCCCTTGTCGTCGAGCGGATAGTCCGCGACCGCGGTAAAGGCGGGCTTCAACCCGGCAAGGCCTTCCAGCGTGGTCTGCGGACGCGGATATTCCTCGCGGTCCAGCGCAAGGCCGCCGTCCTCGCGGTGAACCGGCACGAGGCTCTTGTCGAAATGACCGCCCTTGATGGCGGCGGCCGCCCGCTTCTGGCTCTCGACGCCGAGGGCGTCGACGTCCTGACGCGAAATACCCTCCAGCGTCGCCACCGCATCGGCACAGACGCCCTGATGCGATTGCGGGTGCCGGGCGCGCAGACGAAGGTTGCCGTTGTCCATCATGAACGGCCCCTCGCCGCGGCGACCCTCCATCGACATCATCTCGGTGCCGCCGGCGATCACGAGATCCTCGGAGCCCGACATGATGGCGTTGGCCGCCATGTTGACACTGGTGATGCCGGAACCACAGAACCGGTCCAGCGTGACGCCGCTGGCGCGCACATCATAGCCGGCGTCCAGCGCCGACATCCGGCCGAGGTCGCCGCTCTGCGCTCCGCGTTGGGAACTGGTGCCCCAGATGATGTCGTCGACGTCAGCGGTATTAATCCCGGTGCGATCTGCCAGCGCACGCAACACCGTGGCGCCGAGTTGCTGCGGATGGATGCCGGCGAGCGCACCCTTGCCGGCCTTGCCAATGCCACGCGGTGTCCTGCAGGCGTCGATGATCAGCGCGTCAGCCATGGTGTTTTCCTCAGGGTTTGTTAGTTGGGCGCATTTGCCGCCGGTCAAGCCGCAAAGTCAATTCACGCCGCGCGTCTGGGGCCATGCACTTCGGGCAGAGGCGGTCCACTATAGCACTCATGCTCTCTGCTCGTCGTCCCGGCCTTGAGCCGGGACCCATACCGCGTGATGCTCATTGTTGCAGAAGGTATTTGACACTTGCGTTCTCACCGATGGGCCGCGGCGTATGGGTCCCGGCTCAAGGCCGGGACGACGGCGGTGTTTGTTGTTACACCGTCATCCAAACGCAGTTTCGCATTCTCGCGACGCATTGCGCCCGAGCTTTGCCAGAAACTTCCCGCCCTAAATACAGAGGGCGCAGGGAAGACCGGGTGCGCGCTGCACCCGCGGTCTCGTGTGCGGTTAGCACAACAAATGCTGCACACGAGCATACAGGGCAGCGGAGAACACCCGGCCTTCCCTGCGCAATGGCTTTACGGCTTATATCGTGCTCTCCCCGGAGACGAGTTCTTGGTTGACTCCGTCACCGCCGGTTCAGCTCACGCCTACCCGACAGCTTGGCACCTGCAACGGGTGCCAGGACCACACGTCCACGCCGTCGTCGAGGCGTAAACCAGCGTCCACCGCAACCCGCCCAACGTCCGTGACGACGGCCGACGCCCTTCTGAGTAGGACGGGATGGCGATATGTGTGCTCCTGATTTGCCCTTCTGTAAAAGCGAAACTTTGCCCGACGGGCTAATTTGTCGCATCTCTCACCGTCATTCCGGGGCTCGCGAAGCGAGAGCCCGGAATCCATCGAGCGACAGAGCATGCGGCCTGATGGATTCCGGGTTCGCGCTACGCGCGCCCTCAGATGCGCAATTGCGCATCGGGGAATGACGAGGCAGGAGCGTAGCGATATCCGGGATTCTTCGCAAAGTTACCCGGATATCGCTGCGCTCATCCGGGCTACGGGGCGCGCTACCGGGATCGCAGCGCCAGAATCTTCTCCGCGGCGCGCAGATGCGGCTTGTCGATCATCTTGCCGTCGATCTTGACGACGCCGGAGGCCGGATTGTCATTGAAGGCTTTGACGATCTTCTCCGACCAGGCGATCTCTTCGTCCGTCGGCAGGAAGGCGGCGTTGACGACATCGACGTGCTTGGGATGGATCACCGCCTTGGCCAGGAACCCGTCCTGACGCGCGGCGATCGATTCTTCCCGTAAGCCTTCGAGATCATTGATGTCAGTGGCAATGGTATCGATCGCGACGACGCCGGCAGCCGCGGCGCTGATCAGGCAGAGGTCGCGTGCCAGCACGAACGGTCCATGATATCGGCCGGCGGTCCGGTTGCGCGAGGCGCCGAGCGACGCCGCAAGATCCTCGGCGCCCCACATCATGCCCCACAACCGCGGGCTCATATTCTCGAAGTCGAGCAGCTTGAGCACCGCCCGCGCCGTCTCCGTCGCCACCGTCACGATCCGGGTGGTTCCGTGTTCGATGTCAGATGCAGTTTCGAACGCATCGAGATACAGGGACAGTTTATTGACGTCGGCAGCGCCGGCGCATTTCGGCAGCACGACACCGTCGGGCCGGCCCGGGATCACGGCGGCGAGATCGCCCAGCGTCATGCCGGTATCGAGCGCGTTGACGCGGATATAGATCTTCTGGCCCGGGTTCCGCGCATCGAGCATTTCGCGCACGGTCCGCCGCGCCCCGACCTTCTCGTCCGGCGCGATCGAATCCTCGAGATCGAGGATCAGCGCATCAGCCGCGGTCTTTTTGGCGTTTTCGAACTTGCGCAGGCTGTCGCCGGGAACGAACAGGAACGATCGCATCAATTCACGCCTTTGGTTTGCAATGCATCAGCCCGGTGCGGCGGCAACTCGCGACTACTTCGCCGCGCTGATTGGTCATGGTGTGCTCGAACTCGACGATCCCCTGCGTCGGCCGCGATTTGCTGGCGCGTTTGGAGATAATCTTCGTATGAGATTTCAGCGTATCGCCGTGAAACACCGGTTTAGGGAATTTGACGTCGGTCATGCCCAGATTACCGACCGTCGTGCCCAGCGTCGTATCGTAGACGCTCATGCCGATCATGATGCCGAGCGTATAGAGGCTGTTGAACAGCCGTTGGCCGAACTCGGTATTTTCGGAGAAATGCGCATCGATATGCAGCGGCTGCGGATTCATCGTCAGCAGGCTGAACATCGTATTGTCCATCTCGGTGACGGTCCGGCTGAACTCATGATGAAATTCCCGGCCGACCTCGAACTCCTCGAAATACAATCCGGCCATCAGCGCCCCTTGTAGTTTGGCGTCCGTTTCTCGACGAATGCGTTCAACCCTTCCTGACAATCTTCCGTCGTCGCCACAAGCGCAAAGCTCTCGGCCGTGTTCTCGACCGAACGACGGAAATCGGCATCGACCGCGCGCATGAAGGCATCGCGGCCGATCTTCATCACGATCGGCGACTTGGCGGCGAGCTTCCGCGCAATATCCCGGGCGCGGTCGAGCGCGGTCTCCTTCGGCACCACTTCACTCAAAAGACCCATACGGAATGCAGTCGCGGCATCAAAGGGCTCGCCCAGAAACAGCGGGCCAAACGCCTGGTGCTTTCCGACCAGCCGCGGCAGCTGCACGAAGTGGATCGCCGGGATCAATCCGACATCGATCTCCGGATAGCCGAAGGTCGAGGCATCGCCGGCGATGATCATGTCGCAGGAGATCGCAATCGTCATGCCGCCGGCCCGCACCGCGCCGTCGACCGCGGCAATGGTCGGCTTGCCCATGCGATACTGGGTATCGTTGAGCGCGAAATACAGCCGCTCGAGGAATTTCTTGGTTTCGATCCCGGGCTTGCCCCTGACGATGTCGAGATCGAGCCCGGCACAGAACACCTTGTGCAGGCTGCCGATGATGACGGCAGATACCGACGGATCGTCCTTCGCTTTCTGCAGCGCTGCCAGCAGCGCATCGATCAGCGGCATGCTCAGCGCGTTGACTGGCGGCCGGTCCAGCATGATTTCCGCGATCTTGTCCGAGACGGTGTAGCGAACGAGTTCAGCGCTCATGATGCCGCTTCCTTATTGTCTGGCCTGACGCACCGCGCCGGCTGCGATCAAATCATCGATGGTGCTGCGATCGAGTCCGGCCTCGGTCAGGACCGCAACGCTATCCTGTCCGATATCCGGCGCGGGGCAAAGTGCGTCTTCGGAAAGGCTGGCAATACCCGGCGTGCGCGGCGTGTAGACCGGGCCGACGCCGCGGGTATCCTGGCACACCGACGCGTTGGTCGCTTCGACGTGAGGATTGCGCAGCCACTCCCCGGGATTGAGGATGCGTTCGGCGATGATATCAGCCGCATGCAACCGTGACAGCCAGGCCTCGGTCGGTCGCGCCAGAAACACCTCGCGCAGCTGCGAGATCAGCGTGTCGGCCGCGTCAGCCCGGCTGGCGAAGTCCGCAAAGCGCGGATCGCTGGCGAGATCGTCACGCTCGATGGCGGCACACAGGCGCTTGTATTGCGGCTCGTTGACCAGCGTGACCATCATCCAGCCATCGCTGGTCTGATAGGAACCCGCCGGCACGTTAAGCGCCCGCGGCGCGCCGCCCTCCAGAATATGCTCGGCGACCTTGTGGCCGAGCAGCGCCGCCGTCGACTGGCAGAGATTGACGTCGATCCAGCGGCCGGTGCCGGTGGTGGCGCGCGCGAACAGCGTGGTGGCAATCGCCTGGAAGGCGTAGACACCGGTCACGACGTCGGAGACCGTGGTGCCGACCCGGTGTGGGGTCTTGTCATTGCCGACGTTGATCGACACCAGGCCGGAAAACGCTTGCGCAACGGAATCCGAGCCCGGCCGCTTTGAGTAAGGTCCGCTCTGCCCGAATGCGCTCACCGAGAGATAGATCAGGCCGGGATTGTCGCGCGAGAGTTCCTCGTAGCCAATTCCAAGCCTGGCTGCGACACCGGGACGAAAGCCTTCGATCAGGACGTCGCAGTCTTTGGCCAGTTTCCGGGCGATTGCGATCGCGTCCTTGTGCTTCAAATCGAGGCAGAGGCTGCGCTTGCCGCGGTTATAGACCGCCGACAGCGTCGTATGGTTTCCATAGGTCGTACCCAGGAAACGCGACCAATCCCCCTCCGGTGGCTCGACCTTGATGATTTCGGCACCGTAAACGCCGAGCAGCATCGCGCAATAGGGCGAGGCGATGCCCTGCCCGAAATCGAGCACCCGCAAGCCGCGATACGGCGCCTCATGCGTCGGCGATAGCGTACGCTGGATAGCCATTTATCCTCCCACAGGAGCGCAATCGGTTCTGATGAAATCAGAACCGAAGCTCTTGATTCTTTTTTTGACGCGTTTTCTTCACGCGAACCGGTATCCACTTCGCTTGAAAACGCTATGGCCGGGCCGAAAGCTACAGCGCGAGATAGCGCTGACGAATGTTTTCGTTGGCTTTCAGCTCTTCGATACCGGATGTGTAGACGATCTGGCCCTTATCGATAACCGTCGCGTGGCTCGCAAGGCCAAGGCAAAAATGCATGTTCTGCTCGGCGATCAACACCGTGGCGCCGGTGCCGCGCAGTTGTCGCAGCAATTCGCCGATCCTTTGCACGATGATCGGCGCCAGCCCCTCGCTCGGCTCGTCCAGCAGCAGCAGCGCCGGATTGCCCATCAGGGTGCGTGCGATCGCCAGCATCTGCTGTTCGCCGCCCGAGAGACGTCCCGCGATCCGGTGCCGCAAGGGCTCCAGCAGCGGAAATACATCGTAGATGCGCCGGATCGACCATTCGTCCTGGCCATCGGGGCCCTTCTTGGCGCCGATCTCCAGATTGTCTTCCACCGTATGCTCGGGGAAAATCTGGCGATCCTCCGGCACGAAGCCGAGGCCGGCGCGGGCGATGTGATGCGGCTTCAGCCCGGATACGGTCCTGCCCCGCAGGGTGACCTTGCCGCGGCGCGCCGGCGCCAGGCCCATGATCGCCTTCATCGTGGTCGACTTGCCGGCGCCGTTGCGGCCGAGCAGCGCCATGGTCTCGCCCTGCCGCACCGACAGGCCGACGCCAAACAGGATCTGACTGCTGCCGTAGAAAACGTCGAGGTCCTCGACCTGCACCACCGGCTGCGCGCTCATATCGCAGCCTCCGCGTGATGTTCGGTACCGAGATAGGCCTCGATGACGGCCTCGTTGCGGCGGACCGCATCGGGCTTGCCAGTGGCGAGAATCCGGCCGTAGCACAGCACCACGATCTCGGGCGCGATCTTGAACACGATATCCATGTCGTGCTCGATGAAGACGACCGTGATCTTCTGTTTCTCCCAGAGCTCCCTGACCTTGTCGATCATGCGCCAGCGCTCTTCGGTGCCCATGCCGGCGGTGGGCTCGTCGAGCAGCAGGACCTTGGGATCGAGCACCAGCGCCAGCGCGATATCGAGCAGCTTCTGGTCGCCATGCGACAGTGTCGCCGCCGTCCGGTTACGCTTGCTGGCAAGCCCCAGCAATTCCATCGCGTGTTCGGCGCGGTCGCGGGTTTCAGCCAGCGGAAACCGTCGATGCATAACACCGGCGCGGCGCTGATCGGCGCCGACGGCGGCCAGCATCGTTTCCTGCACCGTGAGCGAGGGAAAAATACTTGCGACCTGGAACGCGCGTCCGATGCCATGGCGCACGATCTCGGGCGGCGAGCGCCCGGCAAGATCAACGCCATTGAGCAGGATCTGGCCGGAATCCGGCTTCAGCGCCCCGGTGATCAGGTTGAAGAATGTGCTCTTGCCGGCACCATTGGGGCCGATGACAGCGGTCAACGAACCGTCAGCAAAGTCCAGCGTCACGTTGTCGGTCGCCTTGACGCCGCCGAAAGATTTCGAGAGTGCGCGAATTTCCAGCATGGCTAGCCATTCGCCTCCCGAAGTCCGCCATAGGTGCTCCACGATGTCCCGGCCAACCAGCCGCAATCGACCGGCAAATTGGCGCCCGTGATCGCGGACGCGGCATCGGAGGCGAGAAAGGCGACCACACGACCGATTTCGGAAGGATCGACCAGACGGCGCAGCGCGGCATTGGCCGTTAGCGCGGAGACATCCCGCTCGCCACGATCAATCGCGTTCTTCAGCGCCGGCGTCAGCGTATAGCCCGGAGAAACGGCATTCACCCGCACGCCGGAGGGGCCCCACTCCGCGGCGAGGCATTCGGTGATCGCAATCACGGCCGCCTTGGCCGGGGCGTAGGCATGTAACGGCATCGAGCGCATGCCGGCGATCGAGGCGATGTTGACGATGCTGCCGCGTTTGCGCGCGATCATGCGCCGGGCAAAGGCGAGACAGGCGACATAGGTGCCGCGCTGGTCGACACGAACGACGTCGTCCCAGGCCGACATCGGCAAATCGTGCGGCCGCACCGGCACCTGGATGATCCCGGCACTGTTGACGAGCACATCGACCGGCCCGCATTCGCGCTCAATCGCTTCCGCGCAGGCCTCGACGCTGGTCTCGTCCCCGACATCGACGACGTAGGCCTTGCCGCCAAATTCCGCGGCGACATCCCCTGCCTTCGCCAAATCGCGATCGACGACCATCACGAGATCGCCGCTCGCGGCCAACTCCCGCGCGCAAGCCGCGCCAATCCCGCTGGCACCGCCCGTTACCACGCTGATCCGCGCTTTCGCCGCCGGGCTCATGATGCGCGCTCCCCGGAACGCTCGCGGCGCTGCACGTACCATTCGATCACGAAATCCATCAGGCCTTTCCGCAAGCCGATGGCGAAGAACAGGATCACGATGCCGAGAACGATGCCGTGATACTCGGTCACACGGGTGACGGTATCGTTGAGGATCAGGAACAGCGCGGTGCCGACCATCGGCCCCAGGAAGGTGGTTACGCCGCCGAGCATGTTGATGAAGATGCCCTCGCCCGAAATCGTCCAATAGGCGAATTCCGGATAAGCGCCGGAGACGAACAGCGCCATGATGATGCCGCCGGTCGAGGCGAACAGCGCGGCGAGCACGAAGATCGTCAGTTTGGCGCGCCAGACGTCGATGCCGATGAAGCTCGCCCGCGTGGCGTTGTCGCGGATCATACGCAGCGTGTAGCCGAACGGCGACTGTGCGATCTGATGCATCAGGAACAATCCGATCACCAGCAGCGCGCAGCTGACAATGTACAAATGCAGATGGTTCGACAGGTCAATGCCCAAAAATGGCGGCCGGGGAATGCCGCCGCGCAATCCCTGATCGCCGCCGGTCAGCGACACCCAGGACAGGATGGTCGAATGGATCAGCATCTGGAACGCCAGTGTCACGAAGGCGAAATAGATCTCCTTCAGCCGTACGCAAATCGCACCAATGACGAGGGCGACGACAAGCGTGATCGCCAGCGTCGCGACGAAAGCCACCGGGACGGCAACACCGGTCTTCTGCATCATCAGCCCGAAGCCGTAGGCGCCAAGGCCAAAGAACATGCCGTGGCCGAACGACGTCAGGCCGGTGTAGCCGACCAGAAGGTTGAGCGACGTCGCGAACAGCCCATAGGCTGCGCAACGGATCACGAAGTCGAGCAGGAATTTACTGCTGGTGAGCATCGGCAGCAGGGCGAGCACGACAAAGACCGCAAGCGCAATCAGGGCATCCCGGTTGGGGCGCGGCTTTGCCTGGGTAACGGAATTGTCGAGCACCTTGCTCGCCTGTTCGGCCTGCAATTCGGTCACGCGACCTCCTTGCCGAACAGGCCGGTCGGGCGGGAGACCAGCACGATCACCATGAACAGGTACATCAGGCCTTCTGTAAACAGGGGAAAGCCGAGCGAACCGAACGAGCGGATCATGCCGATCAGGAGCGCGCCGATCAGTGCACCCAGGATCGAGCCCATGCCACCGATGACAGTCACGATGAAGGATTCGATCAGCACCGAAAATCCCATCCCCGGTGTCAGTGACCGCACGGGTGCCGCGAGCGCGCCGGCCAGTCCCGCCAGCATGCCGCCGAGCGCGAACACGCCGCCATAGATCAGGCCGGTGTTGATGCCGAGCGCGGACACCATGCCCGGATTATGCGCCGCGGCCCGGATCACCTTGCCGATCCGCGTGCGCGAAAGACCGAGGCCGAGAATGATCGCGGCCACCAGCGCGACGCTGATCAGCAGCAAATAATAGGGCGGCACCACGCCGCCGGCGATGAACAGCGGCGGCACCTGGAACGCCGCCGGCATGCCCATCGACTTGAATTCCGGTCCCCAGATCATCCGTACGACATCGTCAAATATCAGCACGAAGGCGTAGCAGACGAGGACCTGCATCAACACGTCGCGGCCGTAGACCCGGCTCATGAAGACGCGCTCGAAGATCAAGCCAAGCAGCGCGGTGCCGGCCGCACCGCACAGCATCGCCAGCGCAAAGCTGCCTGACAGCTGATAGGCCGTCATCGCGAAATAGGCGCCGAACATATAGAAGGCGCCGTGGCTGAAATTCACCACCTTGAGCACGCCGAAAATCAGCGTCAGCCCGACGGCGACGAGAAACAGCAACATGCCGATGATGAAGCCGCTGGTGGTTTGCGTCACCAGACAGGCGGAGCTGGCGAGACAGCCGGTGAGTGTATCGAGATCCAAGGAAAATATCCGTTACGGCGTGCCGGAAGATCGGCGCGCGAAAGAACCATGGGGCGGTGAACGGAGGCGGCCTGCGCCGCCTCCGTTTCGCAGGTAGATCAGGTGTAACCCTTGCTCTTCTTCCACTCGGCTTCGAGTTCGAGAATGGTCTTCCAGTCGCCCGGCTTGACCTCCGGCACGTAGGGCTCTTGCGGGATCGTCGTGCCCCACCCGATTGCATAGCCGATCAGGGTCTGGTCCTCGGCCCGCATCGTCACGGTGCCGTCGGCGCCGAACGGCGATTTGATCTTGAGGCCACGCAATGCCTCCGCAAGCTTCTTGCCGTCGGCGGAATTCGCCTTCTTCGAGGCCTCGGCGAGCAACATGATCGCGGTTGCGTTCTCCCACGACCAGTTGGTCGGGTACTCATTGTATTTCGCCTTGTAGGCATCGCCCCAGGCCGCGTTCTCCGCGGTCGCAGGATAGGTCTTGATGTAGCGGTTACCGGAATGAATGCCCTTGGGCAGGTTCTTCACCACGGTCAGCGCGGTGTAGTCGGCCATGTTGACGGCGAACACCTCCATCTGGGTGAACAGCGCATAGATATTGGCCTGATCGATGTAGGAGGTCAGATCACCGCCCCACAGGCAGGAATACAGCGCTTGTGGTTTGGCCTGCAGGATTTTCGTCACCACCTCGGTGTAGTCGGGCTGGAATAGCTTTGGCCAGGACTCGCTGATGATCTCGACATCAGGCGCAAAGCGCTTCAGGTACGTCACATATTCGCCCGTGGTGTCGCGGCCGTAGGCGTAGTCGGGCGAGCAGGTCGCCCATCTCTTCAGGCCCTTGGCCTTGGCGATCGCCGCCGCATAGCTGCCGCCGACGATGGAATCATGCACGCCCTGGCGCGCGGTGCGGAACGCGTTGGGAATGTGCTGCTTGGGATCGGCGGTCAGCGCCGAGGTTTCCGAATTGGTGTGAATGCAGAGCACGCCGAGATCGCGCGCGACTTCGTGCACGGCGAACGCTCCGGATGAGGCCTCGGCATCGATCAGGAGTTCGCAGCCATCGGTGTTGACCAGTTCGCGCGCCACGCGGGCGGCTTCCTGCGGCTGCCCCTTGGAATCGCGGATCACCATCTCGATCTGCCGTCCGGCGAGGCCGCCGGCGGCGTTGACCTTCTCGACTTCCAGCATCACGCCGTTGCGCGATGAGGTTCCGAGTTGCGCCACGCGGCCGGAGAGAATGGTCGGCATGCCGACCTTGATGGTCTTGGCCTGCGCCCGCGCCACCCATGGTGCCGCGAAAGTCACGGCACCGGCGCCCATCAGCGCCAGGGTTGAACGGCGGCTGATGCCCGGTTTGCGGGTTCTCGTCATTATTCCCTCCCTCTCGGGTTTGCGTTCCCAGTTTCCTGCCCAAATCCCAGCCGGGGATCGTGTTGCCCCCGTACTCACAAGATTTCAGAGCAAAGGGGGAGACGTCAAGCCAAATATGAATTACGAGTCATAATTCATCTAACGGGAGATCGGGCCGGAATCCGGCCTTTTGAGCCGAGAAATGATCAACCTTTCGAGCTTCATCGCGTTTCACGCCAGGCGGACGCCGGGCCGCTGTGCGCTGAAATACCGCGGCGAGGAGATCTACTACGCCGACTTCCACCGCCGCATCGGCCACGTGGGCGGCTGGCTGGCCTCGCGCGGCATCGGCGCCGGCGATGTCGTCGCGGTGCTGATGAAGAACAGCACCGCGTTTCTCGAACTGGTGTTTGCAACCAGCCACATCGGCGCGGTGTTTCTGCCGATCAATTATCGGCTGTCGGCCGACGAGGTCGGTTACATCGTTGGCAATTCCGGCGCGCGCATTTTAATTGCTGACGAAGAGCTGGCCGGCATCGCCGCAGGTAACGTTCCCGTGGTGCTGCTCGATGAGGCCGAGCAATCCGGCATCTCGCGGCTCGCGCCTGACATCGCCCCTGCCCCGATGCATCCAAGACAACCGCGCGACCTGATGCGGCTGATGTACACGTCGGGCACCACCGACCGCCCCAAGGGCGTGATGCTCACCTATGAGAACATCTACTGGAAGTCAGCCGACCAGACGCTGGCGCTGGGACTGAACGCGGAGACGCGGTTGCTGGTGGTCGGCCCGCTCTACCATGTCGGCGCGCTCGATCTGCCTGGTATAGCCGTGCTGTGGCATGGCGGCATGCTTTCCATCCACCGCAACTTCGAACCCGAGCAGGCGCTGGCGGCGATCGAAGCCGAAAAGCTGAACGCGGCGTGGTTCGCGCCCGTGATGACCACGGCGATCCTCACCTGCCCGACCCGCGATCGCTACGACGTCTCGAGCCTGCGATGGGCGATCGGCGGCGGCGAGAAGACACCGGAAGCGCGCATCCGCAGCTTCTCCGAATATTTTGCGAACGCCCGCTACATCGACGCCTATGGCCTGACGGAAACCTGCGGCGGCGACACCTTTATGGAGCCCGGCCTTGAGATCGAAAAGATCGGATCGACCGGCCGCGCCATCGCCCATGTCGAGATTGAGATCCGCGACGATGCGGGCAGCCGCCTGGCGCCCGGCGAAAACGGCGAAATCTGTCTGCGTGGACCGAAGGTCACCCAAGGTTACTGGAAAGATCCCGAGAAAACCGCAGCCGCTTTCTTCGGCGATTGGTTCCGCAGCGGCGACGTCGGCTATCTCGATGAAGACGGCTTCCTCTACCTCACCGACCGCAAGAAGGACATGATCATTTCAGGTGGCGAGAATATCGCGTCGTCCGAAGTCGAACGCGTGATCTATGAATTGCCGCAGGTGCGCGAATGCGCCGTCATCGGCATGCCGGACGCTCGCTGGGGCGAAAAGCCCGTCGCGATCGTGGTGCTGGGAGAAGGCGCCGCGCTGGAACTGCCTGCCCTGACCGATCATTGCCGCGCGCGGCTCGCCGGCTTCAAGGTGCCTAAGCAATTGATCATTCGCGACAGCCTGCCGCGCAATCCGTCGGGCAAGGTGCTCAAGCGCGTGCTGCGCGCCGAACTGGAGGCTTCATGACGCAGTCAACGCGAGCCAATTCCGGCAAGGTCACAAAACTCAACCGCGTCGAGCGCAACGCCTGGACCAAGCGCAAGATTTTCGATGCCGCGACCAAGATCGTCGGCAAATACGGCTATGCCGAAGCCTCCGTCGCCCGCATCACCGAGGAAGCCGGCGTCGCGCAAGGCACGTTCTACAATCATTTCGAAAACCGCCAGGAACTGCTGGATCAATTGCTGCCGAAAATCGGCATCGACATGGTGCGCTTCATCCGTGCGCGCACCGGCACGGCGCAGACCGCGCAGCAGGAAGTCGAACGCTTCAGCGCCTTCTTCGACTTCATCCGCGAGGTGCCGGAATTCCTGCGCATCCTCAACGAGGCCGAGTTCTTTGCGCCGATCGGCTACCAGAAGCATTTCGAGAACATCTCGACGGCCTATGTCCGTATCCTGAAGCGCGCGCGGCTTGCCGGCACGGTCGACAGTTACAGCGACGAGGAATTCGAGGCGATCGTCCAAATATTGATGGGCGCGCGCGGCTATCTGAGCCGGCGGTATTCCTATTCGGACGGTGCGGTCACGGCCGTGCCCGACCATGTCATCTCCGCCTACCAGAAGCTGATGACGCGCGGACTCTTCAATTCAGCCGGCAAAGGCAACGACCATGAACGCTGAGGGTATCGTTCTCGTCACCGGCGGAAGCCGCGGCATTGGCGCCGCAACCGCGACGCTTCTGGCCGAACAGGGCCAGCGTGTTGTGATCACCGACATTGCGCCGGAACCACTGGCCGGCACAAAGACGATCCTGTGGCCTGCCCCTTTCGATGTCGCCAGCGAGAGCGCCGTCGTCAGCGGCATCGCGGATATCGAGGCGGCGCACGGCCCGATCACGGGCCTCGTCAATGCGGCCGGTGTGTTCGGCAAGATGCATCCAATCGAGCGCGTGCGGATGGATCAGTGGGACCGCGAGGTCAATATCGACCTGCGCGGGACATTTCTGGTCGCGCGCAGCGTTGGCGTCAAAATGGCCGAGCGCCGGCATGGCGCCATCGTCAATGTCGCCTCGGTCGCCGGCATGACCTCCGGGCCGATCCACGCCTATACCGCCGCCAAAGCCGGCGTCATTCAGATCACGCAGACGCTTGCCGCCGAATGGGGCCGCACCGGCGTGCGCGTCAATGCCGTCTCTCCCGGGTTCACCCGCACCGCGGCGCTCGAAGCCGGCATTGCCTCCGGCGCGCTCAACAAGCGCCTGCTCGAAAACCCGACCGCGATGAACCGGCTGGTCGAGCCGATCGAGGTCGCGCAGGCGATTGCGTGGTTGCTGTCACCGATGAGCAGCGGTGTCACCGGCATCAACCTGCCGGTCGACGCCGGATACATCGCCGGCACCACCTGGGCCGCCTATGGCGGCCTGCGCGAAGCGCCTGGCACGTAACAAGGATACGAGCATGAACATCGAGATGCCCCGCAAGAAGCTCGATCTCGCATCGGCCATCGCCGAAGGCGATATCCGCGTGCTGCTGATGGTGCTGGTCCACATGACCGGCGATGAACGCTGGCTGGAGCCACCGTACAAGCCGAGGCGCGACGTTCGCCTGATCCCCGACCCCGAGGCCGGCCTGCCCCGCGAAGTGCAGGACGAAATCCGCGCTGCTGTCGTGAAGCTGTTCGCCAATGGCGAGCCCAAGCCTGTGATATCAGATCCCGGCGACGAATTGATGCTGAAGATGATGCGCGCGACGCTCGGCGAAAACGTCACGCCGGAGTATGCGCCGCTGATGCGCGAGGAAATGGGCTTTATCCCCCGCGACATCAGCTGGACCAAACCTCCGGCCGACGACAAACTGGCGCAGCAGCATGTGCTGATTGTCGGCGCCGGCGTCTGCGCAATCGCGCTTGGCGTCGCGCTGGGCCGCCTCGGCATTCCCTACACCATCGTCGAGAAGAACGCCGAACTCGGCGGTACCTGGTATGTCAATCGCTACCCCGGTTGCGGCGTCGATACGCCGAACCACTCCTACTCCTTCTCGTTCGGCGCCCGTAATCCATGGACGCGTTACTTCGCCCAGCGCCAGGAACTGCTCGACTATCTCAAGAAGGTCGCGCTCGAATACGACATTCGACAGCACCTCCGCCTCAACACCGAACTGACATCTGCGCGCTGGGATGAGAGCAAGCGGCGCTGGATTTCGACGCTCAAGACGGCAAATGGCGAAGAGATCGTTGAATCGACGACCCTTGTCAGCGCGATCGGTCAGCTCAACGACCCCTCGCCCGCGCATTTCAAGGGCGAAGAAAATTTCAAAGGGCAGACCCTGCATTCCGCATTGTGGTCGGACAACATCAAGCTCGACGGCAAGCATGTCGCTGTCATCGGCACCGGCGCCACCGCGATGCAGCTGGCGCCGGCGATCGCGGGCCAGGTGGCATCGCTGACCGTCTATCAACGGACCGCGCAATGGGCACGACCGGTCGCGGGCTATTCCGACCCGATCAGCGACGGTGCGCAATGGCTGCTCGCCCATCTGCCCTTCTATGTGCAGTGGTACCGCTTCAACATGTTCTGGCGCTACGGCGACGGCCTGCTGCCGTTCCTGCGCAAGGATCCGAACTGGCCGCATCCCGAGCGCGCCGTAAACAAGGGCAACGACCGCCACCGCGAGGAGTTGACGGATTTTATCCTGTCCGAACTCAAGGACCGTCCCGACCTGATTGAAAAATGCGTGCCGACTTATCCGCCTTACGGCAAGCGCATCCTGCTGGACAACAACTGGTTCAAGACGCTGACAAAACCGAATGTCGAACTGGTCACCGACAGCATCGACCATTTCACAGCTGACGGCATTGTCGCGTCAGACGGTAAATCGCGGCCGGCCGACATCATCGTGATCTCGACCGGCTTCAAGGTCACCGAGATGGCGGCGCGCCTCAACATCACCGGCCGTGACGGCAAGGACCTCAGGCAGGCCTGGGCCAACGATAACCCGACAGCCTATCTCGGGCTCACCGTGCCTGACTTCCCGAACTTCTTCGTCATGCTCGGCCCGAACTCCGGGCCCGCGCATGGCGGCAGCGTGATCTTTCAGTCGGAGTGCCAGAGCCGCTACATCAGTGCCTGCCTGGTCGAGATGATCGAGCGCGACATCGCCGCGATTGATGTTCGCCGGGACGCGCACGATCAATACATCGAGAAAGTCGATGCCGAGCATGAGCAGTTGATCTGGTCTCATCCGGGCATGACCACCTACTATCGCAACGGCCAGGGCCGGGTGTTCTCAGCGATGCCGTGGCGGTTCGTCGATTACTGGGCGATGACTCATGATCCGGATTTCAACCAGTATCGGCAGACCAAAGCATGAGTTCATCGCTTCAAAATGGCGCTCAAGAGCGGAACCCTCTTCCATCCGGCGGGCGTACGCACGGGAACCCAAGTGCGATTTTTCTCAGCATAAACTTGACACCTGACGATATCTGCCGCAGCATTTCAAACGCTGCACCTGTCGGCGTAGCGGAGCCTTCGGCTCCCTGCCTCGCGGGAATGGCGACCGATCATGTGATCGACCTGCAAGCAGCGGATGCGGACGTAAGTTCGTAGGGCCCACTCTTGGAGAGGAGCATGACGCCACCGGCTAAGCCAGTGACCTTGCTCAACCGCAAGGTCTCGACGCAAATTGGGTGAACAGCAGCTGCTAGCCCCGTTGCGCCGCCTAAAAATTCAAACATATGCGCAAGATCGGAGCGCAAAGGCCAAGCGCTTTTCGATTTTGAAGATGCACTGGTGTCTACCAGAAAACCCTTCGCCTATAACGAAGATGTAGGGCCCCGCGCTGCTTGAATGCACCGGGGCCCATTCGTTTGGCTCTCATTCGTTTGACTCCATGACAGCTTTCCGGCGATCGACGAGATCTCCTTAGATTGCTTCCGTCATTTGGATCGGAAACAATTACCCGATCGTGACAGGAAGCGGCGATGACAAAACCTCGCATACGAATCTATACCGACTACAAGAGCCCCTACGCGTTTGTCGCGAACAAGCGGCTGTTCGAACTCGAGGACGAATACGGCGTCGAGCTCGAATGGCTGCCCTATACGCTACGCGTCGCCGAGTTCATGGGCACGGTGGAAGAGCGTACACCGCATTTCTGGCGCAAGGTGCGTTACGCCTATATGGACGCGCGGCGCTATGCCAACGCGCAGGGCCTCACCATGAAGGGCCCGCGGCGCATCTATGATGCCTTCTATGCCAGCGCGGGCATGTTGTTCGCGCAGCGTCATGGCCTGTTTCGTTCCTACCACGACACGGTGTTCCGGCGCTTCTGGAGCCATGATCTCGAAATCGACGAACTGTCGGATATTGCCGGCGTGATTGCATCGCTTGGCGGTTCGGCCGAGGAATTCAAAGCCTATGTCCACGGTCCGGCTCGGGCCGAACATGACCGCATCATCGACGAGGCAGAGGATCTCGGCGTATTCGGCGTGCCGACCATGGTCTTCAACGGCGAATTGTTCTGGGGCGGCGACCGCATTGACCTGTTGATCGAGCGCATCAAGAACCCTGACTCGATTGCGGCCGCGCTGGGCAGCCGGCACCGGAAGTAATCGCGCACTGTTCCCGTTTTCAATCTGATTACCAGGTTTGGCTAACCTGTCTGGTGGTTGAAACGCCGGAACCGGGGCATGTTCAGAGAAAGCCTCCCGATTGCCTATGACGCGCCTGCCGACCTGAAAAAGTGGCCCTCGCTCAGGAATGAGCGGGTCACCAGCAAGACGCCGTATCTCGTTTACAACGGAACATTGGCTGATTGCATCCGGCAATTGATGGCGAAGCCCATCAAGCAGATCTCGCTCTACGACATCGTGACCGAACGTCAGCCGGCATTCGACGGCAATGTGCTGTCGCCCGGTGACGCCGCCGAAATCGCGATGCGCAAGGATTTCCCGAAGGATTGAGCTTCTCAGGAAATCAACTCGCTTCTCGTCATGGCCGGGCTTGTCCCGGCCATCCACGTCTTCCTTGCTGTCAAACTGAAAAGACGTGGATGCCCGGGACAAGCCCGGGCATGACGACTTTCGCGGTAATCAGGCTCTCAAGAAGCCATTAAATGAGACCAGCATCCGGTGCGCTCCAGCACCGGTCGTAATGCGGCGCGATCTACCGCATCCAAGGCTGCGAATTTTTCGCAAAGCTGTTGCAGGCACTTCACCTGATATTTGAACGGTGCCAGCGCATAGGGCAGACCCCAGACGTTGATCTCCAGCCGGTCGAGGCCTTTCGCAAAGGCTTCCGCGTTTGCGACCAGGAACGGCAAATAGAGTTCGCCCGTAATTCTCAAGAGCTCCTCAGCCATTCCGCCGAGTGCCTGCGCGCGCGGATACCATTCGCCCTCGACGCCCGAAGCGTCGTCCAGGCGCCGTACCCAGTGATCCGTGAACGGCGCCTTCTCACGCATGATCCGCATCGGCGTAGGGTCCGTTGCCATCTCGCTGAGCTGGCCGAACCAGGCACAGTCGGCGAGCGACGGCCGGCTGCCGAACAGATAGCTGGTCATGCCGACATGCGGCTCGAACGCCGCAAGCATTCGCAAGTAACTTTCCTCGAGCAGCGGCTTGTTCTCCGCGGTCGCACCGAGAATAACCATCCGTGAAATCTGCCGCTGGCGGAATTGCTCGATCTCCGCATGGCTGCCGGTCGCAGCCTCCGACACCGACCACTCTTCGCCGGCCCAGCGTGAGACATAGGCCTGATCCTCCGGATCCCACCATCGATACAGAAACAACGGCTTGACCGCCCATTCGTCGGCGAGATCTTCCAGCAGGTCGCACACGAATGCGACCGCCTTGTCGTCGGGGATGACGGATCGCGCCTGATGACGCCGCTCCAGGTCGTAAGCCAATGTCGTGCTGTCACCACGAAACGTGCCGTCGGGATATTGCAGCACCGGGATCAGGTTCGGCCGCAGATGTTCGGTCGCCTTCCGGAGCGCCTTGGTCATGATGACCCAGTCGAAAGGAATCCTGCGATAGCGCATCAGTGCGCGCAGCTTGATGGCGTAAGGCGACGCGGTCGATCCGATCAGCCGATAGCGGCCTTCAGTCATGGTACTCCCTCGATCGTCCCAAATCTGAAACGCCGGCCACGCTTGCCCTGATACTGGCATCGAAGCGGGTTTGCGCCAACCGGTGCATTCGGATTTCGCCCGTCAGCCCTGCAATAATCCGGCATGGCTTGCCTTGCGGCGCAGCGAATTCTGCAGCTATCCTCCATACCAAATGATCGGGCCCCGCTTGGCCCAATGAATCCCGCCTAGTGGAGAAACGCCATGAATCCCCCAGTCAGTTCGCCTGCCATCAAGGTCGTGAGATCAGTTCGCGAGCAGGTCAGTGCGGAGGAATGGCAGGCACGAGTGGATCTGGCGGCCTGCTACCGCCTCACGGCGCTGTATGGCATGACCGAAATGATCGCCAATCATATCTCCTGCCGGGTGCCGGGAACGACAGATCAGTTCCTGATCAATCCTTACGGGATGCTCTACGAAGAGATCGACGCATCGTGCCTGATCAAGGTCGACGTCGACGGCAACACGCTGCTCAACGCGACCGACTACAACGTCAATCTCGCCGGCTTCGTCATTCACAGCGCCATTCACATGGCCAAGCACGACATGGATTGCGTCGCGCATACGCACACGCCGGCCGGCATGGCGGTCTCGGCGATGGAATGCGGGCTGCTTCCGCTGGCCCAGACCTCGATGCGGTTCCTGCATGTCGCTTACCACGATTTTGAAGGCATCGCCGACGACGTCGACGAGCGTGCGCGGCTGGTCAGGGACCTTGGCGACCACGAAGCCATGATCCTGCGCAACCACGGGCTGCTCGTCGTCGGTAGAACCGTGCCATCGGCGTTCAACGTGCTGTGGCGCCTGGAACGCGCCTGCCAGGTGCAGATCATGGCACTGTCCTGCAACACCAAATTGATTTATCCGTCGCAAAGCATTCTCGAAGCGACCTACGACAAGATGCGGCCGCGGGTTGACCGGCCGGCCCGAAATGGCGACCTCGCCTGGCCCGCTTATCTACGTAAACTCGATCGCATCGATCCGTCCTATCGGAATTGAGGTTCCGTCCTGCCCGTTGACGCACTTCGCACGAAGTTTGGGCGGCGCTTGCCTGTAATTTGATCGTACATACCGTCGCTAAATCGCGGATGCTGGTCGTCGATGAGGCGATAGGTGCGTCCCGATGAAGACGTTCATTCGAGTGGTTGAACTGTGGGTACCGGACCGGACCCGCACGCGTCTGGAATTCGGCGGTAGTCTTTGCAGCGAGGAGTATTCGGAGTTCAAGGCGGTCAGCGAAAATGCGCTGTTTGCCTACGATGAAGGGTTGCCCGGCAAGGCCTGGGCCTCCGGCCATCCGGTCATTCTCACCAAATTTGCCAACTCCTACTTCAAGCGCACCGACGAGGCGATCGAAGCCGGGTTGACCTGTGGCGTGGCGCTGCCGGTGTTCGCCGGCGAATTCCTGATGGCTGTCATGGTGCTGTTCTGCGGTGACGACGAGAAGCACGTCGGCGCCATCGAACTCTGGCACAATGATGCCGGCGTCAGCCACGAAATGGGGCTTGTCGACGGCTATTACGGCACGGCCGACATGTTCGAGTTCAACTCGCGGCACACCAAGTTTCCGCGGGGCTTTGGCCTGCCCGGGCGGACCTGGAAAGCCGGCATGCCGCTGATCATCAAGGACCTGCACAATTCCAAGCGCTTCCTGCGCTGGGAAGAAGCTTCCGAAATCGGCATCAATTGCGGTGTCGGCATTCCCTACACGACGTCACCTGAAAAAACCTGGGTGATGACGTTCCTGTCGGCGCAGGCGACCCCGATCGCCAAGCGTTTTGAAATCTGGGTACCGAATCCATCACGATCGGCACTGGTCTTTCATTCCGGCGATTGCAGCAAGAATATCGAGCTTGAATCGATTTACGCGTCAAAGAGCATCGGCAAGGGCGAAGGCAGCATCGGTGGGGCCTGGGCGACGGGCATGCCCGCGATTAACGAGCATCTGAAGGTCGATGAGTCAGTGGCATCACAGGCAGCGCGTGCGGCCGGGATGAATCAGATCGTCGTGCTGCCGGTGATCGAGAGCGCCCAGCTCAAGGCCGTGCTCGCCTGGTATCTCTGAACGATCGGATCAACGCGCCACAGGCCGGCGCAAAACCCCAAAGAAGTCCCGCACCTCGCGCACAAACAGCTCAGGCTGCTCGAAGGCCGCGAAGTGACCGCCCTTCGGCAATTCGCGCCACTGCCGGATGTCGGTGTAGCTTCCTTCCATCCACCGCCGCACCGGTGTGACGATCTCCTTGGGAAACACGGCAACCCCGCTCGGGATCGTGACCTTGTGGGGCGTCCGGCGCTTCGGCCCAAAACTCTCCCAATAGAGACGCGCCGATGAGGCGGCGGTCGCGGTCACCCAATACAGCATGACATTGTCGAGCAGTTCGTCGCGGCCGAGAATATTCTCGGGGTGCCCGTCGCAATCGGTCCAGGCCCAGAATTTCTCGAGAATCCACGCCGCCTGGCCGCTCGGCGAATCCGTCAGCCCATAGCCCAGGGTTTGCGGCCGGGTCGATTGCTGCTTGGAATAGCCGGAATCCCAGTCGGCATAGTATTTGATGCCCTGCAGCGCCCGCGCTTCCTCCGGCGTCGGCTGCCCGTCCACGTTGGGACGCGCCGACATCGCCAGCGTGATGTGAATGCCGGCGCAGTGTTCGCCATCCTGCGCGCCCAGCGCGGTCGTCACCGCCGAGCCCCAGTCACCGCCTTGCGCGCCATAGCGCGCATAGCCAAGACGGTTCATCAGCACCGCCCAGGCGGCGGCAATTCGATCGACGCCCCAACCTGTCGTGGTGGGTTTGGCCGAAAAGCCGAAGCCGGGCAACGACGGACAAACAACGTGAAAGGCATCGGCGGCGCTGCCGCCATAAGCGGTCGGGTTGGTGAGCGGCTCGATCACCTTGTGGAATTCGACGACTGAACCCGGCCAGCCATGGGTGATGATCAGCGGCATGGCCTGCGGATGCGGCGAGCGGACATGCAGGAAGTGAATATCGAGGCCGTCGATTTCGGTCGTAAATTGCGTAAAGCGATTGAGGCGTGCCTCGCGGGCGCGCCAGTCATATTCGTCGGCCCAGTACCGGCAAATATCCTTGATCCATTTCAATGGCGCACCCTGGCTCCAGTCGTCGACCAGTTCGGCCTCCGGCCAGCGCGTATTCCGCAACCGCGACTTCAGATCGTCGAGCACATCGTCGCCGACCGAGATGCGATAGGGTTTGATTTCAGCGCTCATGGAGAATTCTCACAATGCCTGATGGCAAGCTGCAATTGCATCCCGCCCATTTTATGTGCGTGACATTACGCAGACGCGTCAGCTTGATGCAAATTGACGGGCTGGTCGAGACGTTCCGGAGTCCTGTTGCTGGATCCTCCCTTGACCTCGCCGCAGTTGTGCGGCGCCTGACGCGTCAAGGCGCCAGGCGCTGCTTGAAAAACCCCAAAATCTCGTCGCGGGCTGCGATGGTCGGCTGGCCGGCTTCGTCGATCAGGTGGGCGGTCACGACACTATGCGGCGTCGTGACGTAGCGCTCGAAGAACTCGGGAATATCGGTGTTCGCCGCGTTGTCGGGAAGCACCCGGCCGATGAAGCGGTCGCCAAGCGCCTCCTGATAGGCCGCAAAGCGCTGCGCCATGCAAAACTTGTCGCCCTCGAAGCGATAGGCCAGCACGGTCAGACCTTCCCGATCGAGCCGTTCGCGCACGGCCTTGACTTCGTCCGGCGCGATTTCGATGCCGGCCGGATCGTTCAGCGGCAATGACGGCTGCGAGAGAACCGGCGCCAGCATCGACGGCTCCAGCATCATCGTCAGCGCAAAATTTCCGGTAAAACACATCCCGATGGCGCCGACGCCGGGACCGCCGCACTCCCCGTGCGCAAATCTCGCCAGCGACCGCAGCCACTGCGTCACCGGGCTTGATTGATTGGCGGCCAATGCCCGGAACTCGGCGCTGACGCAGGCGCGTTGAAAGACGGCGGTGCCCTCTTCCACATTGGGAACAGCGCCATCGCGGCCGAACAGCGAAGGCATGTAGACCGTGAACCCGGCGTCGCGCACCCAGCGGGCGAAACGCGCGACATAGGGGCTGATGCCGGGCATCTCGGTCATCACGATGACCGCAGGTCCACTGCCTGCGACATGCACCGCCTTGCTGACGCCGTCGAGCGCAATCTCGCGGCGCGTGAAATCCTCGAGCGGGTCATCGTGCTTCATGGATCGTTTTGGCATCTGGCGTCACTCCCCGCGCGCGCAACGATCGGCGCCTCCGGAATTAGCGACGCCGCATCAGCCTTCGTGCCGATCATTGCGATTCCGCGCCGGATCGCCTAGTGTCAAAAATGACATTGATCGGGGATTTTTGGACATGACCAGGGTGACGGTCATTGAAATCGAGGGCTGCCTGGCTTCCGGCGCCGCCATCACCCATGACGTGATGGCGACTGCCAACCAGATCAGCAAGACGGCCAAACGTACCTTACCGTTCGACGTCACGACGGTGCGCTTGGGCCCGCGCCGAAAACGAGAAAGGCTGCGTGGCGCCGACCTCGTCATTGTCCCGGGTCTTGGCCTCGGAGTTGCGTCAGCGGACGAACTCGACGCGAAACTGAAGAGCCCGGCCTGCCGCCGTGCGTGCGACATGCTCGCTCAATCGTTCGAAGCAGGCGCCGCGCTCGCCGCGGCGTGCGCAAGTACTTTCCTGCTCGCGGAAACCGGATTGCTGGACGGCCGGCGGGCGACCACGACATGGTGGCTCGGCCCGCTGTTCCGCGAGCGCTATCCGATGGTCGAACTGGCGAGCGACCGGATTGTCGTGCCTGATTGGCCAATTGCGACCGGCGGCGCGGCGATGGCGCAGATGGACTTGATGCTGGCGATTGTGGGCAAGTTTGCCGGACCGAAGCTGGCCAACGCCTGCGCCAATTATCTGCTGCTGGATGAACGGCGCTCCCAGGTGCCGTTCATGGCGATCAATTATCTGGCGAGCCAGGACCCGAAAATCGCAAAGGCGGAAAAATGGGTGCGGGAAAATATCGCGCGCGATTTTGCGATGGAGGAACTCGCCGAGGCCGTCGCGCTCGCGCCGCGCACATTTGCCCGGCGCATCGCGGCGACCTGCGGCGTCTCGCCTATTCAGTTCGTTCAACGCATCCGGCTTGAGACCGCCAGATACCTGCTTGAGACCACGCGCCTGTCGGTCGATCAAATTTCCCGGCAAGTGGGTTACGCGGAGCCCTCTACCCTTCGCCGCCTGATCCGGCGCGATACCAAGCATTCCCCCGCGCATTTCCGTCCTGCGGCCTGAATCATCGCCCGCGGAGATTCCTTGCGATCGTCTTGCCGATAAGTTCGGCACCGGCATCGATTTCGGTTTCATTCCAGGCGGCGAATCCAAGAAACAGCCCGTGCTCGGCGGCCTTGCCGGTAAAGTGACGGGAAAGCGGCCGTGCCGTGACTCCAATCCTCGCCAGATCGGCCACGAGACGGCAGTCATCCGATCCCGGTTCCAGCCGGGCGAGAAGTTGCATGCCGCCGGCCGGCGGTGTGATCGCGAGCTTGCTTCCGGCCGCTGAACCCAGCGCATGTGTCAGCCGGTCACGGCGGCCGCGATAGATGCGGGTCATCCGGCGAATATGGGCTGCGAAATCGCCGTCGCCGATAAACTCCGCCAGCGCGAGCTGCATCGCACCCATCACCATTTGGCCGGTATGCCGCTGCATCCTCTCGAATGTCTCAACGAGGCCGTCGGGCACGATCGCGTAGCCCACGCGGATATCCGGCAACATCGGTTTCGAGAAGGTCCCGACATAGAAGACGTTGCTGGCCGTATCGATGCCCTGCAACGCGACCACCGGCCGGCCGTCGAAATGAAACTCGCTGTCGTAGTCATCCTCGATGATCGCCGCGCCCGCTTCCGCGGCGAATGCCAACAGTTCCTGCCGGCGCTTGATCGGCATCAGCCTGCCCGTCGGGTATTGATGCGAGGGTGTGCAGAAAATCAGCCGCGGACGATCAGTCCGCCCCGCCAGGCGCAACCCGCTCCGATCCAGCGTCATTCCCTTGACCCGTGCACCGGTCGCCTCAAGCGCCACGCGCGCGCCGCCATATCCCGGGCTTTCGATCCACGCCAGATCGCCCTCATTGAGCAGGACCCGCGATATCAATTCGATGGCCGCCTGGGCCGACGATGTAATGATCAGCCTTCGCGCGTCGGCCTTGACGCCGCGATGCTCCACGAGATGGCTGAGCAACGCCGATCGAAGAGCCGGATGGTTGGCCCTTATTCCCGCCGCATGCCTGCTGCGGGCCGCACGACGCAGACAGCGCGCCCACACCTCGTGTGGAAACTCGCGGGCATCGGCGAGCCCCGGAGCAAATGGCCGCGGACTCCCTCCTTCGTTCGTGAAGTGCCAGTCCGACCGGCTGACCTGCCTCGCCCAACGGGAGACCCGCATGAAGCCGGAACGCTCATGATCCGGAGATTGATCACCGGAGACCAGCTGCATTTTCTCGACCGCCGCGACCACCGGCCGGCGTCCGCGTGCGACGACGATGTAACCTTCCACCGCCAGCTGATCGATGACAGTTGAGACCGTGTTTCGCGAGACCCCGAAATCTTCCGCCAGCCCCCGGCTGGACGGCAGCCGGTATCCCCGCGGCAAGGCGCCCGACAGGATTGCGGTGCGCAGGCGGTCGTAGATCTGGCGCGCCAGGCGACCGCCATCCTGCGGGACGAACCTCAGATCGATCGTTCCGGAGAGGAGATTGGACAAAACTGGCTCCATGATTTTTATGAAAATGGACCTATCAATCATGCCAGTCAAGGTTATGGTTTGTGCAGCCCAGCCAACAGGGATCATCATGCAGACCCATCTGTCGCGCCGCGGCGCATTCCTGCTGTTCGCGGTGATCGTGATCGCCTGGGGCCTGAACTGGACGATTACCAAGATCCTCGTGCAGAGCGCTTCGCCGCTGTGGATCACGGCGATTCGTTGCGCCATCGCCACCGTGGCCCTCGCCATGCTTCTGTTCGCGCGGGGCGAGATGATCGTGCCACGTCGCGGCGATCTGCCTGTGATCTTCGTCAACTCGATATTTCACATGGTGGCATTTTCAGCGCTGGTCGCATTCGGGCTGCAATTCGCCGCGGTCGGCCGTTCAATCGTCCTTGGCTACACGACCCCGCTTTGGGTGATGCCTGCCGCCTGGCTGTTCCTCGGCGAGAAAATGACGCCATCGCGTTCACTGGGAATGGCCGTTGGCCTCGCCGGCCTCGCCCTCATGTTCAATCCCCTCGCCTACAATTGGGCCGACGCCAACACCCTGGCCGGCAGCGGCTGCATCCTGCTGGCTGCCCTGTGCTGGGCGGTCAGCATCGTATACGTGCGCGCGCACCGCTGGATTTCCACGCCCTTCCAGCTGGGGTTCTGGCAAACACTGCTCGCCACATTGGTGGTCTCCGTGCTGGCGTTTTTAAAGGACGGTGTTCCGCATCTGGAATGGAATGCGCAGCTGGTTGGACTGTTTCTCTTCAGCGGAGTTATCGGAACGGCATTGGCCTATTGGGCTATGGCGACGGTCAATCGCAGCTTGCCCGCCGTCGTCACATCGCTCGGGCTGCTCGCGACACCCGTCGTCGGGGTCGCAAGTTCAGCGATCATTCTTGGTGAAGTGGTCACGGCCGACCTGGTGGTCGCGATGCTTCTGATCCTGGGAGGCATCGCAATCGGAACGATCCCCCGCAGGGAAAAGGCTCCGGCGCAAAAGCACGCACCCCTAGTCGTGGAGTCGTAGATCCCGCCATTCGGGCGGCAAGGCCGCGCGAACACATTCGGCCGGCGCAACTACACTGACGGGGCGAGCCGCCTGAGCGATTGCACTGGACCCATTCCGGGGCAAACGTTCGGCGGCAGTTGCGATGACAAGCAACGCCAGAATGGCGGCAACACCGCCCAGCACTGGATTGAGCCACGCCAGCAGATCATTCAACCGAACGAGCCAATATGGAGCCATGTTCGTCAGCCCGACAATCGTGAAACGACGATGTCATCGTCGTCCCTCGCCTCCGCGAATGCAATCTGGGAAGTCCGAACCGTGCCTTCGGCGAGTTCGAAGGCTGTTGGCAATACGGTGCAGGACAACGCATGGTTGACATTCATGCTGATCCTGTAATTCTCCATCAGCGACCAATAAGATCTTGCGAAAGCAAGACTGATGCAAGGGATGAGGAATCGCAGGATGGGGCCATTCAGTCGTCGCGCTATTCTTGTCGCCTTCAGCGCCTTCCTGTTCGGCGGCACCGCCACGGCGCAGGATTATCCATCCCGCCCCGTCAAGATCGTCGTACCGTTTCCAGCCGGCGGCTCCAACGACATCATCGCCCGCATCGTGGCGCAAAAACTTGGCGAGAGGACCGGCCAGACATTCCTGATCGAAAATCGCGCCGGCGCCGGCGGAAATATCGGCGCGGATGCGGTCGCGACTTCGGAGCCGGACGGTCACACGCTGCTGCTGACGGCGCCGCCGCCGCTTACGATCAACGCAGCGCTCTACAAGAACCTGCCTTACGATCCGGCAAAGGCGTTCGCTCCGGTGGCGCTGGTCGCCGCGGTGCCGATCGTGCTTGCGGTGCATCCGTCGGTCGAAGCCAGCAACGTCAGGGAACTCATCGCGCTCGCCAAGGCAAAACCGGGCACCATCAACTTCGGATCGTCGGGCAACGGCTCAACCAATCATCTCGCGGGCGAATTGCTGAAGACCATGACCGGCATCAATATCGTTCACCTGCCCTACAGGGGCGCGGCACCCGCCATGAACGATCTCATCGCGGGGCACATCCCCATGATGTTCGACAATATCCCCGCGGTGCTGCCGCAGGTTCAGGCCAAGACCATCAAGGCGATTGCGGTGGCGGGCGCCAAACGCGCGAACGCCCTTTCCGATGTGCCGACGGTCGCAGAATCCGGCGTGCCCGGTTTCGAAGCCTCCGCCTGGTTCGCCCTGGTGGCGCCGGCGAAAACGCCAGCGCCGGTGCTTGCAAAGCTGGAGAGCGAGGTTGACGCGATCCTGAAAATGCCTGACGTGCAGAAGCGGTTCACCGAACTCGGCGCCGAGCCCGGCAACATTTCCGGTACCGCTTTCGCACAATTCCTCAGCGAGGAAACCGCGAAATGGACGAAGATCATCCAGTCGTCCGGCGCGACGGTGAACTAGGGCGTGAACCCATAGATTTCGGTGATGTCCGCTTTACTGCTAAAGCGACGTGGTGGCTGCAAGCGCGAGATGAACCTCGCCGGGATCTCCAGGCAGGGAGAGCATCAAGGGAAGTTAACGTCGGGTCGGCGACGTCCGATCGTCCCCCGACAACGGACATCGAAGCAATCGGCAGAGGACACCTACTTCCTGGTGGCTTTTAAGAGTTCTTCCGCCCTCCTGACACCGCTCTTTGCCTTGAGTGTCAGAGCTGTTGGTTGTGGGCTCCATTCGGAAACCAGTTTTTCTGCCTTCTCAAGTTCTGGTTTGGACAACATAGCAGCCATCTCATTCACATTTTTTTGGGGCGCCAGTTTTGAGAGTTTAAAATAGGCATACGATAACGACAAATCTCTTGGCGCTCCTTTTCCCGCAGAATACGAAATGGATAAACTATAGAGAGACTGGGGATGTCCCTGGTCGCCTGCCATCTTCCACCACTTCAGCGCCTCTTCTGAATTTCCTTGTCTGTCATACAGAATAGCAACATCGTGCTGGGCAAGCGCATAACCGGCTTTGGCAGAAACAAGTTTGTATTTTAATGCTTCATTTGTGTCAGACGTTACAACGCCCGCGCCTTGCCCGTCATAATAACAACCAAGCTTATAGGCTCCCAGCGGGTCATTAGACCCAGCGGATTTTTGAAACCACTCAAATGCCTGCCTCCGATCTTTTTGGGTGCCGATGCCATTATTGTGCATCATGCCAACATGGTATTGCGCCTCTGCATCTCCTTTATTGGCCAATGCGACCATCGCATTAAAGGAGTCCGCTTCATTTGCATTGGCAGGCATTGAAAGAACTAAGAGGCATGAAAAAGCTAGGGCCATAAATTTCATGTAATTTTCCCTTTGGTGGGATTCAAACTGACTGTCCGGTTCTAACTCGCAAGCGCAATCTGGAAGCCGGGTCAAACTTGCTCATGGGACCACGCCAAGTGTCTTCAGCTGAGCGTTGGCGGCCTCCCACTCGTTGAAACTGCGCGGGCAATCGCTTGCCGCCAGACGGAACAGGCGAGTTGCCTCATCTTTCAACCCCTTCGTCAATGAGAGCTCACCACTGTAAAAATTCGCCTCGCAGACTTGGCCCTTCTTCCTGGTGACGTCAGGATCGGCGGCGGCGGCAAGGACAGCAGCAGGCGTCATCTGGCCCAAGAAAAGTCTGATGACAGGCGCCGGCCAGACCTTCATGTCGATCCGGGAGCTGGTTTGCGCCAGACGGCTCGGGAGATTGTTTCGCTGACTGGCGATCTCGACCCACAGGGCCAGATAGGCATTGTCCGGCGCATGCGCACTTGCCTGGTCAAGATCGGCCAGCGCCTTTTCGACCGAACCAGCAAAGAGATATGAGCGCCCGCGAGCAAAGTAAGCCAACGGGGATTTCGGATTGAGCCGGGTCGCCTCATCGTAGTCGGTGATCGCGCGGTCGAACTCGCCCTTGGCGTGATAAGTAACACCTCGGCCGACGAAAGCCTTGACTGACTTTGGATCGAGCCGGATCGCCGCGTCGTAGTCGGCAACGGCGCGGTCATGGTCGCCCCTGGCGCGATAAGCGGTACCTCGACTGTTGAAGACGGTGGCATCTTCGGGATCGATCCGGATCGCCTCACTGAAGTCGGCGATGGCACGGTCGAGGTCGCCCTGTTCGAGATAAACGTTGCCTCGCTTGTCGAAGGCCATGTCGGATTTGGGATCGAGTCGGATCGCCTCATTGAAGTCAGAGATGGCGCGGTCGTTGTCACCCTTGGCGCCGAAGGCGATACCTCGACCGAGAAAGGCCTTGGCGTGTTTGGGTTCGAGCCGGATCGCCTCATTGTAGTCGACGATGGCGCGGTCGTTATCGCCCTTGTCGTGGTAGGTGCTACCCCGATTTTGGAAGGCCCTGGCGAGTTTGGGGTCGAGCCGGATCGTCTCATTGAAGTCCGCGATGGCGCGGTCGTTGTCGCCCTTGGCGTTGTAGGCGTTACCTCGATTGTTGAAGGCCATGGTGAATTTTGGGTCGAGCCGGATCGCCTCATTCAAGTCGGCGATGGCGCGGTCGTTGTCGCCCTGTTCGTTGTGTGCGGCACCTCGATTGTTGAAGGCCATGGCCAATTTAGGATCGAGCCGGATCGCCTCATTCAAGTCGGCGATGGCGCGGTGGTTGTCGCCCCTGGCGCGATAAGCGACAGCTCGATTGTTGTAGTAAGCCGCCAGATCGCGCCCTTTCGATTTCCCCGACTTGATGCCCCGGGTACAGTCAGCGATCGCAGCCTCGGGGTCCTGCGCAGAATCACACTGGTCAGCGGCGGCTGAATAACCCAGGAATGCGGCTGAATAACCCAGGAATATCGTGGCGGCAAAAAGTGCGCTCCAGAATCTCCAATCCGTCGGACTCATGCAATTTCCCTGGGCGAACTTTGATATCCTGGGATTTGTATCGGAATTTGGCGTTCTGGTTCACATTCGACCAGACAAAGTCACTTACTATTGGGTCTATCGCGTCGATTCTGGCATGTCGGCGGCATATCCGGTTTGCCGCTAATCCCGGAAGTCAGCCGTCATCAAACCCGCTGTAGTCCTGCGCGCTAATGAAACCACGCCCTGTAGATACCCGAAACTGGGTCGCCTAAACGCCGAGATAGGCACGCTGGACGTAGTCACTTTTGGCGAGTTCCGCACCGGGCCCACTGAGCGCGATCCGGCCGTTCTCCAGCACGTATGCGTAGTGGCAGAGCCGGAGCGCAAGGTTCGCATTCTGCTCGACCAGCACGATCGACAGTCCCTGCTCCCGGTTGATTGTCTCGATCAAGCGGCCGATCTCCTGCACCATGATTGGCGCAAGCCCGAGCGACGGCTCGTCCAGCAACAGCACCTTCGGCGCCGCCATCAACGCGCGCGCAATCGCCAGCATCTGCTGCTCGCCGCCGGACAGCAGGCCTGCCATCTGGTCGCGGCGCTGCCTGAGTTTTGGAAAGAAGCCGAACATCCGTTCCACGGAAGCATGCAGGCTGCTGCCTTGCGGCTGCAAATACCCGCCCACGAGCAGATTGTCGTGGACGGTCATCCGCGGGAACACGCGGCGTCCCTCCGGCGACAACGCAATGCCTTGCGAGACGATATCCGGCGGTGACATCTTGTCGATCCGCACACCACCAAAACTGATCTCGCCCTGGCTCGGCGATCGCAATCCCATGATCGCCCGCAACGTGCTGGTCTTGCCGGCGCCGTTGCTGCCGACCAATGAGACGATCTGCGCCGGCGCGACATCGAGGCTGATGCCAGAGATGGCAACCCGATGGCCGTATTCGACGTGAATGTCACGTACCTGAAGCGCCTTGCTCATGCTGCTTCCTCGGCGCCGAGATAGGCCTGTATCACGCTGCGATTGGCGCGGATTTCCGAAGGTATACCCTCGGCAATCTTTTCGCCGTGGTCCAGCACGACAAGCCGGTCGCACAGCCCCATCACCAGCCGCATGTGGTGCTCGACGAGCAGCACCGAGATGTTCTCCGTCTTGTGCAGGTCCTTGATCAACCGGCCGAACTCGGCGGCTTCTTCCGGGTTCAATCCAGCCACCGGTTCATCGAGCATCAGCAGCTTGGGACGCGCGGCAAGCGCGATGGCAACACCGAGCCGACGCTGACCACCATATGACAGTTCTCCAGCGCGGCGCTGGCGGAACTGAAGCAAAGACAGGCGTTCGAGCAAAAGCTCGCACCGGCTTCGGGTCGCCGACAGCGCCGCACGTGCGGCGCGGGTGTTGAAAATCGAACCCAGCATCGAGACCGGCGTGGTCGCAAACGCGCCACGCATGACATTCTCGATGACCGTGGCATCCGGGAAAATCGTCGTGGCCTGGAACGTCCGCACCAATCCCTCGCTGACGATCGCGCTCGGCTTCTTGCCGACAATGCTGCGCTGCTCGAAGCGAATGGCGCCCGCCGACGGCGACATGACCCCGCTGACGACATTAAAGCAGGTCGTCTTTCCGGCGCCGTTGGGGCCGATCAACCCGACGATCTCACCTGACTTGATCGAGAACGAAACGTCCTTCAGCGCATTCAGGCCGCCGAACCGCCGGCTGATCGCATCCACTTCCAGCAATGCAGCGCTCATTTCGGCGTCTCCGTCTCCGAGCCCTTGCTGAAGAAGGATCGTCCGATCGAGACGAGACCGTTCGGGATGAACAGCAATACGCAAAGCAGTATCACGCCGTAGATAATGTGCTGCGCACCGACGAAGCCGCGCAACAGCTCCGGCAGAGGCGTCAGGAACAAAGCGCCAAGGACGCCGCCGATCATCGTGTGACGCCCGCCGACGACGAGCATGGTGATGTACGCGATCGAGTCGTTGAACGTGAAACTGTCCGGCGACAGAAAGCGGATGTAGTGGACCATCGCCGCACCGGCGGCCCCTGCGATGCCGCTGCCCAGCGCAAAGGCGACGATCTGGTAACGGCTCACATCGATGCCGCTCGATTCGGCGAGGCGCACATTCTCCGCGATGGAACGAAACGCCCGTCCGTATTGCGAGCGCATCAGGGCCCAGACGAACGTCACGACGATAATGAAGGCGGCGAGTGCGAAATAGTAGAAGCGCAGGCGCGTCGAGAGCGGAAGGCCGAAAATCGATATGGCGGGAATCCCGAGCAGCCCGTTGGCGCCGTGGGTGACACTCTCCCAGTTCAGCACGATCAGCGTGAAAACCTGTCCCGCCAGAAACGTGACCAGCACGAAATAGACGCCGCGCAGCCGAAGCAATACCTTGCCGAGCAGCACCGCCGCCAGCCCCGTCACAAGCCCGGCCAGAACAATGCCGAGGATCGGCGGAAGCTTGAAGCTCAGCGCGGCCAGAGCCGAGACGTAGGCGCCCGCGGCCACGAACGCCGCGTGTCCGAGCGATATCTGCCCGACCGACGCAATCAAGCCCAGGCTGACCGCGAAGATCGAATTGAGCAGCATCAGGTTCGCCAGATGGATGTAGAACTGGTTTGTCGTGAGCTGCGGCAGGACGAGAGCCGCCGCGAGCACCACGACCAGCGCGATACCTGGCAGCAAACGGCGACGTGGCGCGAGGCGTGGCCCATCGCGGCCGATGGCGGCGGTGGATGATCCCTCCAAGTCAGGCCTCCCTTTGTCCCAAAAGGCCGGCGGGCCGAACCAGCAAGATCAGAATGACCAGCAGAAGCTGCAGAATGTCCGAAACCAGCGACCCGAAGATCGTGGCGGTGAAGCTCTCGATCATGCCGAGCAGAAGGCCGCCGACCACCGCGCCCGGGACCGAGCCAAGACCGCCGAGAATGACGACCACGAAGGCCTTGAGCATCGGCGTGAGGCCGACAAAGGGCGAGACCGAGAACACCGGCCCCATCAGCGCCCCGGCCAGCGCCGCGAGCGCGACGCTCATGCCGAAGGCCAGCGGATAGATGTAGTTGACGCGGATGCCCTGGATCAGCGCGGTCTCGGTATCCTGGGCGACCGCCCGCATCGCCCGCCCCAGCCGCGTTCGCTGCATGAAAAGCCAGAACGCGGTAAAGATCAGCGCGGCTGCTGCGATGACGACAAGCCGCGACCAGGGAAAACTGAAGGGACCGATCGCCAGCGTGCCCGTCACGATATCGGGCATCGCGCGCGGCTGGGGTCCCCACAGCAGGACGGCGCCGTTCTGAATGATCACCGAGATCGCAAGCGTCGCGATCATCCCCGACATCTCATCCGAACGAAACGGCTGGATCAACGTGCGTTCGACCAGCATGCCGAGAATGCCGATCGTCAGCGCCGCGATCAAAAGGCAGACGACGAACGGGATCTCCCAATAGACGTAGGTGAAGAATCCCGTAAAGGCGCCGAGCATATAGAATTCGCCATGCGCGAAATTCACCACGCGCATGATCCCGAACACCAGCGTGAAACCGACCGCCATCAGCATGTACATAGCGCCGATGACGAGACCGTTCAGCACAGCCTGCGCAAGAAGTATCGAATAGTCCAAACCCATTCTCCCGCGTCAGGCGGCGTCCATTTTCCCGGAGATGCCTGCGACGTTCATTCACAGACCTTGGGCGTGCACTTGGCCACGACCTGCGCCGCGCCGCCCTTGAGCAGCGCCACGTAGAATGGCGCGTCGAGCTGCTGGTTCGATTTCCACTGCGCTTCGCCGATCCAGTTCACCTTGCCGAGCACGGTTTCGAAATCCTTCAGGCCAAGCAACGCTTCGCGTACCTTGTCGCTATCCGTCACCGTTCCCGACTTCTGCATCGCAGCGAACGCCATCTGCACGTTGGCGTAGAAGAACGGGCTGAAGGCGTTCAGCGGCGTCTTGTACTTTGTCTCGAAGCGCTTGGTGTATTCCTGGATCGCCGGGGAATCCGTATTGATCGGCTGATGGACGTAGACGTTCTCGGTGGCATCCTTGCCGGCAACCTTCAGGATATCAGCGGTGGCGTCGCCGCCGGTCCGGATGATCGGCCCCTTGAAGCCAAGTTCACGAAGCTGCTTGACCAGCAATCCCGCGGTCTGCGGCGCGTTGCCGTTGAGTTCAAAGGCATCGATGCCCTTCGCCAGCACGCGTGTCAGCAGCGGCACGAAATCGACGCGCTCGCGCTCGAAGAACTCCTTGGCAACGAATTTGGCACCGACCGCCTCATAGGCGGCTTCGTTGGCGGCTCCGACCTGCTGACCGGACTCGTCGTTCGGGAACAAGCCGCCGATCTTCCTGGCGCCCAACTTCTGCACCACCCACTTGATTTGCGGATCGGAGAACACGTCCGACGGGATCACCGGACGGAAGCTGTACTTGTATTCGGCCGACAGCGCCTTCGGGGTGAAGGCCATGGTCATGGTGATGACCTTGTTTTCCGTGCTGACGGGAAGAAGCGCCAGCGCCGGCGCCGATCCGAGCGGACCGACCACGAACTTGATGCTGTCGTCGAACACCATGCGGTTGAACGCGGTCAGCGCGTCCGCCGCCTTGTAGTGGTCGTCATAGGCGACGATCTCGACCTTGTACTTCTTGCCGCCGACCTCCAGTCCGCCCTTGCTGTTGACGTCTTCAGCGGCGAGTTCGGCCGCGCCCTGCATCGCCATCCCCCACGCGGTTCCGGCGCCGGAAAGCGTTGCCAGAACGCCGAGCTTCAACGTCTGCGCCGAAGCCGAGTATGAGGAAACAGCGCAAGCCGTCGAAAGAAGCGCGACCTTCAAAAATCCACGCATGGCTACCTCCCTGGTGTCGGGGAGCAGCTTGCTGCCAACCCCTCTCGATTTTTCTGTTGCTTTCGTCCGCGGCCCTGTCGGGCGACGGGATGGCGGAACCTATCTTAGGGAATTGACTAAAGTCAACTGTTGACAGTTTGAGGCCCATGCAGGAAACATTCCTGACCGCCCCCGTTCGGGCGACGACGCAAGCAGGCATGACGGATATGATCAGGAACGAAACAGACCAGGCGGGAGCCAAATGACATATCTCGTCGCCAACGACCTGCCGACGCTGGCCGCCGGCGAGCGCTTCCGGAAACTATTGCAGCGTCCCGGCATCCTGCAGATTCCCGGAGCCCATTGCGGCCTCGCCGCGTTGCAGGCCAAGGCCGCGCAGTTTGAAGCACTGTATCTGTCGGGAGCGGCGATGTCCGCGTCGATGGGGCTTCCGGACCTCGGCATCCTCACGATCGACGACGTCTGCTTCTTCGTCCGGCAGGTTTCCCGCGCGTCGCAACTTCCCGTGCTGGTTGATGGCGATACCGGCTTTGGCGAAGCACTGAACGTGATGAACATGGTGCGGGCGTTCGAAGACGCGGGCGCTGCGGCCGTCCAGATCGAGGATCAAATCCTGCCGAAGAAGTGCGGCCATCTCAACGACAAGAAGCTGATCGCGCCGGAGGATATGGCGGCCAAAATCGCGGCCGCCGCCAAGGCGCGGCGGCATCTCTACATCGTGGCCCGCACCGATGCGGCCGCGGATGAAGGGCTCGACAGCGCCATCAACCGCGCCCGGCTGTATGTCGAAGCCGGCGCTGACGCGATCTTCCCTGAGGCGCTGCATGACCCGGAAGCGTTCCGCAAATTTTCCGAAACCATCAAGGTGCCGCTGCTGGCCAATATGACCGAGTTTGGACGAACGCCGTTCATGACGGCGTCCGAGTTCGAGGCGCTCGGCTACAAGATGGTGATCTGGCCGGTCAGCGCGCTTCGCGTGGCCGCAAAGGCGCAGGCCGAACTTTATGACGGCATCCGCAAAGATGGCGGCACCCACCGCCTGATCGATCGCATGCAAACGCGGGCCGAACTATACGCGACCATCGGTTATCACGAATATGAGGCCCTCGATTCATCGATCATCACGTCGATCACGCCCGAAGGAATGCCGCAGAAGCAAACCGGTCGATGAAAGCGGCGGCTGGAGGCTATCTGCGCGACTGAACCGCGGCCTTGCTTTTGCCTGTCCACGCCGTACCTGCCTTCGGCTTCCGGACGGGCGGCGCGACTTCTTGCCGGGCGGCCGCTTCCCTCATCTGCTCCTCGACATACTGGCGGGCGTTGCTGATATGCAGCCGCATCTTGCGTTCGGCTTCCACGGAATCCCGCCGCATTAGCGCAGCGACGATGTCCTTGTGCTCACGCAGAGCCTGTTTGGCGCGCCCCGGTTTTGTACTCGATTTGTAGCGGTAGACCCGAAGCAGATAATAGAGGTCCTCGCACAGCATCTGGACCAGCCGTGCATTGCGGCTGCCCTTGACGATGCGAAAGTGGAAATCGAAGTCCTTCGACTCCTGATAATAGCCGGTGCCTTCCTGGACGCTTTTCTGCTGCTGGTGCTGGTCCAGCAGCTCGGAAAGCGCCTCCAGCTCATCATCCGTCATATGCTGGGCCGCGAGCCCGCATGCCATCCCTTCCAGCGCTTCGCGAACCTGCAGCACTTCATACAGATCGCTCGGCGACAGGCTTGCGACGCGGACGCCGATGTTGGGTGTCCGCTGCAGCAGCTTTCGGCCTTCGAGCCGGCGGATGGCTTCGCGCAATGGACCCCGGCTGACGCCGAGCGAGGCGGCAAGCGCCTGCTCGCTGATCTTGCTGCCCGGCTGCAGGTCTCCGCTCATGATCGCCGCCTCGATCCGCTCGGCGAGCGCATCCACCAGCGACTGGGCAGAGACCTTATTGCTCAAGATGCCGTTCATGAAAGCCTTTCGATACCGCTCCCGTGGGAGCCCGCACAGACGCCTGCCGGCTCGCTCTCAGCCAAGCCCTTGTACTTACTAGAGCCTTTTCCGTTCCGATGGAATCGGAACGGGGCTCTAATTCTTGTTTTGACGCGTTTTCTTGACGCGAACCGGTGTCCACTTCGCTGGAAAACGCTCTAGTATGTCCCTTCGTGAAGGACAATCAATCGTGGAAACCTGCGTTCCCGCAACTGTATACAACTAAGCGATGGCCGTTCGATAAACCACATTGCCTTCGAACAGGCGGCGGGCGCTGCGGTAGACCGCGCCATAGTCCGCCTTCACCGCGCCGGAGCCGGCAGGCGAAACGCCGGCGTCGACCAGCGTGACGCCCGACGGATGCGCGATACGAATGGGTCCGTTCGCCTTGCACAGTTCGGCCGGAATGCTGCTGGGAATGCGCGACGCCACCGCAAGGCAAATCGCTCCGGTAATCGGCGTGGCGCGATGCGGCAGCCCTACCGAGATCATCCGCACCCAGATGTCGGCATCCGCCGGCGCGAGTTCACGCCCCGACAGCGTTCGTCCGGCCCGCGGGCCCGTTACCATCGCGACCTTGGGAATACCGGTCATCCGCCGCGCCTGATCGAGATCCGGCGCAATCCCCATTTTGACCGATGCCGCGCAGCGGATCGCTTCCATGCGCTGCAGAAAGACAGAATCATTGTCGAGCACGTCAGGCAGTTCATCGCCGGATTTTCCGACCGCGCTTGCCGCAACAAAGACGCAGGGGTTGGCGGCATCGACGCAGGAGGCCTTCACGCTTTCCCCGCCGCCGATGTCGAGATCGTCAACCGCGTTTCCGGTCGGCAGCAGCTTGCCGGTCCGCGCGCCGCCGGGCTCGAGGAACTCCAGCCGGATCGGCGCCGCCTTCCCGGCGATGCCATCGATCTCGATATCGCCGGTGGCGGCCAGCGAACCATCCTCGACCGGAAAGCGCGCAACGATGATCTTCGAGGTATTGGTGTTGTGAATGCGGACCGTGGCTTCGCCATTGGCTGGCGCCGTCACCAGCCCTTCGTCGAGCGCGAACGGCCCGACCGCCGAGGACATGTTGCCGCAATTGGCGCCATAGTCGACAAAAGTGTCGCGCACACCGATCTGCGCGAAGGTGTAGTCGACATCCGCATCCGGCCGGCTCGGCGGGCCGATGATGCAAATCTTCGACAGCGACGAGATTCCACCGCCCATGCCGTCGAGTTGCCGGCCATTGGGGTCGGGCGAGCCCATGACCTCCAGAAAGATAGGGTCCCAAGCCTTCGGGTCGGCCGGCAGATCGTCCCTTCGGAACATCACCGCCTTGGAAGTGCCGCCCCGCATGAACACCGCACGAAGTCGAGCATTTGCCATGGCCGATCCCTGTCCTTATTTCAGCGGCTCGGCATCCAGGCGGATGATGTCTGCCGGACCGCCCGGCTGCGCCGGATAGCGTTGTAGCACGAGCGGGTCATGGCCGGGCACGATGTGCGCCAGCGACGACGCCTGCCGGCGCATCGCGTCATAACCTTCGAGCGTCTCGCTGACGTCGACCACGACCGGGAAAGGCCGGTACTGTTCGAAATTCGCATAATAGTGCGACGCGTCCGAGGCGAGTACGACCCATCCGCGCCGGGTTCGGACGCGCACAAACTGCAGACCGCGCGAATGACCGCCGACCAGATGCACCGTGACACCATCGGCAATCTCGCTCGCGCCATTATGAAACTTCACGCGGCCCTGGAACAGTTTGCCCACCATCGCGGTGACGTCGTCAGCCTCAAACGGATGCCGCAAACTGGAATGGCACATGCACCGGCCGGTGCAGTATTCCATTTCGCGCTCCTGGATGTGATAGCGCGCGTTCGGAAATATCTCGTGATTGCCGGCGTGGTCGTAATGCATATGAGTCAGTACGACGTCCTTGACACCGGCAAGATCGACGCCCGCAACCTTCAGGCCTTCCGCAACCGGGCGCGTTATCTTGCGCGCGCGGCGCTTGGCCATGTCAGCATCGAAGCCGGTATCGACGATGATGGTCTGGCCGTCGCCCTTCAGCACCCAGACGAAGAAATCCATCGGCATCGGCCCGTCATGCGCATCGCCACCGAGGAAATTTTCCGAAATGCGCCGTTCGGCATTATGGGCGTAACGAACCGCGAGAATCTCGTATTCCGACATGCGCTCCCCTTAGCTTGCTGGAGTGTCCTGCGCCTTGCGCCATTCCAGCAGCCGGCGGATGCCCTCCTCGATGGAAACCTCGGGCTTCCAGCCCAGCATCTTCTCGGCTTTGGCGATGCTGAAATCGAGCTGCTTGGTCACGCTCGATCGCACGCTCGAAGTAGCCGATTTGTAGACCGGCTTGAGGTCGCTGCCGGTGAACTTCAGCAACAGCGCCACCACCTGATTGAGATCGGTCGCAACACCCGATGCGACTGTAAAGCTCTCAGCCGTGATATCGCACGCCATCGCCATCACGTTGGCGCGGGCGACGTCGGCAACGTGAACATAGTCATGCACCTCGCTGCCGTCGTCCGGAATCACCGGCGGCTCACCGCGCATGATGCGGTCGTAATTCTCCATGATGTAGAGCGCATTGACGCCGCGATAGTGCTGTCGTTCGCCGTAAACCGTTGCGTATCGCAGCGCGATTCCCTGGATGCCGTGCTTGGCGCTGTACAGACGGCAGAGATTTTCGCCGATCAGCTTGGTGCACGCGTACAGCGCTGTGGCGGGCTGGAATGTGCCGAGCTGCGCCGGGGCGGACTCGTCGATCAGGCCCGGCGCCGGATCGCCGTAGACCGCGATCGACGACGAAAACACCACCTTCCTGACGTTGCGGTAGCGGCACGCCTCGAAGATGTTGACCTGTCCCTCGACATTGACGGCAAGCCCAAGGCTCGGATTCTGGCTGAGCGGCAACGTCAGGAAACCGGCGATCGCGAACACGCCGTCGCAGTCTTCGAAGGCGTCATAGAGTTCGTTGATGCGCAGGATATCGCCGCGCACGAGCTTTACTCTGGGGTCTCCCAATAGCGACCGGACGGTATCGGGACTACCGAGCGCGTAGTTGTCGAGCAGCACGACTTCCCGCGCACCCTGGCTCAGCAATTGTTCCGCGACATGCGATCCGATCAGGCTGGCGCCGCCGGTCACGACAAATTTTCCTTGGGCGATCTTCATGGATGCTCACACATCGCGGCAAACTGCACAGGCTGTCTCAAGTCTCGCTCCCATTGATCATCTGTTGGACCGATGCAGGCCGGTGGCCGCGAGCATCGCGGCGGTGCCCGACCGAATTGCACGGACGCTACCGCCCTCGCCCCAAACTGTCTACAGTTTTCATCATGCGGCACCGGTGCACGCCGTTGCACCGCCTGCGGGGCTGCGCCGTCGCCTTGGCACCGGCACCTCTGTATAGAGTCGAGCGATGAGTCTGCTTCAGCGACAGCTCGGCACGACCTCGCAACAAAAGAATCGGGAGAACGACATGTCTGAGAAGGTCGCGGTCATCGGAATGGGGCAGATGGGATCGGGGATGGCAGGACGACTGAGGGAGTCCAACCTCGACGTCGTCGGCTATGACGTCAACGCCGATCAGCGCGCGCGCCTCACGAAGGACGGCTTTCGGATGGCATCGAGCATCGCGGAAGCGCTCGAGGGCCGCAACATCGTGCTGACCAGCCTGCCCGATCCGAAAGCCGTGACGGAAGCTTGGCTCGGCGCCGACGGCATCGTCGCCCATGCGGCCAAGGGCACCCTTTGCATCGAGCTGAGCACCATCGATCCGCAGACGATGCGGCAGGCCGCCGAGGCAGCGGTCGCCAAGGGAATCGCAGTGGTCGATTGTCCGGTCAGCGGCAGCCCCAACGAGGCGCGCGCCGGCAAGCTGATCCTGATTGCCGGTGGCGAGCGGGCCGACGTGACCCGGGCCGAGCCGATCCTCAAGCTGCTTGGCAACGAATGGAAATACACCGGCCCGGTCGGAACCGCGAAGGTCGTCAAGATCGTCAACAACATGATGTCGATGGGCAATGTCTTGGTCGCGGCGGAAGCCTTTGCGCTCGGCGTCGCCGCAGGCGTCGAGCCGGACAAGCTTTATGACGTGCTGTCGGTCAGCGGCGGCCGCTCGCATCACTTCACCAAGCGCTTTCCGAACGCGATCAAGGGAGATTTCTCGCCGGGATTCAAGATGGAGCTGGGCGAGAAGGACCTCGCGCTTGCGGTCGAACTCGGGCGAATGACGCGGATGCCGACGCCGTCGGCCTCTGCGACGCGCGAACTCTATGCCGTCGCACTGGCCGAGGGCTTTCGCGGCCAGGATATCGTGGCGCTGCTGAAGATGTATCAGAACTGGGCCAAGCCGGCCTGATAGTCAGGTCGTTGGAAGCCTCGCTCAAGGCACCCAGGTCGTCTCCTGAGCCTCATGAGCACCTCGCGGCGCGAAGACGACCTTCTTCGCCGGCGCCTTGTGCAATTCGCTGACTTCGAGCAGGCGCGTGACCTGTGCGATCTCGGTGACTTTTTCGAGGGTTTCAAGCCGCTCGAACAGCGGCGCGATCTGCTCACGGGGAAGGCTGCGCGCCGCGCAATCGTTGAACTTGTCCCATAGTTCGCTGCTGCTCATCGGATTGTCACCGCCACGACCGACGAGATTGTCGACGCGCCGCGAGAGGCGGGTACCGTCCTCGAGCGTCACAATGACTTCCGCGCCCCACTGGTCCTCGGCATCGTCGGCCATATCGGGGTGCGGGCTTGCGGTCGTGAGATCCAGCAGCCGTGTGATCTCCGGATCGAGATGCGCGTCGCCCTCAAAATCCTTCAGCCGAAGCACGCCATAGCGAAGCGCGCGCGCGACGACATACTGGACGCTGAACTTGGCTTGCAGCGACGTCTGCGGATGCGGATTGTTGGTATGGCGCAGGCGCCGGCCATGCGGCAGCACTTCGATGCGGCTGACGTCCGCGGCTTTGACCTTGTCCTCGCGCCGCAACTGGAGCGCCATGGCAATCGCGGGATGCGTGCTGCCGCAACAAGGGAATTGCTTGAGCGCGATCGATTTCGCCTCGATCTCCCACGGCGCGCCCCAGTTCTGAAAGAGCTTATCGGGGTCGAACGTGCCGGGCCCGTTGAAGACGTTGAGGAAGCCTTGTTGATGCTCGAACACGTCGGTGGCGGCGTCAAACCCTCCCTCGGCCAGCAGGGCCGCAAGCAGGCCGTTGCGGCAGCACTGACCAATGTGGAGCGGCTTGGTCATGGTGCCGAAATTGGCCTTGAGGCCACCTGCGAGCGAGGCCGCAATGCACAGCGCCATCGTCGTCCTGGCATGATCGAGCTTCATGAGATGGCAGGCGGCCGCCGCGGTGCCAAAAATGCCGAGCGTCGCCGTCGGATGCCAGCCCTTGTCGTAGTGATGAAAATTGACTGCCCGCGCCAGCCTGATCTCGACCTCGACGCCGATCACGTAGGCGGCAACGAGGTCTTCGCCGGTCCCGCCGCGCTCCTCTGCCAGCGCAAACAGCGTCGACACCAGCAGCACCGAATGGTGGCCGCCCATGATGCCGCTGAAATCGTCGAAATCGAGCGCGTGCGATGCGGTGCCGTTGATCAGCGCAGCATCGAGTGCGCTGGTGCGCCGCGCCGAGCCGAATATCAGCGCGGGTCCGGGCGCCGTCGCGACGCCCGGGGTCTTGAGCAGGATCTGCGTGCAGGGTTCCGGATAGCCGGCCAGGGTCACGCCGATCGCATCGAGGATGCAGGCTCTTGCCGACGCGACCGCTCCCTTTGTGAGCTGACGCTTCTCAAAGGCCAACACCCGCTCGGCCAGATGCTGGAGCAGCGTGGTTCCGGACGAAGCGTGCTCCGCCGAACCTGCCTTCGACGATGCAACAGACGCGTCACTCATGTCGGTTCTCCCGTGCAGACTTCAGTCCGCCGCTGCCGCGCTGCGCCCTGCAATCCGCCCGAACGTCGCGCCCGATACCAGACCGGTGCCCGCCGGATAATTGTCGTAGAACAGGCCGCCGACCATTTCGCCGCAGCAGAACAGGCCCTTGATCGGCCGCCAATCGGTGCCGATCACCTGCGCCGTCTCATTCACCTTCAGTCCGCCGAAGGTGAAGGTGATGCCGCCGGTGGCGCTGTAGGCGTAGAACGGCGGTTTTGCGATTCGAAGCGCCCAGTTGGTTTTCTCCAGCGCCAGCCCCTTGCTGGAAAGACCATCCTTCTTGGTCGGATCGAAGCCATCGTCCATCTCGCAAGCGCAGGCATTGTATTCGTCGAGCGTCTTCAGCGCCTGATCCCTGTCGTCGAAGTCGAGTTTTTCAATGAGATCTTCCAGAGTGTTGGCTGTGATCGGCTTGCTGGTCTGGTAGCGCGGCTCCAGCAGGTGAACGACCCTGGAGTCAAATATCTGCCAGGCCTTGGCGCCGGGTTCGGCCAGGATCGCGCGCCCGAACTTGGCATAGGTAAAGAGCGCACCGTCTTCGCCTTCATCGACGAAGCGCCGTCCCTTGCGGTTCAGCATGACGCCATAGACATAGCTCAGCCGGTTGCTGCGATCTGTGAGTTCGCGTGGTGCAAACTCGCCCCAATCCGCGCTGATCGGCGTGGCGTGGCAGCCGCTCCACTGTCCCCACGGCATGGCACCGATGTTCATCGCCATCCGCAAACCGTCGCCCTGGTTGTGCGGCGTGCCCCGCACCTTCGCCGCACCGACCAGCGGACCGATATGCTGGGTGCGCATCTGTACGTTGGCTTCGAATCCACCGCAGCCGAGGATCACCGACCTGGCATTCAGGACCGAGACGCCGTCGTCATCACGCACCTTGACGCCGTTGATCCTGCCATCGTCGCCCACCAGCAGCTCGGTCGCCGCGGTTCCATAGCGAATTTCGATGCCGAGCCGCTCGGCGGTCGAGAACCAGCTCCGCGACAGGCCGACGCCTTCGTGTTCGGCGCGCACGACCAGGCCGCGCGCCCACACCATGACGTTGTCCTTCTTGACTGCGGAAAGCGTGATCGCCGGCTCCATCTTGATGCCGCCGACCTTCTTCATCCACTTCACGGTGTCGAACGAGTTATGGACGAGCAGCTTCGACAACACCGGATCGGTTCGTCCGCTGGTGACGCGCATCAGGTCGCCATGAAAATCCTCCTTCGAGTACGGCGATACGCCGTCATAGAAGTTCTCGTATTCATCCTCGACGTCGGGGAGCAGTTCGCCGATTTCCCGGGGATCGTCGAAGGCAAAGCGCAGCACGCCGCCGCTCCAATGCGTGTTGCCGCCGCGCATTTCCCGCGGCGCCTTCTCGATCACAACGACGCGCTCGGCACCATTCTCCTTGGCGGACACCGCGGCAGCCAGAGCGGCGTTGCCCGCACCAACGACGATGACGTCATACTTGTTCATTACTCAACTCCTGTGGGATTGACCTGGTGTGGATCGCAGCAAGGCGGCGATTGCGGCGCGTGCCTTTGCCGCGTCTTGTTCGGAATTATTTTTTGTCGGGCGTTTCTTTCCGGCTATCGATCCGATGTTGCGATCCGGCGCGGGCGGCCTCGGCCATCGCGCTGAGGCGCAGTTCGTAGCCGCGGCGGACGTGACGGCGGGCCAGCTCTTCGGCGGCAGCCTCGTCGCGCCGCGCGATGGCATTCGCGATCGCCTGGTGCTCTCCCAGCGCTTCCGCGATACGGCCGGGTGCCGCGAAGGTGGTGCGGCCCAGCAGCACGACAGAGTCATGCAGGTCCTGCAGACTCTTGATCAGGAACCGATTGTGAGCGGCGCGGTAGATCTGCTCGTGGAAGAGAGTGTTTTCCCGAGCGTGGACTTTCGGGTCATCAGGCAATTGACGATGCGAATCCAGCATCGCCTGCAGCATGTGGATTTCGGTCGCGTCGGCAAAGCGTGCAGCCAGTGCCGCGGCCGTACCTTCAAGCCGCTCGCGCACATCGTAGAGTTCGGCCACCGCGCGCAGGTCGTGTTGCGCGACCGACAGCCCGCCGCCCGGCGCATGGACCAGCATGCCGTCGGATTGCAGGCGGCGCATCGCCTCGCGAATGGGTGTGCGGCTGACCTTGAGCCATGCGCACAACTCCAGTTCGAGAACACGTTGGCCGGCTTCGAGTTGGCCTTCCTGGATCGCATTGCGGATGGCCCGATAGGCATGCTCGGCGAGCCCGCCGGCGGCCCGCGATGACGCGGGGCCCGGAAAGATCACAAGCGTGTCGTCCTCAGCAGTGTTGGAAATCGCGGCCTCCCAGAAAGCCAGATCGGGGCTTTCCGCTACGTATAACTGTGTATACAAAGATATGCAAAGAGAATCTTAGGGATGAAATGCCAACGGTTCAGCCAGGGGCTCGCCCCGCGGAGCGCAGTATTTTGGGCGTTGGCCCGCACGGGCCGCCAAGTCCGCACCCCGCCGGGCGGGCCGACATAACGGTGTCGCTGACGCGCCATTCCCCGGGCCTGTTGCCGGCATGGCCGGCGGATGAACCTGTCTCGCTGGATCGGTGCCGATATTGTTGCGGCTCGGCGGTCTTGCCGTTGCGACGGCTCGCGCCGGACAGCGCGGTCCCCGCCCCGATGGCGGCGCAAGCCAAATCGAATCTCCCATGCGGCCCGGCGACGGTGACCGGTCAGGGATTCAACACCGGCGTTGCCAACGCTGCGCGCGTCAACGGCATGGCGATGCACGTGCTGGATTCGGGATGATGCGGAATCCGCCGAACCACGCCCGCTCCCGGCGGCTGCGGGTTCTGCTCGCTGGCGGCAAAGCGCGGACTTCTCACGCAATAGCAGCGCAGCGCCTTAAGCCGTGTCGGCGCTTTGTGACGTCCGTCACGGTGAAGCTAACGCGCAAACCTATTCTGGCAATCACAGAATAACGGGGACAGGCATGAACGCCACTCACTCACAGGCGTACCTGAATGGAATTGAGAAGATTGGTTGTCGTGTCGATGAATTGCAGCGCCTGCTGCGTTTTGCCGAAGGCCAGCGGGAAGCGCGAACAGCGGTCCGACAATTGAACCAATCGTCTCCGCTCCTCGGCAAGGATCGTATTCGTCTTTTCGATCGCGAATTTGACGACGCCCTTCACCGGGCTGTTTTCGCCGAAGTCGGTGATCTCCTTTTCGATCGTGATGAGATATTCGTAACTCGAAAGCTCCTCGGAGATCTGAAGCAGTTCCCGGATTGTCGACGTAATGCAATCGGCGTCGCCAGTGGAAATATCGGGTCGCTTGGCGGTCTGAACGAGATCACCCATCAAGTTCTGGAATAGCGGCTTTATGGCTTCGACCTTTTTGAAATCGCTTTCGCTGAGGACGCCGCTGCTGGACACGTTCGTCGCCAGCACGAGCATCGTGACGCCGAGGGCAAGCGGCCGCACCCATCCGCGACGCAGGCGGGTTATGGACCGACCATTGGGCGCGCAAGCGGGTTTCTTGCCGCCCCCCACCACTCTGCCCATCATTTTCCAGACGGCGGTTACGCCCATTGGATCAGCCTCGGACCTGGTGGCCAAGCATAGTTCGCGATTGCGTGCGCTGCTAGGGCGGACCGAACCTGGCCTGCGTCATTTTTGCACGACGAACGCGCGTTCCGGCGTGAGTGGGCAGGCCCGTTTGGTTGTTCTGCATCGGCTTTTGTGTATTATCTGCCCCGAGAGGAATAGAGCTGTGCGTGATGAGAAAAATCAGCGACTGCTCGCGGCTGGGGAGGCCGTCCCCGGTTTGGTTACGGACCCGGGAAAATGACCGATCTCTCGCAGCGGACATTTCGCGCCGTCGCGCTGCAGCGCGCCGCTTCGCCCGAACAGCTTGATCATCTCGTCCGCATTACCAGACCGTTTGACTGGATGCTGGTATTTGCCATTTGCATCGCCCTTATCGCAGCCGTCACATGGGGCATTGTGGGCCGCGTCCCTACCCGTGCTGAAGGCCAGGGCATTCTGATCAGCGGTGGCGGCCGCGTCGTCGAGGCGTCTTCTGCCGCCTCCGGCCGGCTGGCAACCATCAGCGTCATGGTCGGTGACCGCGTCACCCAGGGGCAACCGATCGCGGAGATCGTTCAGACCGACATCCAGCAACGCCACCAGGCTGCCGTCGAAGTTTTCCGCGAGAAGGAACGCCAGCACGCTGACCTGATCGACAAAACCAAGCGCGAACTCGCGTCGAAGGCACAGAACTTTGCGAAGCTCGAAGCCGCGTTCAACCAGGTCATCAAGGCGACCACGCAGCGCATCGACTATCTGACGAACGACGTCAAAACCCTCGAGGATTTGATGGCGAAGGGATTGACGACGCGGCGCACACTTGAGGAGCGTCGCCGGGATCTCAACGACGCCCAGCAGCGAAAAGAAGACACGTTCAATGAAATCCTGAAGATCCGGACGACTCAGACCGATTTGGAAACCCAGCGCGAACGCGAGAGCCAGACATCCGAGTTTGCCCTCAATGACGCCCGCCGGCAGATGGAATCCGCGGCGGGGCTGCTGACCCAGAACACCCAGATCATTAGCCCGGTCGATGGTCGCGTGCTCGAAATCAAGGTCTCGGCGGGCGCCGTGCTTGCGGTCGGTGCACCTGTCGTCGCGATCGAAAGCGAAGGCCAGAAGCTGGAAGCCCTGATCTATATTCCCGCCGAGCGCGGCAAGAACGTCAAGCTCGGGATGCCGGTGCGCATCGAGCCCTCCACGGTGAAGCGCGAGGAATTCGGGACCATGGTCGGCACCGTCGTGACGATATCGGACTTCCCGATGACGCCGCAGGGCATGGCAGCCGTCCTCCACAACGACAATCTGGTTACCCGGTTTTCAAAGGAAGGAGCCGCCTACGCCGCAACGGTCAGCCTGGAGCAGGACCCCGAAACCGTCAGCGGATACCGCTGGGCGGTTGGACAGGGGCCGCCGATCCGCCTCTCCAGCGGAACGCTGACGCGCGCGGAAATCACCACACGGCGGCAACGCCCGCTCGACCTGGTGGTGCCCCTCATCAGGCGGTTGACCGGAATTGATGGATAGCGCCCCGCCGCAGCAACCGCTTCCGCCGCAGTTCCGGCCGCCTTCCCTCTGGCACCGGTTCCGAAGGCTGTTTTGGCGCAGGAACGTCAAGAAGACGCCGACCATCCTTCAGATGGAGGCCGTCGAGTGCGGCGCGGCGGCGCTGGCGATGGTGCTCGCGCACCACGGCGCGTGGATTCCACTGGAGCAGCTTCGCGTTTCGTGCGGTGTCTCGCGCGACGGCAGCAAGGCAAGCAACATCGTCCGGGCGGCGCGCACCTTTGGCTTCGATGCCAAGGGTTTTCGCAAGGAGCCGACGACGCTGCACGAACTGCCGATGCCCTGCATCATCCATTGGAATTTCAATCATTTCGTGGTGCTCGAAGGGATCGACGGCAACGACGTTTACATCAATGATCCTGCGACCGGACGGCGGCGCACCGACATGGCCGAGCTCGATCTCGCCTTCACCGGCGTTGCGCTCACCATGGAGCCGACGGCTGAATTCCAGCGGTCGGGCAGCAAGCCGCAAGGCTTGCGATTGCTGCTGCGCGAATTGCGCTTCTCGAAGACCCCTGTCGGCCTGCTGGTGCTCGTCAGCCTCGCACTGGTGGTGCCCGCCATCGTCGCTGCCGGCTTCTCGAAGATATTCATCGACAACATCCTGATCCAGCGCACCAGCAGCTGGTTCATTCCGCTCTTGATAGGCATGGCCCTGACCGCGATCATCCGCGCGCTGCTGACGCTGGTGCGCCAATCGCTGCTGCTGCGCCTGCAGACCAAGCTTTCGGTCGTCATGGTGAGCCGCTTTCTCTGGCATGTCATGGCGCTGCCGGTCGAGTTCTTCACCCAGCGCCACGCCGGCGATATCTCCAACCGCGTGGGCGCGAACGAGCAGATCGGCCGCCTGCTCTCGAGCGGCGTCGCATCGAATGCGCTCAATCTGACGTCGATCGTCTTCTTCGCCGCGGCGATGGCCATCTACGACCTCCCGCTGGCCATCATTGGCGTGAGCATGACGCTGGCGAATGTGCTGGCGTTGAAGTTCATCGGAGGACGTCGCGAAGACCTCAGCCGCAGCCTCGCGCTGGAGCAAGGCAAGCTCGTCGGCTCCACCGTCAGCGCGGTGCGCAGCATCGAAACCCTCAAGGCCAGCGGCCTGGAGGACGAGGCGTTCGGCCAATGGGCCGGCATCCAGGCCAAGGCCTTGAACGCCGAGCAGGAACTCGGCGCCTCGTCGATCTATCTCGATATGCTGCCGACGCTGTTCACGGGACTGACCGTGGCCGCGATTCTCGGCGTTGGCGGCCTGCGCGTCATCGAGGGATCGCTGACCCTCGGAGGCCTCGTCGCCTTCCAGTCGCTGATGGCAAGCTTCTCCGAACCGGTGACCGAACTCGTCAATTATTTCGGCAACGTGCAGACCATCAAGGGCGGGCTGGAGCGCCTCGAAGACGTCTACAATTATCCGCTCGGAAAGTCGGACAAGCCAACGATCGCGCCCGAGCACTTTCCGCCAAAACTGACAGGCCGGGTCGAGCTCAGCAATATCAAATTCGGCTACTCGATCCTGGAGCCGCCGCTGCTGGACAACATCTCGATCGACATCCATCCGGGTTCGCGGGTAGCCCTTGTCGGCGCTTCCGGCAGTGGAAAATCGACCCTCGGAAAGCTGATTTGCGGTCTCTACAAACCTTGGGCCGGCGAGGTTCGCGTCGACGGATGGAATTTGCCGGAGATTCCGCCGCAGGTATTTGCGAACTCGATCACCTATGTCGACCAGGACATCTTCCTGTTCGAGGGGACGGCACGCGAAAACCTCACGCTGTGGGACTCGACCATCACCGAGGCCGACCTTTCGCAGGCATTGAAGGATGCCGTCATCCACGAAGACATCGCGACGCGAACGGGAAACTACGACTGCTATATCAACGAGGGCGGCACCAATTTCAGCGGCGGCCAGCGTCAGCGGATCGAGATCGCCCGGGCGCTGGTTTCCAACCCCTCCATCCTGGTACTCGATGAGGCCACCGGCGCGCTCGATCCGATCACCGAAAAGATCATCGATGACAATCTGCGGCGACGCGGCTGCACCTGTATCATCATCGCGCACCGCCTCAGCACCATCCGTGACTGCGACGAGATCATCGTGCTGCAGCAGGGCAAGATCGTCGAGCGGGGCACCCACGAACAACTGATGGGCCTTCAGGGCACGTACGCAAGACTAGTGGCGCAGGAATGAGTGAATCTCTCCTCCAGCAGGCCCAGGCGATGGCCAATCAGGAAGGGGCTGCCCATGCGGCGGGCCACATCGCCTTCGACGGACGGCATCCAAAGCTGCTTGATCACCGCGGCTACGCGCTCCAGATCACCGCGGGGCATGTCGATGTCTTCGCGGTCCGGCTTGTCGAAGGCAATACCGACGGCGCCCGGCACCATTTGTTTCGGGCCGAGAGTGGAGAGATCATTCTCGATCTGCAGGAAGGCTTCAACCGGTCGGGTCCGCAAATTCAAGTGCTCGCGGTCGGAAGCCCCGGCACCGAAGCCCTGCTTGTGCCGCGCATGGACGTTCAATCCCCGGACCCGGTCACCACCTGGATCAGGCGGCTTGCGCGGCTGATCGCCGGACCCAACCCGAGCTGGGACATGCTCGAAGTCGCGAGCGATGGCGCGGCCGAAATCCCGGCGGGCGAACGGCGCCGTGGTCCGGCGCGCAGCATTGTCTGGGTCTCCCTGCAAGCCGGGACGGCAAAGCCGATGGGGCTTGAACCATCGATTGCAGCTGGAGGCCCGCCGCTGCCGCTGACGTCAGGCATGTGGATCGAGGCAGGTCAATCGGGCTGCAGCGCGCTCGGCAGTGAGGCGATGCCGGACGCCGACCAATTGTGGCGCGCCGTCGATCAATTCCATCTCAGCGTGGCCAGCTGCATCAGGGAATATCTGGCCCGCGACGTCGAGCGCGAGAAACGGCGTCTCGTGCTTCGCACCGAATTGATCACAACACAGACCGCGGAATCCTTTGAACGCCTTTCCGACGTCGTCGTGCAGCGCTCCACCCACACCGAGATGGCGACCGACTCGGCGGATCCCCTGTTCAACGCCTGCCGGATCGTCGTGGAAGCGATCAAGATGCCGTTCTCCGTCCCGCCCCGCTCCGTCCTTGCCCAAGCCGGGTTTAATGGCGCCGTCGAGATTGCGCGCGCGGCACGCTTGCGCGTGCGGCGAACGCTGTTGCGGGGCGAGTGGTGGACCGAGGACGCCGGGCCCCTGGTCGCATGGCACGGCGAGGCGCGAAATCCGGTCGCGCTCATTCGCCGCGGAAACCGCCGCTATGTGATGCTCGACACAACAACGGGAACGCGGCGGCCGGTCGACCGGTCGGTCGCCATGGAATTGGCGCCGGAGGCCGTATCGTTTTATCCGGCGCTTCCGGCCCGCCCGCTTCGGTTCCGGGATCTGCTGACCTTCTCGTTCCGGCATTCCACCGGCAGCTTCCTTCGCATCGCGATTTCGATCGTCGCGATCGGGTTGTTGTCGCTGGTGACGCCGCTGATCACCAACGTCCTGATCAATTCGGTGATCCCCCGCAGCGAACTCGATCAGCTCACGTTCTGTGCGCTCGCCCTCGCCGTCACGGCCATCGCCATCGCCAGTATCCAGACGATGGAGGGGCTCGCGATGCTGAGAGTGGAAGGCCTGATGGATTGGCGGTTGCAGGCCGCGGTGATCGACCGGGTACTCAGGCTGCCGACATCGCTGTTTCGTGAATACACCGTCGGCGATTTCGTCGACCGCTCGATGGGCATCGACGCGGCGCGCCGGGTCTTCACCGGGCGTGCGCTGCGCAGCATGCTGATGGGCGTGTTCGCCTGGTTCAGCATTGGCCTGATGCTCTACTATGATGTCAAGCTGGGGTTGATCGCGCTATTGCTGACGCTGATCCGGGCGCTGCTGATCATCGCCACCAGCGCGCTGCGCCTCTATTACGAAAACAAGTATTTTACCCAGCAGGGCAAGATCGACGGCTTCGTGCTGCAGCTGATCGCCGGTATCGGAAAGCTGCGCGTCGCCGACGCGACCGCGCGTGCGCTCGCCGTATGGTCAAAGCAATTCGCCGGGCAAAAGCGCAATTTCATTTCGTCGCAGAAGGCCTCCAATGCCCTTGGCGTTTTCGAGACGGCGTATCCGCTGATCGCCACCCTCATCATCTTCGCGGCGGCGACGTATCTGAAGAGCAAGCTGCTGCTGGATGTCGGCGGCTTCCTGGCGTTTTTTTCCGCGTTCGGGCAGTCGATGGCCTCAATCGGCGCCTGGGCATCCGGCATCAGCGAATCGCTGATCGCCATCCCCCGCATCACCCGCCTTCGGCCCCTGATTTCGGGGGCAGCCGAACTGTCGGACGAACGCAAATCCCCGGGCGAGCTGTCCGGAACGATCGAGCTGTCGCGCGTGACCTTCCGCTATACGCAAGGTGGTCCGCCGGTGCTCGAGAATGTCTCGCTCCGAATCGCGCAAGGCGAATACGTCGCCATCGTCGGTCCGTCAGGCAGCGGCAAGTCCTCGCTGTTCCGGCTGCTGCTGGGGTTCGAGAAGCCGGAGTCCGGCACGGTATTCCTCGACGGAAAGGCCATCGACACGCTGGACATCAGCGCGGTGCGCCGTCAGCTCGGCGTCGTGCTGCAAAACGGCAAGCTGGCAACCGGCAGCCTCTACGACAATATTTGCGGCGGCGTCCAGCTGCCGCTCGACCAGGCCTGGGAGGCGGCGCGGCTCGCCGGTCTGGAGGACGACATCAAGGCGATGCCGATGGGCATGAACACCGTGGTCGCCGAAGGCGTCAATACGCTGTCCGGCGGCCAACGGCAGCGCATCATGATCGCCCGTGCGGTCGCGCGCCGGCCGCGTGTTCTGCTGTTTGACGAGGCGACAAGCGCGCTCGACAACCAGTCGCAGGCGATCGTCAGCAACTCGCTCGGCAACCTCAATGTGACGCGGATCGTCATTGCGCACCGGCTCTCCACGGTCCGCCAGGCGGATCGCATTATCGTGCTGGTCGATGGCAAGGTGGTGCAGACCGGAAGCTATGACGAGCTCAGCAACACGCCGGGAATGTTTGCTTCATTCGCCAAGCGCCAGTTGCTTTAGTGATATGAATCACCCGGCGCGACGTCGTTTCGCAGCGTGACGCCTGTCACTGCGCGAGGCCGCGAGCGGATCCTAATCTCCTGACCATAGACGAAGCGGATCATCCCTTCGCTACAAAACAGGAGACGACCATGAACCACGACCTTCTCAACGACGAAGCGCTTTCCATCGTTAGCGGCGGCAAACCTGCCGGCGGGCACGGCAGCGGCACCGGTGGCGGCACCGGCGGCGGCGGCGGCAACGGCACCGGTGGGGGCGACGGCCTCGGCTGGCTCCGTAACCTCATCCGCAACATCTTCCCCTTCTAAACGCTGAAGGCGTTGACAGCACGGAAGAGACCGCCTCCACGGGCGGTCTCTTTTGTTTTGGACGGTCGTTGCAGTGCCGCATCGCGTTTTGCTGCGCAGCAACGAACATCCTCTACCCGCCTGTCCGGCCACGGCCAGCCGTCGACAGTTACGAAATACCGCAATAAGCAACGCCCAACCTGATATCGCTCGCCGTCGAGCTCTGCTGGCGATAGCATCACAGCCTCGCAGTGGAAGGCGCCGATGAGTAAGCCAGGTCCGGTATTTGCGTGGGGAAGGCTGTCGGAGGACCTCGCGTTGTTCAAGGCGCTCTCGCCGGAGCAGCGATTCAAGACCTTTGATGCCATGGTCCGGCAAGACCTCGTCCGCGGCGAAATGCTGGTGGCGCAGGGGGACCCTGCCGACTCACTCTACATTGTGTTGCACGGCGCCCTCGCGGTACGCCGAACCGGCGACTCCCTCCCGATCGCCGAACTGCGCGCCGGAGAACTGGTCGGTGAAATCGGGTTCTTCGCCAACCTTGCCCGTACCGCCAATGTGATCGCCATCCGCGACACCAGCGTGCTCGTGCTGACGCGCGCCGCCTACCAAAGCCTCGCGGAGAACACGCCGGCGATTGCCGAGGCGCTGCTTGCAGCGCTCGCGCTTCGGTTTGCGAAGCGAACGGAACAGATTCCAACAACGCGCACTTCGCCGATGGCCCGCACGGTGGCGCTGATCGATGGTGGCTTTGAGCCGATTCCAGCCGACTTTTATCGACGCATGCGCGAGACCCTCGCCGGGACCAACGCCCAGATCGTCGATCCAGCCCGCGTCAGCTCGATGTTTCCCGGCCGGGCACTGGATGCCCCCGAAGTCACCGACTGGCTCAACAAGCTCGAACAGGTTTCGCCGCTCGTGATCTATCTCGGCAGCGGTGAGGTGCCGGCCTGGACGCGGAAGGCGATCCGGCAGGCGGACATGGTGGTGCTGGCATGTCGCGGAGATGCGCCTGCGGAAGGCCTGACCGAAATCGAAACCTTCGCCTGCCAGGTGCATCCGGTGTCGGCCCGGCGGATCGTGCGTATCCATGACCGGCGCAGCGGCGAAGTCAGCGGCACCACGGCGTGGCTCGCGCGCCTGCCCTGCTTCATGCACCACCACGTCGCGCTCGAGGATCAGCTCGACATCGACAGCCTGATCCGTTTTCTGTCCGGGCGTGCGATTGGATTCGTGGCCGCTGGGGGCGGAAGCTTCGGATTCGCCCATGCCGGCATCTACAAGGCATTTCGCGAACGCGGCGTGACGTTCGACATCTTTGTCGGCACCAGCGTCGGCTCCGCCATGGCCGCCGGCTTCGCCAAGAACTTCGAGGCTGACCGTCTCGAACGCGGCGCCCACGAGATTTTCGTGAAGAGCCGCAGCTTCCGCCGCCCGACCTGGCCGCGATACGCGCTGCTTGATCACAAGGCCTTCGATCGCGCGCTCGCCGAACAATACGGAGCGCAATGCAGGATCGAGGATTGCTGGCGGCCTTTCGCGGCGGTCGCAAGCAACCTTTCGACGCACTGCCTCGAACTGATCCAGTCAGGGTTGCTCTGGCAGGCGGTGCGCGCATCGAGCGCCATACCCGGGCTGTTGCCGCCCTTCTACACCAAGGACGGCGCGATGCTGGTCGACGGATGCCTGATCGATAACGTCCCACTGGATCCGATGCATCAACTCAAGAGCGGCCCCAATCTGGTCGTGCATTTCGGCGAACCCGAGGTCGAGACGTTTGACGTCGACTACGCGGCGTTGCCCGGCCGGCTGGAACTGGCTGCCGCGATGCTGGTGCCGTTCCGCAAGAAGCTGCTTCCGGCGGCGCCCAACGCGGTCAACGTGCTGTGGCGGAGCCTCGTCGCCCATCAGCGCTATGATACAATCCCGGCCGCACCGCTCGATCACGTCATGCGGCCACCGATTCCGGCCGGAGTCGGAGTAACCGAATTCGAACGCCACACCGAGATTTTCGACTCAGCCTATCTCTGGGCGCGGGAGCGCATCACAGCGCTCGAAGCGGAGGGCAATTCCGCTATTGCCGCCATTCTCGGAAGCGGTGCGCCGACCAGGCTGTGAGCGCCGCATCTGTCTACGTCGACAGCACGGCCCGCAACTCCGCGGCCAACAGGCGCGGAACGGGGTCGCCTGGACACTCCGCGGCCAAGCCCTCAAACAATTGCGCCGCGCCAGCCTTATCGCCTTCGATCAACCGATACGCCGCAATGTATCGTTCGCGCCAATCCGCCGAGGCCTCCGGCGGCCAGGGTTCAAAAACCTCGACGGGCACATCAAGGCCGCGCAATGACGCGACGCCGAGCGGCCTGAACAGGGTTGTCGTGCAGCGCGCGGCCGCGAATGGGCCGACACAGATGGTCGATCCATAGCGCTTGTTGAGCGCCTCCAGGCGCGCCGCCGAGTTGATGGAATCGCCGTGGGCAGTGTAGTCGAGCTTTGACCTGATCCCGATATCGCCGACAATGGCTTCACCGGTTTCGATACCGATACGCGTGCGGCCAAAGCCGATGTGGGACGGTTCGTTCCGTGACTGGAATCCCTTCGCCCATATCCGGATCTCCTCGGCGCAGTCGAGCGCGCGTTGCGGGTGGTCCCTGAGATCGAGCGGCGCGTTGAAGAACGCGTGCACGGAGTCGCCGACGATCTTGTCGACCATCCCGCCATGCTTCATTACAATGGCCGCCATCCCTTCAATATATTCGTCGAGCACCGCGACAAGCTGTTCGGGTCCTGCGCGATGCGTCATCGCGGTAAAGTCCTCGATGTCGGTCCACAGCGCGGTGATCTCGCGCTTCTCGCCGCTCAACTTCAGGAGGCCCGGATTCTCGGCGATCCGCTTCACAACCGCCGGCGCCAGATGTTGCTCGAAGCGGCTCCGGATGCGAGCTTCGCGACGGGCCACCAGCGCGTAAGAGCTCACGGAGGATGTCATGAAGACGAACAGGCCTCCTATGGACGGCATCATGGGATCGATCAGCCGATCCCCGACCAGAGACGCGAGGATCGCCCCCGACCAGAGAGCCGCCAAAGCGGTCAGGCCGACAAAAGCACCCAACACCGGCGACAAAGCCGACGCGGCGACCACGGCTATCAATCCCATGATCAGGGTCAAAGCAAAGCCTAGAGGGACCGCTTGTGGCGCCCGGCGCGCGTAAATCTGCTGGATGGCATCGGCCTGAATCTCGACCGATGGGACAAGCGGATCAGTTGCCGTTTCGCGCAATCCGCCAAGCTCCGGCGCCGACCCGCCGATCAATACAATAGCGCCGGCAAGCCGCGCGCGTTGCACAGCGTTGTTGTTGACGACGTCAGCCGCGGAGATCGTGCGCGCCTCCCGTTTGCGGATATCGGCGCCGGCCAATCGCAACAGGCCGTCGGCGGGCAGCGGCACTTCGAGATCGCCGACGATGATCCGCTGCGGGTTGGCATCGACGGAATAGGCCGGCGAGCGCTCAAACAGCCGGATCGCTTCCAGCGCCAGGCCCGGTCGCGTCGCTTCGCCGGCGCCGACGAGGAGCGGCACGCGCCTGATCCTGCCATCTGCGTCTCCGGGCAACGAAAGCGCGCCAAGCCCTTTCGCCGCGTCGACCAGCGGCGACACCGGCCCAAGGCCACCGCTCATGCGCCAGAGGCCATCCAGCACGACCGGGTGGCGTGCGAGAACCGGCACCCCTGGGACGGAGTCGGCCTTGTCGGCATCGAGAACAAATCCGAGCGCCACCGGAACGCTCTTCATCGCCGCGGCGAGATGCTTGTCACCGTCGAGAAGACCGCCAGCGAGCGCGCTGATATCTTGATTGCCGGTGAGAGAGCCGAGCTGTCGCGCCAGCGCGGCTGGAGAGCGGGTATCCACCTGCGTAAAGAGGACATCGATTCCAACGACGGCCGGCTTGCCACTGGCCACCGCTTCGATGAGGCGCGCCATCGTCTCGCGCGGCCACGGCCACGGCCCCAAATCGTCGAGCGTGCGCCGGTCGATATCGACAACGACGACCGGAACAGCGCTTGCTGTCTCTTGCGGCTTCGATCGGCGGATCTGCCGGTCGGCTGCAAGCACCACATCGAATGCCCTTTCACGAGATACGTTCCGCCATTCCCTCGGCATCAACAATAGGGCGGCGAGGAACAGCACGAGGGCTAGAAGTCCGGCAATCAGGCCTGAATGAGTCTTGCCCAGCTGGCTAAGCATGAGACCCGTCAACTTCGGCGAGCTTGAGCGGATCGCAGAAGATTCGGTCTAGCGTGCGGCCAATGGCGCCGACTTCCTCCAGCTTGCCCAGCGCCTCGTTGATCTTGGGACGACTGGCGCCGAGCAGCAGGGCGAGTTCGCCCTGTGACATGCCGAGATCAAGCGGCAGCCGCTTTCCCGGCACCGGCTTGCGGTCGCCAATCGCGACCAGGAAGAAGCGCGCCAGCCGAACATGCATCGGATGAAGCGCGATCGACTCAAGTTGTCCGCTGGTGTCCCGCAGCCGGCTGCAGAGAAACGATATCAGCCGCTCGGACAGCACCGGCCGCGCGGTCCAAAGCTTGCGAAAATCCTCCTTGTCGAGCCGGTAGGTCGTCACCGCCGTGAGGGCGGTAGCATCGGCGCTCCTTGTGCCGCCATCAAGCGCCGCAATTTCACCGAGCAATTCGCCCGCTGTCGCATGCCGAAAGCTAAGTTCGCGACCATCCTCGGTGGCGATCGCCAGTCGCACACGTCCTTCCGCGACGAGGTAAAGGCCTGTCGCGCGCTCGCCGCGCGTAAACAGCGCCTGTCCCTTTTTGAATTTGGCTTCGCGAAAGGACGGAATGCAGGCCTCGAGATCCTCGACAGCCAGGCCCTTGAAGAGTTCGGTTTTCGACAGAAGAGAAACGAGAGTATCTTTGCTGGACATTTGTCGCCTGAATGAAAGGCCTCGGTTTGCAATGATTTGACGTCAGACCGGAAAATCTCACCGCGTCTTCAGGATCTCCATCGTGAAGTTTTCCTGCATGCCGTGCGAATTGATCAGAGAAGCTAACTAACGCTGTCCAAAGCGCCGCGAATCCGCTCCGTGCCCCACTTGGTGGCCGCGGAGGGTTTCGAACCCGGAGTGGCCAGGTTTGTCCCCTCTCCTGCCTGTAGCACGACCTCGCTCCCACCTCCGGAAACAGTGACCGTGCCGTGGTCGACAAACACGCCAAAAACGCCATTGCTCGGCCCGGCAAAGAATTTCGTGCCGCGGACGGCAATGAGTCCGTAAGAACTCCTGATCTTCATTGGGACGGGCCGGCTCCCACTCGGCCGGTCAAAAAGCATCGGACCAGACTGCAGCGAGATTTCGCCTCCGGTCGTCGAAAGAAACTGATCAATGACCAGTTGCGCCTTTTCGCCGAGCTTGATCGTCGTGTCCTCGCCCATCAACATCGTCAGCCGGGAGGATGGACCCGTCCCGACGCGATCACCGACAAAAAGCGAGGATGCTTTCTGCAAAGGCCGCTGCTGGCTGCTCGCATCGACAAACGCTTCGCCCTTCACCTCTTCGACGCGGCCGGCAGGATCGGCGGCGCGCACTGGCGAACTGAGGGCTGCTGACGCAAGCAGCGTGCCGACGAAGCCCAAGACCTCTCGTCGATCGAACGGATGCCCGAAGTATCGCCGCGATCCCTGAAGCATGAAACGCATCGTACAATCCGCTCTATTGCGGGATTGATGCTAGCGGAGCAGCCAAGTCCAGGCAACCGGAAGCCACAATGGCAGGCTTCCAGTGTGATCTCACTACCGAACTGCCGATCAGCTCAGGAGCAATCGTAAACCAAATGGATGACACGCGGCCGCGACCGATGTTCTCGAGCCCGCATCGAGCGCGTTTGGATGCTGCCACGACAAATCGCTGCGACAAATTGCAGCGCCGGCTTCCTCAAGTCTGAATCTCTGTCACCCGCATGCGGGAGAGAGACGCCGAACAGCCCCCAAGGCTCTCGAGGGCTTAACAATTGCCAGCCCCGCCAGGTCACTTCACTCCCATATAGTTCCTTATTTCCAATAAGTTATCGGGCACGCAAACACTCGAATGCTCGCTGTCTTGCGCTGTTCCCCAGGGAACAGCGGGGTAAAGCGCCGTCCCCTATTCTGTACCGCCGACGTGAGGGCAGCGATAACCGCTGCCGGTCGGACGGAGATGGAGAAGTCATGATCACCCGGCCCAACAACACCCACAACCAACTCGGCGACAACGAACCCAATGCCGTCGTCGGCGGTCACCGCAAGTTTCACTATAAAACGATGAACGGCCACACCTATGCCATCGGCTACGTCAAGGGCCGCACCCTGATGGTGAGGGTCGACTGATTAGCCAGCCGAGGATACGGCCGTCATCATCACCGTAGTCTTGCAGGTTGATGGTTCGCTTGATGCAGACGAAAGAGAATGGGACAGCAATTCGCTGTCCCATCCTTTGCGCTGTTTGATGGACACGCTCAGCGACGTCTTCCGCGAGGCCTCAGCGATCTCGACGATGCCGCCTCGGCAGCATTGAGTCCTTCCGAGCGATGTCGCGAACCGTCATGCGCGTTCGAGCAAGGCGGCAAGGCGCGGATCGCTGTACTTGCTGGCGACTCCAGCGCGGCGCAGGTCCTCTGCATACATCTCCAGCATTGCACGGATGACGGCAGGGTGCTTTGGCGCCACGTTGGTCGTTTGCTTCGGATCGGAGCGCAGATCATAGAGTTCGACCGGCTCGCTCGGAGTTGCGTAGAGCAGCGACCAGTCTTTCGTGGTGATGGTGACAGGTTGCCATTCGACTACCGTCCGCATCAGGTCGTCGACCACTTCGACCGTCTCGCCGGGATTGGCGAGCGGCAGAGCCGTCAGCACGTGATCGCGCCCTTCGAAGGGCTGCCCCCGGACGGCGGGGAGCAGCGAGAGTCCCTGCATCTCCGCCTGGCGCGGCAGGCCGGCCATGTCGCAGATCGTGGGAGCGAGGTCGAGCGCGCAGGTCAGCTTGTTAGTTCGTCCGGGCTTTGCGCCCGGCACATGGATCAACAGCGGCACCCTGGCGATCTCTTCATAGAGCGGCGAACGCATCCACGTCGCTTCGCCGGGCGCCCTGCGGACCATCTTGCCCATCAGCCCGTGCTCTCCCAGCAGGAAGCCGTGGTCCGAGACGAAGATGATGGCGGTGGAGTCCTCGATGCCGAGATAGACGAGTTGGTCGAGCAGATGCCCGATCCAGCGATCGACCAGTTCGAGCTCGCCGCTATAGAGCGCGCGCGCCACCGCGATGTCGCGATCCGTCATGCCGTGCTTCTTGCAGTCGCCATAGGGCGGGTGCACGCGTTCGCCGGCATAGTCGGGAAGATAGTGTCTGACGTAATAGGCCGGCGGGTCCCACGGTTCATGCGGATCCCAGGTGTCGACCAGCGCAAAGAATTTATCCTGGTAGATTTCCTCCAGACACTTGGCTGCCTGCACCATGGTGATCGGTGCCGGGCAATCCATCTCGCCGGTACGGGGATCGGGCTTCACCTTGCCGGTGATCGGCCATTGCGGAAGCTTGCCTTCGCCCTGGCGCTTGGTCTTGTTGGGCGCGGTGTAGGAGCTGTAATGCGGCGTCCCCAGGAGCTGGGATTTCATGTCGTAGAAGAAGTTGAAGCCGCGATCATATGAATAGCCGTTGACCTGGTAGAACGGCGTGTCCACCACGCCGAGCGTCGTGTAACCCGCTTCGGTCAATGAGGTTGCAATCGAGCGATCCGCGCGCGGCAGCGCACCCCAGCCGACGCCGGCAAAGGCAGGCTTGCCGGTGAGATAGTCGTAGCGCGCAGGCACTGTCGGAAAGCTCGACGCATAATAGCGATCGAAGACCATCGATCGCGCAGCGAGCCGATCGAGATTGGGAGTTCGGACGTGGCCCCCGTTGTAGCCGAGCATGTCCCAGCGGACAGTGTCGGATACGATCATCAAAATGCGCTCCACCACGGCAAACCTCCCTTTTTCTGCGTTCCTTTTATAGTAATATATCACATATCACTTGGAAGGCGTCAACGGTAGTATGTCACACGTTACATTTACACATCCGGGGGGTTCGGGTAGTAAAAGCCATGGATCTTCGACAAATCGGTGCATCGAGCCTGGTGTCCGGACCCAGCCTGCGGGAGCAAGCGAGGCAGGTGATCCGCGGGCTGATCATCACGGGACAGATGCAGCCCGATCAGCTCTATTCCGTCCCGCGTCTTGCGATCGATCTCGGCGTCTCGGCGACACCCGTTCGCGAAGCTCTGCTCGATCTCGCGCGCGAAGGCCTGCTCGAGCCCGTACGAAATCGCGGCTTCCGCGTGGTCTCGCTGTCACCGGGGGAACTCAACGATATCTTCGCGATCCGCCTGCTGCTGGAAGTGCCTGTTGTCGCCGAGATCGCGCGGGCTCGCCTCACGCCCGCGCAGACCGAGCAACTGCGCCATCTTGCCGAAGCCACGAAACGCGCCGCCGATGATGGCAATCTCATTGAGTTCCTGGAGACCGATCGCCAATTCCACATTGGGCTCATCGCCACACTCGGCAACAAGCCCCTCGCCGACCTGGTCGAGACGCTACGTGATCGCGTTCGGCTTCACGGCTTCAAGAATGGATCGACCCGGGAGCATATCGCGCAGTCGGCCAGTGAGCATTTCCAGTTGATCGACGCGCTGTCGAAGCAGGATGAGGCCGGCGCTGTTGCGGTGATGCGCCGCCACCTCGAACGTTCGCGCCATGTCTGGGGCGAAAGCGATCGCAAGCCGCACACCTGAAGATCAGACCTGAATCGAGGTCAGCTTCTTCAGGCACCGCAGCGCGAATGACGATCGGCTGTGGCGGATGCCTGGAATGCGATAAAGCTTTTCACGCAGGAAGCGTTCGTAGCCGGCCGTACTCTCGACGGCGACCTTGACCAGATAGTCATAATCTCCGGTGGTGAGATAGGCCTCGATCACTTCGGGCAAGCCAGCGAGCAGTTCTCCGAACCGCTCCAGCACCTCTTCATCGTGACGGTCGAGCGTGATTTCGATGATCACTGTTTCCGGCAGACCAAGCTTCTCCTGATTGAGGAGCGCAACATAGCCGTCGATGTAACCCTGCTTCTCCAGTCGCTTGAGTCTGTTCCAGCATGGCGTCGTGGATAGCCCGACCTTGTCGGCCAGCTCCGCCGTCGTGAGCCGTGCATCGGCTTGCATCGCCCGCAGGATGCGCCGGTCGGTCTCGTCAAGGCGCAGTGAGTCCTTCCGCCGCGTCGCCTTCATAACCGAGAACTCTATTCTGGGTATTGGTTTGTTTCCGAGGATAATTATATCGCTAACTTGCCAAATTGCCAGACGAAAGGAAGCATCTTCTCAGGAAACACGGATACAACTTCTCCAAATTTGTATGGGGATGCCGTGTTCATTCTGGAGCTGCACGCAAGCGATCTACATGCCGCGCTCGGCCGCCTCCTCGACCAGGTGCGCGTCGCCGATCTGCGGTTGGCGGCCGTCGATGCCCGCGAGGAAGCCGGCGAATACAAAATCCAGGCTTCCATCGACGTCCGTGACCGCCAGGCCGTCGAAAGGCTTGCCCGCCGCGTCGGCGCGATCATCGGCGTTGCCGCGATCGAGGTGAGGGGCGGACGTCAGCACGCGATACTAGCGGCCGCCCCATGATCTCACCCGATCAGGCGCGCAATGGTCGCCGCAACAGCTTCCGACAGGTCCGCTAACCGCCCCTCGCGAGACGGCTATTCCCAGGACCAGGCGGAGAAGTCATTTTCGAATTGCGGGACTTCCTTCCACACACCCTTCAGCTTCTTGCTCGCAATGGTGATCCATTGCGGCTGGAACAGGAAGCCGGCAACCGCATCGGTCGCCAGCATGCGCTGCGCGTCGCCGAGCAACTTGGCGCGTTCGGCCTCGGCCGGTGTTGCCTTGATCTGCTGGTAGAGCGCGTTGAAGGCCTCGTTGTTATAGCCGAGATAATAGTCCGGCTCGGTTATCTTCACGAGATCGAACGGCTCGACATGCGAGACGATGGTGAGATCGAAATTGTGCGGGCCGTTGCCGGCAAAGACCTGTGACAGCCACTGCGCCCATTCGACGTTCTCGATCTTGGCGATGATGCCGACTTTGGCGAGCTGGGCCGCGAGGATTTCTCCGCCGTTCCGCGCATAAGGTGGCGGCGGCAGCTTGAGGCTCAGCTCCAGCGGCGCTTTGACGCCCGCTTCTGCCAGCAGCTTCTTGGCCTTTTCCGGGTCGTATGGATTGATGCCTGTCGTATCGACATAGCCGAGCGATCCCGGCGTATAAAAGCTGCCGATCGGCGAACCAAATCCATCGACAGCGCCATCGATCATCGCCTTGCGATCGATGGCGGCGAGAATGGCGCGACGAACCCGCACATCGTCGAGCGGCTTCCTCCGTTCGTTAATGCCGACGATGGTCTTGGCCCTGGAGCCGCCAATCAGGACATTGAAGCGCGGATCGGCCTTGAACTGCGCCACACTGCGCGCCACCGCGCCGCGCGGAAACACGTCGATGTCACCCGACAGCAGCGCCGCGACCTGCGCGGCGGGATCGCCGATGAAGCGGATGGTCACCTTGGAAAGCTTGATCGCGGCGGCGTTGCGATAATCCGGCCATTTGCTCAGGGTGATCGACGATCCCTTGGCCCAGGCACCGAGCGTATAGGGTCCGGTGCCGACCGGCTGCGTCGCATTGGTCGGTGCACTCTTCGGCTCGACGATCGAGCCGCCCGCCTGACCGATCAGGAACGGCAGGTTCGGTTCGGAATATTTGAGCACGACCACGATCGTCTCCGCGTCAGGCGCGGTGACCGACTCAAACGCCTGGTACAGGCTCTTGTCCTTGTTGGTGCTGGTCGGCGCCGCGTTGCGATCGTAGGAAAACTTCACCGCAGAGGAATCGAACGGCTCGCCGTTGTGGAATTTGACGCCCTTGCGGAGCTTGAACGTATAGGTTTTCAGGTCGGCCGACGCCTGCCAACTCTCGGCGAGCAAGGGCGATACCGAACCGTCCTCGTTGATCTTGGTCAACGTCTCATAGAGGTTATAGAGCGTGACCTCGGCAATGGCCGCAGCGGCTGCGTTGGTGGGATCGAGTCCCGGCGGCTCCAGCGTCATGCCCATGACGACGCTGTCCTTCTTGCCCTGCGCCAGGCTCGGCAGCGGCGCGGCGGCGAACGCGGCCACAACTGCAAAAATGGCTAACTTCCTGAACATCCCTTGCTCCCCTGAAATATCGCGCGACCAGACTAAGCCAGTCCCGCATAAAAGGCTAACCCTCCTCCGACGCTACCGGAGGCAATGCCATCACCGTCTCGGCGCGATGGCACGCGGCTGATTGCGCCGGGCCCACCTTGCGCAGCGCAGGCGCGACCTCGCGACAGTGCTGGTCGGCCAGCGCACAGCGTGACGCGTAGGGACATCCCGTCGCGCCCAGCGAATGCGAGGCGATCACCTGCGCACCGCGACGCCGGCGCACACCGCCAGCCCGGGCACGCGGCACCGCCTCGAGCAACGCCCGCGTATAGGGATGGGCGCAATGCGCGAACAGATCCTCAGGGCTCCCCTGCTCGACGATCCGCCCGAGATACATCACCGCGATCTCGTCGCAGAGATAATCCACCACCGCCAGATCGTGGCTGATCAGGACGTAGCTCAACCCGAACTGATCCTGCAGGTCTTGCAGGAGATTGAGCACCTGCGCCTGCACGGAGACGTCGAGTGCGCTGACCGGCTCATCGGCGACGATCAGTTTTGGCTGGGTGATCAGCGCACGCGCGATCGCGATGCGCTGGCGCTGGCCACCGGAGAATTCATGCGGGAACTTGTCCATGTCGGCCTCGCGCAGTCCGACCTGCCGCAGCACGTCGGCAACGCGCTGACGCAACGTGGCGCGATCCATCCGTCCGAGCGCGGTCAAGGGCTCCGCGACGATGCGCGCAATGGTCTGTCGGGGGTCCAGCGAGCCGTAGGGATCCTGAAACACCATCTGAAAATCACGCCGGGCGCGGCGTAACTCGTCAGCCGGCAGCCGGTTCAGGTCGCGGCCCATGAGCGACACCGAACCTGACGACGGCCGCTCCAGCGCCATCACCAGCCTCGCGAAGGTCGACTTGCCCGATCCGGACTCGCCGACCACACCGAGGCTTCGGCCCGCCGTCACCTTTGCGGTGACGCCGTTGAGCGCATGCACCTGCCCGGCCGGCTTGAACACGCTTTCGCGCGGCAAGGTGTAGCGCTGCGCCAGATCCTTCACATCGAGCAGCGGCAGTTCGGCGGGCGGCGGCGTCTGCTCAGGCATGGTCATGCGCCCAAAACTCCAACCGCTTCGGCCATCGAAACATCCGTCCTGAGACAGCGCACGCCGTGGCCGGCGCCGACGTCCACCGCGGCCGGCGGCGCTACGCGGCAACGGTCCTCGACGATCGCGCAGCGGTCGGCGAAAGTGCAACCGGAGGGCAGATCGGCAAGCTCGGGCACGGTGCCGGCGATGGTCTTCAGGCGCGTGCCCTTGCGCGCACCAAGGCGCGGGCGAGCGCGAAACAGACCCTGCGTATAGGGATGTCCCATGCGCGTGAACACCGCATCCGTCGCGCCGCTTTCGACGACGGTGCCGCCATACATCACCATCATGCGCTGGACATTCTCGGCGATGACGCCGAGATCGTGCGAGATCAGAATCATCGACATGCCGCGCTCGGCAACGATATCCGCGATCAGGTCGAGGATCTGTCCCTGGATGGTGACGTCGAGTGCCGTGGTCGGCTCATCGGCGATCAGCACGTCGGGCTGGCAGGCCAGCGCCATGGCAATGGTAACGCGCTGCCGCTGCCCTCCGGAGAACTGGTGCGGATAGGCATCGACGCGTTTGGCCGCATCGGGAAGCCCGACACGATCGAGCAAGGCGATGGCCTGCCTGCGCGCCTCTCCTGCCGAACAATTGGTGTGGCGGCGCAATGGTTCGGCGACCTGGCGGCCGATCGTGTGCATCGGATTGAGCGCGGTCATCGGCTCCTGGAAGATCATGCTGATGCGATTACCGCGCAGCTTGCAGTAATTCGCATCCGGCAGACCCACCAGTTCCATGCCGTCGAGGCGGATGCTGCCGCTGATGACGGCGCTGTCGGGCAGCAGGCCCATCAGCGCCAGCGCGGTGACGGATTTGCCGCATCCGGATTCGCCGACGAGGCCCAGGGTCTCGCCGCGCCTCAGCGAGAAACTGACGCCGCGAACGGCCTGCGCGGGGCCGCGGCTGGTGTTGAGCCGCACGCCGAGGTCGCTGACTTCGATCAAAGGCGCGTTGCCGGACCCGCTCATGTTCAACGCTCCCGCGCCAGCCGGGGATCAAGCAGATCGCGCAATCCGTCTCCGAACAGATTGAGGCCAAGCACAGCGATGGCGATCGCAGCGCCCGGATAGACCGCGAGCATCGGCGACTGGAACAGCAGCGTCTGCGCATCGTTTAGCATGCGGCCCCAGGACGGCTGCGGCGGCTGCGTGCCGAGCCCGAGATAGGACAACGCCGCTTCGGCCAGGATTGCGAGAGCGAACTGGATCGTCGACTGCACGATCAGGATCGGCAGGACGTTGGGCAGCACGTGCTCGATCGTGATGCGGAAGCCGCCCTTGCCGCAGGCGCGCGCGGCCAGCACGAATTCCCGCGCCCAGATCGCATTGGCCGATCCACGGGTCAACCGGACGAGAGTCGGAATCTGGAAGATGCCGATGGCAACGATCGAGGTCACCATGCCCGGGCCGAAGACCGCCGCCAGCATGATGGCCGAGAGCACCGCGGGAAACGCAAAAGTGAAGTCGCTCATCCGCATGATGATCTCTTCGGTCCAGCCCTTGCGCGCGGCGGCGATCAGTCCAAGACACACCCCGAAAGTGAGGCCGATGCCGACGGCGATGATGCCGACCATGATGGTGGAACGGGCGCCTACCAGCAGCAGCGAGACGATATCGCGGCCGAGCACGTCGGTGCCGAGCCAATGCGCGGCCGACGGTGGTCGCAGCTTGGAGGCCACGTCGATTTCATAGGCGGACCACGGCGTCCAAACCAGCGACAGCAAAGCGGCACAGAGCACCACCAGGCTCAGCGTGCCGCCCGTGACAAAGCTGCGGTGGCGCAGCGCGCGGCGCCAGAAGCCGCTCGCAAGCCGCGGTCGCGCGGTGGCGGCCCCAACCTCGACTGAGGCGCTTAGCGGGGTGCTCATAGGCTGTGTACCTTGATGCGCGGATCGATGAAGGCATAGAGCACATCGACCACGAAGTTGACGATGACGACCACAGCCGCCAGCAGCATCACGCAGTTGCGCACCACGATCAGGTCGCGATTGGCGATCGACTGGAAGATCAGCCGGCCGAGACCCGGCAGATAGAACACGTTCTCGATCACGATCGTCCCCGCCAGCAGGTTGGCGAACTGAAGGCCCATGATCGTCATCACCGGGATCATCGCATTGCGCAGCACGTGCTGCCACAGGACGTCGCGCTTGCTCAAACCCTTGGCGCGTGCGGTGCGCACGAAATCCTCACGCAGCACCTCAAGCACCGCGGAACGCGTGACCCTTGCGAGGATCGCCGCCTGCACCACCGATAGCGAGATCGCAGGCAGCAGCAGCGACTTGATCCCGGCAACGATGCTTTCGTCCCAGCCGGCAAATCCGCCGGCCGAAAGCCATTGCAGCTTCACCGAGAACAGCAGGATCAGCAGGATGGCGAACCAGAAATTGGGAAGCGCGATGCCGAACTGCGTCAGCGACATCACGCCCACATCACCTAGCTTGTTGTGATTTGCCGCCGTATAGATTCCCGCAGCCAGGGCCAGCACGACCGTCACTGACATGGACATGACCGCCAACGGAATTGTCAGCGTGAGGCGCTCCGCAATCAGGCCGGCGACAGGGGTGCCATAGGCATAGCTGTTGCCTAGATCGCCTGTCAGCATCCCCTTGATCCAATGGACGTAGCGATAGTACAGCGGCTGATCCAGCCCGAGCTTGACCGTCAGCGCCCGGACGGCGTCAGGCGAGGCATCCGCGCCCATCAGCATCTGTGCGGCGTTGCCGGGCAAGGCATCCAGAACGAGAAAGATGATGAGCGACGCGCCGACCAGCGTCGCCATCAGCGTCAGAAAGCGGCGGAAAAGGAAGACGCTCAAGTCTCGATTCCCTTGTTGGCGGCCAGTCCCTTGTCAGCGATCAGGTGTGATGGCGGCCGCATGTTCGCTTAGCCGTCCAAGCCCGGCCACCGGCCGAGCAGATTTTGCGAGCCCTCTAACAACGCGCTGACGCGCAGCAGTTCGATGTCTCCACGGAATTTGCCGACGAGTTGAATGCCGATCGGCAGGCCGTCCGCGTCAAAGCCACAGGGCAGGCTGACCGCCGGATGGCCGGTCATGTTGAACGGCATCGTCCAGGGAAACCAGCTTGGCCGGACGTCGCTCAACACCCGCCCGTCGATTTCTATCGTGCCGAACAGGTCCTGATCGATCGGAAGCGCGGTGCGGGTGATGGTTGGCATCGCGAGAATATCGGCCCTCTGCAACAAACTCTGAATCCGCCGGAACAGAGCCGTACGGTCAAACATCGCCTGCTGATAGTCAACACCGCTTACCTTCGTGGCCAGCGCCAGTTGCTTCATGAAGGTCTCGCTCAGCACATCGCCATGATCGGCCGCGAGCTTCTCGAATCGTGCGCGCCAGGCGGTGTGATTGATGGCCCGCCAGATCGGCTCCACCTCAAATCCGTCGGCGGACATTTCCTCGACCTCGGCCCCAAGGGCTTCCAGCCTGACAAGCGCGGTCTTGAATGCAGCAGCGACATCGGCCGCAACCGGCCGGCCTGAAGGCGCAAGGCAGAATGCGATCCTGCGCCCGCGCAGATCGCCGTTTGGAGCCGATCCCTCCACAAAATTCCATTGCGGGAATCCCATCGACCACGGATCGGAAGCATCCTCTCCCGACATTGCCTGCATCATCAAGGCGGTGTCCGCGACGGTGCGCGTCATCGGGGTAACATAGGTCTGGTTGCCGAACGCGTCCTGCACCTGGCTGTGGGGAATAACGCCGTTGCTTTGCTTCAGCCCGACAACGCCGTTGCAGGCCGCCGGAATCCGCGTCGAGCCGCCGCCATCCGTCGCGATCGCCAGAGGCGCGATGCCGCCGGCGACGGCAACCGCCGCTCCCCCACTTGAGCCACCGCTCGAGCGCGCGCCGCTCCAGGCATTGCGCGTGCGGCCGAACAACGGCGAATCCGTGAGGCACTTGGTGCCGAACTCCGGCGTCGTGGTCTTGCCTATGAGAATGGCACCCTCTGCCCGCATTCGCGCCACGGCGACCGCATCATGATCAGGAACGTTGTCCTTGTAGGGGACCGCTCCGAAAGTCGTTCGCACCCCCCTGGTATTAACCAGATCTTTCACGGTGAACGGAATGCCGTGAAGAAGACCCAGCGGCTCCCCGGCCATGACCGCATGCTCGGCCTTGCTTGCCTCGGCCATCGCCTCATCGCCGCAGAGCGTGATGAAGCAGTTCAACTCGGGCTGCATTCGCTCGGCGCGCGCAAGCACGGCACGCATGATCTCAACCGGTGAGGCGTCTTTGCGGGCAATCCGCGCGCGGAGTTCGCTGGCGGGCAGCAGGCACAGTTCGTCGCTCATCACGCTAAAGCCCCAGGATCGATTTGACGCAAAGATGACATTCGCATTGACTTCAGGTCCAATACCATCGCACAACCGAGCCATACGATTTCGGTATGGCATGAGATTTCGGTATGCCAATAATGGACCTCCGCCGTCTCCGCTACTTCGTTGCCGTTGCAGAAGAACGCAGCGTGGGTCGGGCGGCCGTCCGCCTTCGTATGGCGCAGCCGCCATTGTCGGTTCAGATTCGCAAACTGGAATCGGAAGTAGGAGCTTCGCTGTTTCGTCGGGACACCCGGGGAATGGAGCTGACGGCGTCCGGTCGCGCCTTGCTGTCGCGCGCGCGCGAAGCGCTGGCCTTGACGGCTGAAGGTTTCGAGGCAGCCCGCGCGGTGGCGGCTGGACGCCGGGGAAGATTGTCAGTCGGATACATGTTCGCGCTCGCCCACGCCGTGTTGCCCAAGCTCGTTCCGGAACTCCGAAGGTCACTTCCGAAGGTCGACCTCGAGTTCATAGAACTGAGCGCGTCGACGCGGGAGGCGCGGTTGCTGGACCACAGCGTGACTGTCGCACTGTGCATGCCTGCAATTCGCCACAGCGAGATTGAAGCCTCCACGATCGGAACGCAGCGATTGATGCTGGCCATGCCGGCCGGTTCGCCGCTGGCGCGCTCCGCCGCAGTGCCGGTAAAAAGACTGCAAGGGCGTCCGCTTATCAGCTTGCCCTGGCCCACCGAAGATCCGGCGACCTCCGTTGTGACGTCGCTGCTGAGGCGGCATCAGGTCGGTATGCCGGTTGCGAACCGGGTCGAAACGGTCCACTCGGCTCTCAGCATGGTCCTCGCCGGAGAAGGCCTGGCGATCCTTCCTGCCTGCGCCGAACTCGGATGTCCAACGGGCGTCGTGTTCAGGCACTTCCTGGATGCCGACGACGCCATCGATGTCGCGGTTTGCTGGCGCCGGGATTCTCTCAATCCGTTAGTCCGGAATTTCCTGAAGTGCGCCGAAAAGGTGATCCGTCAGGCTTGAGCCGACTGATATTATCGCGCGTTCGCGCTCTTGCCAGCCGGCTTGGCGACGAGGACTTTTATCGGAAGATTCTCCGGGACAATATGGCCGCGCTCTACAATTTCGAACAGGCTTAGGCCTACGCCTGGACAGCGACGTCACTGCCAGATACCCGAAGCACCTGCTATAGCGCCGCGCCCAAGGCGATCCAAACCGCGACAGCGATGCACCAGACAATAGCCGTGTATGGCAGAGCAATACGCATTTTGCCTCCGCTCGAAAACGCACGAAACCAAGACGGGTGAACAATATTTGAATAACGTTCGTTCGTGTCGCCCTGATTGAGGCTTTCGATAGCCGCGCGCCGGACGGCACACAGCCCGCGTTGATCATGAGCTGCACGAATCGCACCTAGACTGTCGCCAGACGACGCGCCAAGTCTACCACCCAATGGGGGTACCCCTTAAAAACCCCTTCTCCGCCAAGGAAGTGTTCCGGTCGCGCCGCATCCAGCCGAATATCGTCATGTGTTAGCAGCACTGAGTCGATTGCAGCCTGGACTATCCAATGAAGTCCAATCCATCGATGGGCGTTCGCGTTCGAATGAGCGCTCTTGGTGCGTCACGCTGCGCGCGCCTCGCCAACAAGACGGGCACGATTGTTGGAGGGAGCGTCTACGTTAACAGCGTCAGCGTCTTGTTCGATGGAAATAAATCGCCGACCACAATTCATCGCGAATACGTTGAAGTCGTGCCGCCAGCCCCGGACACAGGACGAGACAGCCTGGCAAAGCGGCACTGAAAGCATTTCGCCGCGGCACACCATCGACCAGCGGGTGCCCGCGCCGAATGGCCAAACTATTCGGCCGGCCTCCGGACCTGCGAGTTTTGCAGCACGATTTGGCCCGCGCGCGCCATCGTGGAGCTTGCCACATTGACTACCGCAAGGGCGCGTTGCCCATGAGCCTTGGAGAATTCAAGCGCGGCGAGCGTATCGGCGGTCTCGCCCGATTGCGATAGAGCGCGCCACCAATACCGATGAGGCTGTCGTCTAATGCGAAAATGGCCAGCCGTGCGGACGACGCGTTCAATTCGGCATCGACGTCGCCGATGACTTGGTACTTCTAGACTAGAGTTACCTTTATTGATTAAGACAGGCACGGGTGTCCCTCGGCCTGTCCCACCTTCCATCAATCGGAAGAGATGGGCTGCGCCGGCTTGTCCTCAGGGGTACCCGCGCGATCGCTCTGCGAAATTGCGAGCGCCGCAAGCACCGTCCGGTTACTGATTTCGAGCTTCTGAAAAATGTGATGAAGATGCACCTTGATGGTGCCGTCGGTAATACTCAGCCGTCGACCAATTTCCTTGTTCGACAATCCTTCGGACACCAGGCGCATGATCTGGCGCTCACGGTCCGTCAACGTTGTCAGCGCATTCTCAGCGACCGCGCTTGGCTCCCGAGCCATCGTTTGCTCTGGCGAAAGCAGCGGCAACAGCCGCTGACCTGTCGCAACCTCGCGCAAGGCCTGCATCAGAGCTTCGGACTCCGTATCCTTCGAAATGACGCTGTAGCCGTCCGCCGCAGCTGCCATCACCAGTTCGCAGTCCTCATCAGATGCGATGAAAAAGACCAGTCGCGTGGAAAGATTCTCGGAATTGATGATGGAGAGAATTTCCGACTCGGTCACGCCGGGAATTGAAACGCCGAGAATTGCGATGTCCGGACCGAACTTCCGCAGCGCCTCGACGCAACTCGCACCATCACTGCAACTCGCAACAATGTTGAAGTCGCCGTCGGCGCCAAGCAGGCGGCTCAACCCCTGCAGAACGATTGGATGCCGGTCTGCGATCACTACGCTGGTACAACGCATCGAGCGGTTCCTCAGCCTGTCCCCCCAATAACTTAAACCCCACTCGCCCCCGCTTGTTTCATTGCTAACCTAAACGAGTTCGAGACAAATTTCCAACAATGCACCGCATCTGATGCCGCAACGCAAAACGAGGTTAACCCGCGTCCTGTCAGCCTGTCTGCGTCTCAAAAGACGTACCCCTTCCGTAGAAATACGGATTGGTTTCGAGTGACGTGTTACTTCGCTTTCGCCTTTCATCATTTGAAGTCTCGCGCCAGTGCATCCGCACTTGGCGACACCGTCAGCAGCTAAAACAATCTCACAACGCTTGATTAGCGTCGCGCTATCAACTCGCTCAGAGAATGCGGAAGAAGGGGGCGTTAGCCATTATGAACGACATCCATCTGCCCGAGCGAGCACTATAACCAAAGGTATATAGGGATACGGAGAATTCGAATCTAACATTCATAAAGGCTTTACCAACGCGGATCCCTCGAAACCTGCCAAGCCGATATCCCTGCGAACGAAGGATAACAAGCATCACAGATTCGGGGCCCTTGAAATCCGCCAACGAAAAACCCTGTGAACGAAGGAGTAAGACGACCGGAGAAGAAGACCGACTGAACAAGCCAATCATTTACATTTAGTTCAAAACAATTGCGTTTGGCGGGAGAGTAAAATGCGGAGGCAAAAATCTTTTACAACGGTTCTCGTTGGCAGAAGCATCTTAGTTAGGGAAGGAATTGCCAGAATCCTACGCGCAGCAAATTGTCGCACATCCGCCTCGGTATCGTGCGCTGATGATTTGCCGCTTGGCAAACTCCAACCACACCAATTGCTGTTTCTCATTGTCCACACCGGTGACGATTTCGGCGTCGCCCTGGAACAGATCGAACTCTTGCGAGAGAGGTATCCGGGCGGCCGCTTTGCAATCGTGGCCGATCACTATCGGCTGGATGAACTGGTTTCGGCATTTCGGGCCGGCGCCAACGGCTTTTTCGTCGACGTAATGAGGTGTGATGTATTCATCAAATCCGTCGAGTTGGTGATGATGGGTGAAACATTTTTTCCGCCGGCATTCCTGTCATTGTTTCTCGATTCCAAAGGCAGCCACCTGCCTGAGGCTGCGCCGAGCGTCGAAAGCGGCGAGGCAATCCTCGTTACGACCGAGGACACGATCGCGCCGCAGCTTTCCCCTCGGGAGAAGTCGATTCTGCGCGGCCTGATCGAAGGCGAGTCCAACAAATCCATAGCGCGAAAAATCGACATCGCCGAGGCGACCGTGAAGGTCCACGTCAAGGCAATCCTGCGCAAGATCCGGGTCCAGAACCGGACACAAGCGGCGATTTGGGGGATGAACAATCGCGCAAGCAGCTTTCAGCCCTCAATCGCAAATGTGAGCGAGCGACATCCGACCCCCATCGCGGCAATCTCCGAAATCAAGCAAATCGGGGGGCCGGCGCCAGTTGAAGTGCTTAACCACGAGACAAATCATGCCGAGGTAGCGCGTTACGACGGCCTGATCCGCAAGGACATCAACCCAAGGACTCTTGGTGCAGCGCGGGTAGGTAAATAGCCGGCAATCGCGGCGGGATTTGAAAGTCAGTGCCGCCGCGGTTTGCATGCGTTGCGCGCGCAAAAACGAAGCGTGCCGCCACGACGTCTTCGCGTTGCGCGATGTCCGGCTGCCGACATCGAGCCAGAATGGCACGCGAAGGTCGCAGCGAAATCGAGCGGGCGCTGACGGGCAGGCGGCCGAAGCTGGTGGCCGATCTCGATCTGCACGGAATCCTGCACTGTCACACGGACGCATCGGCACCGAGACGCTGGAGAAGGCGATCCGGCTCGAAACCGCGCGCGACCACCTGGAGCCGTCGATGCCGACCTAGGTCGGGTAGCGCCCCTCTTCTTGGCCAGGCGAAGGACGGCGACGCCGGTCGGATCCTTCACAAGTCGACGACCGGAAATGCCGCCCTTTGCACGCGCTTGACCTCGACCCACCCGTCGCTGCGTTCAGACCGCCACGGTGCGCCTGCCTCTTCTTGAGATGAGGCCTTCGAAGCCGGGCTTGGCCGGCCCCATCCGGCAGGTCTCGCGAGAAGCGGACGGCATCCGCCGCTACCCGAAGACCGTACCGATGAACGCGGCGGCCTGGCTGGGGCTCAGGGTCGCGCGCACCGCCTGGCGATGGTGAGCTGGTATGTGATCGCGTGCGCCTGCTTCTCGGTGATCTCGGCCGTGGCCGGATCGTCGATGATGCGCTGGGACCATGCTGGCTGGAGCTGGGATCGTTCCATCAGACGATCCCTGAAGTTATCGCAACGGCACAATCGGCATTGGTGTGCGGTACAGCGTCACAGGCGCGTGATTGCGCTGGTCCTAGTGCGTGAGGGCGCCTCGTCGCCGCTTGGATCGGTCCGGCGGATTTTCGAATTTGAACTGCGTGACCTGTCGCCAAAGCTGCACCTCGTGGCCGTTCCCTAACTGCTTGGCGCGCTCTTTCGCTGCGTCGTCGTCGGTACAGTCAAAGTTGACCACGCCCACCAACCGGCCGTGTTCGTCCGAAACGTAGACACGATAATGCGGCATCGTTTGTCCCTACCGTCACCGTTTTATCTGCAAGTTACGCTGCGAGGCATGGAGATTTCGGGTCTTAACGGGCTACCTCTGATGGGCGGCGTGCTTGCTGCCGCAACTCGTCCTCAAGCCCGCTCATGCGGTCGGGCCATTCCGTGCTTTCTCATCCCCCCTGGAGCGGACGCGCGGGCGGTGACGGTCGGCATGCATGGACCGCTCCTGGACCTTAAGCTCGATATCACGATAGCCGTTGGGGTTCTGCAATTGCCAACGCCAATGGTCCGCGCACATTTGCTCCAACGATCGCGCCGATTTCCAACCCAACTCCTCCTTCGCAAACGTGGGGTCGGCATAACAGATGGCGACATCCCCTGCCCGGCGCGCCCCGATTTCATACCGAATAGACCTGCCGCTCACCGCCTCAAATGTTCGAATGACTTCCAGAACGCTGCTGCCGCTGCCCGTTCCAAGGTTGATCGTGAGCACCCCGGGCCGTTTCAGGTGGCGCAAGACACTGAGGTGACCGGATGCAAGATCGACGACATGGATGAAGTCGCGGATACCGGTTCCATCCGGCGTGTCATAGTCGTTTCCCCAAACGAGCAGCTTTTCTCGTTTTCCAATCGCCACTTGCGCCACAAACGGCAACAGGTTGCTCGGAACGCCCAGCGGGTCTTCTCCGATGAGTCCGCTTTCGTGCGCGCCAACCGGATTGAAGTACCGTAGGATACCGATCCGCCACTCGTCGTCGGAGCTGTAAAGATCCCTCAGCATTTCCTCGATAAAGAACTTCGTGCGGCCGTACGGATTTGTCGGTCCGAGCGGATGCTTCTCGTCGAGCGGCAGATAGCCGGGTACGCCGTAAACGGTTGCAGACGAACTGAAGACGAGCGACTTCACGTTCGCCCGCTTCATGGCCGACACGAGCCGCATCGTTCCCAGGACGTTGTTCTCGTAATACGTCATGGGCCGAACGTTGGAATCGCCCACGGCCTTCAGCCCCGCAAGGTGAATAACCGCAGTCACCCCGCAGGAACGAAGTATTTCGTAGATGGCCTCTTCATTCCGGATGTCGGCGTGCCGGAAGACGAGCGACCGCCCGCAGATGGATTGCACCCGCTGGAGAGAGGCCTTGTTGCTGTTGGAGAGATTGTCGACCACGACGACGTCGAGCCCGGCCTCCATCAAGGCGGTACAGACATGAGACCCTATGTAGCCCGCGCCGCCTGTCAACAAGATCATTTCGGCCACTTTCCGTACTCGTCAACCGGCTTGCGTGCAATGCCTGCCTGGGCGCCGGCTACGCTCTCCAGACCCGCACTCGTGATAACTGTTTCTGCGAGAAGGCTTCGGCAGCCGCGCCAAGGCGTGTCGTGGCGTAGACGAACGCCGTTGCGGCAACCCTCGTCACCTCCTCCCGACGCGCAGCGAATCGTTCCCAGTCGCGTCGATCCGGCCCATCCCTGACGGGATACTTGAACTGCTTAGGCTTCGGGGAGAAGCGTCAGGCCGGTCATGGTATCGCAAGGTGACCTCGACTGCGTCACCCGGCTCCAACTCGGTATCCTCGCTTGCGATGATCCGTTCCTGGCCCTTGTCGCCTTTTCTAATGATCGCAATCTCCGTTTTGTTACCGCCTCCGCGTGCGAGCTGTGATCGAACCATCGTAGTGTACAGAAGCTTCTCTCCGACGCTCTGCAACTTCTCGCGAATTTGGTTAAGCTTTACGCTGGTGTCCTGCAGCTCACGGAGCAGATCGAGCCTGCGCTGATCGTCAAGCTTTGCCAGCTTTCTGGTGAGCTCGTCCTGTTGCTTCTTGGCCTGCAGCAGTTGCGCGGTGGTCTGCAGCTTCCGGGTTGACGACAGCAACACCGCGCGACGGGCATCCGTAACGCGAGGGCTGGTCAAGGAACCCCTGGCGAAGAGATCGGACGCTTTCTGCAGTTCTTCGAGGTCTGAGTGAAGCCCCTCTTCCTCCTTCTTCTGCTGCTCCGAGAGCACGCGGATCTCGTCGTCTCCCCGTCGGACGCCGCTTTGAAGGAAAGTCTTTTCCTGCTGAAAGTCACTCTGCTTCGTTTTCAAATATTCCGTTTCTGCATTGACTATTTCCGAGATCGCCGATCGGGCTATGGGCACGTCCGTCAGAATGCCTGGATTGAGCTGCGTCGCCTCTCCGAGCTCATTCTTGATGCGCCACATACGCGCCTGTTCTTTGGCGAGTTCTGTCCAAAGCGATCCGTACTCGCTCCTCAGATCCGCCGACTCGAGATACGGATTATTCATTCTGATACGCATGATGTCGTAGCCGCCTGCCACAGCGACGAGTTGGCGCGCGGTGATGGACGGACGATAAGGGTACTCGCCCGGCTTCGACACGTCCCCATTTACATATATCGGTCTGTATTCCGCCACCATCGTTGTGACTTGATCTGCGTCTATCACGATGACGGCCTCGCGCAGTCGAAACACCTTGCTCGCCATTGCTGCACCAATCTTGGCGCGGAGCTGCGGCAAGGGCAGGCCGACGACTGGAAGCATTCCGACCAGTGGCAACGAAATGTTCCCGTCCATTTGAACGGCAGCACGATGCCGTAGCTCCGGCACGCCCGCCACCGAGACCTCCAGCACGTCTCCAATGTTTACCCGATATTCGGCCTTTGCTTGAGGGACGAACATCGTCAGGCCGACGGCCACCAAGCCCCATTTGATGCTGCGGCCGAAGTTGCCGCCAAAGACATCGATATGGAAAACACTGCGCAGTCCAGAATTCGGCATGGTAGCAATTCCCTGCATGGACGTGGTCGATGGGTGAAGTTGTTCAAATTTCTCGATGGAAGGCAGCGCGCGCCTGCATCGCTATCGTCCGAGCGACCGGCCAGAGAAGCGATCCGCAAGACGCACCGTTCCTGTTCCCCTCATTGGGGCCGGGCCGCTCAATGCCTCCTTCGCTGTTCGATTGATCTGTTGATCAGTGCTGAGCGTTGCGAGCGGATTGCTTCCGACAATTCTAATCCTGCGTTGCCGCAGCTCAATCGACCATCGTGGTTACCCCTCACTACCCATTTATTGCCAGTTCGAACCGGCGACTCCGATGGTACTGATTTGGCCACCGAGTGACTGGGTGGCAGAGTACAAATGAGTTATGCCTCCTTTACCAATTTGCCGGCCTCTACCGAGTTGCCGGCACGTTCGGTCGACGCCGGCAGGGCAGTCCCGGCACGCGTCGGCAGGAACCGATTGGCTGTCCTGTTGGTATTGGCCGCGGCTACCGAATTCTTGCTCGTAACCGTCGCGGCCTATTCCGCAGCCGTCCTCTACCATCGGGTAGTCCTCCTGAGCCCGCCGGACGCCGCCAAGTACATTCAGGAATCCCTTCTGATTTCCGCGCTGCAGTTGCTCGTTTCCATGGGGCTCCGGCAATACTCGCGAATCCAGACGCAGACCCGGCACGTCTTCCTGTGGAGCGGGGCCAGCGCCGTCTTCTTCGTGTTCGCCATCTTCATTTCGACATTGTTCCTTCTGAAAGTCTCAGAAGGCTACTCGCGCGCGACCATCATTGCCCAAGCTGTGAGTGTCCTCCTCACGGTACTTGGCACGCGGGCAGTGTGGTTCTCACTACTGCGCCGCGCCATAGCAACGGGGCTGATCGATGCCAGGCGCATCATCCTTATTGGCGACCAGGGGCACTGCCTGAAGTTTTCCGTTCGGGCGATGGAAACCGGAATTCGTACCATTCACTCGTTCGATTTTCCGCCCGTACGCACCAACGCCTCGAAACCGGCGCCTTCCGGCGCGGTGCGAGCGCTACCTGATGCGCGCCAACTTGTCGCAAACTGCCGGCCGCTCCGAGCAGATGACATTGTCATTTTGCCTACGGAAGCGGATGTTCCGTCTGCTCTCGCGCTCGCCAGCGCCCTGTCAGACCTCCCAGTTGACGTTCACGTCCTCCCTGTTGGATCCATCGATCTGATGGCCGTGTCGCGGATCACTCCGTTCGGCGACATGGTGACGATGCGGATCTTCCAGTGTCCCCTCGCTCCTTTCAACCGGGCAATAAAGCGAGCATTCGACGTCGTCGCGGCAATCGCCGGGCTAATTATCATTAGCCCCCTCTTCGTCATCGTTGCGGTCGCTATCAAGCTCGATTCCCCCGGGCCGGTGTTCTTTCGCCAGACCCGGCATGGCTACAACAACGAGCCCATTCGCGTGCTGAAGTTCCGATCAATGACCGTGATGGAGGAAGGCGACAATTTCAAACCTGTCACCAGACACGATCCGCGCGTGACTCGTCTGGGACGCCTCATGCGCCATACCAATGTCGACGAGCTTCCACAGTTGTTCAACGTCCTGATCGGCGACATGTCGCTCGTCGGGCCCCGCCCACACGCAACCGCGCAGAACGAAGTGTTCGCTGAGCTGATCTCGTCATTTTCCCGTCGCCACAACGTCAAGCCTGGCATTACCGGCTGGGCTCAGGTCAACGGGTACCGTGGCGAGACCGATACCCTCGAGAAGATGCAACGCCGCGTGGAGCATGATCTGTACTACATCGACAACTGGTCACCTCTTCTCGATCTCAAAATCCTGGTCATGACCTTCTTTTCCAGAAAGGTGTATTGGAACGCTTTCTAGCGCGACCCCGACTGCGGTAGCGAACCGGCATTTGTCTATTCGTTAAACCGCAGGGGAGCATCGGAGTTGGGCAAATCCGTTGCGTCCCATATTCGTTTGATGTGCGGAGCCTCAGTAGTGCAACTAGTAGGACTGGTACAAGACAATGCTGCAGAGTTTTAGAACCGATAGCTCCGTAACTCAGGACACTGCGCCGCCTGAATTTCGTTCTCCGGTCGAGTCCCTGACATATGTAGTGGCCTTCATACGACGGCACCTCTCGATCCTGTTGCTGGCGGCCCTTGTAACGATTGGCACTGCTGTACTCTACCTCGTCGCTGCAGTACCGACGTATACTGCCACCGCGAAACTCGTCGTAGATGCGAAAGCGGCTCCAGGAGACACTGCGTCCGCGTCAACGATGGTGGAAGGCCAGATCGCAATCATAAACTCTGAGGGTCTGGCGCGTGCCGTGATACGGAAGCTCCGTCTAGCAGACGATCCGGAGTTTTCCGGGGGAGTCTTGCGCCGCATGATCGGGTCGGCATCCCGGCTACTCGGCAAAACAGAAACTGAGTCCGGCGCAATGCGGCGCGCCATGGAATCGTTCGATCGCAAGCTTTCGGCCAAGCGCGTCGGCACCACGTACATTGTCGAAATTGCGTTCGACTCCATCGACCCTGATCGCGCGGCGCAGATCTTGAACACCATTGCGGAGACGCATATTGCGGCTCAAATGGACGCAAAGATCAAATCGTCGTTGCGAAGTGCGAAATGGGTCAAGGATCAGATAAACGAATTGAGCAGCCAGGCATCAGCCGCCCAGAACGCTCTGGTGAACTATCGTAAGAACAGGACCAACATCGCGGATTCCGCGGCGCCTGTCGATCCAGGAACACCCCCATCGCAATCGACGGCGAAAATGGAAGGTGACCTCCCCGAGCTTGAAGCCGCCGCGGAATCCACCGCAACGGCTCATGATAATTTTCTTCGTGTGCTGCGGCACATGGAGGCCCAGCAGCAATCCTCGCCGACGTTGCAAGTGTATCTGCTCATCGAAGCGACCCGTCCCATGGCCGCCAGTTCGCCGAAAGTGGGGATCGTGCTTGGAATATCGATCGTTGGTGGGTTGCTTCTCGGCGCCGCTATCGGAATGCTGCGCGATCTGTCAGATCGAGGCATCCGCACCAGCGGTGGCGGCCCCCTGCCTGTGGTGGTTCTTCAACAGGGTGACGCGGCTCTCGCCAAACAGAACTATACACCCGCGGCCTTATCAACGGTTCGACGCCAGAACCCGAAGGAGGAGCCCGGTGCGTTATCAGAGCACGCCGGCGGGATTGGGCGCAGCCTAGACGCGTAATCGAGCGAAGGAGGGGCACGACGTCACGGCCGGGCTTGCGGCACAGCGGTGACTGCTAGGGTCCAAGGCGACGACGCCTCAGCCTGCCTCCCCTCGGCACGAACCGGAAGGGGTAATCCAAAAGGGTCGGGGCTCGATGCGACAGCACGAATATACTCGATAGGCCATCCTCGATATAACGAACTCACTCATTATTTTCATCGTTTGGTTCTTCGCAGATGTTCACAGCGGCAGATCTCCTTGACTCCTACCCGTTTCCGCGGGCGGAGCCGCACCCAAGGACTGACGTGGTGGAGCAAGCCCTCGGCGCAGCACGAAGCTGGACAAAACAATAAACGTACATGGCAATTTTGCTTTGTGCAGTTCAATGAAGTGAATGCGAGGGCCTTGGATGTTCGGATCCCTCTTCTCGAAGTCTGCATTGGCCTTCGTTTATCGTTGCTCCGGCGCAGTGGTCACGTTCGCCTTTGGCGTCTGCTTCGCCAGGATGATGAGCATAGAGGAGTATGGCGTTCTCGTGTCGCTGATGACCTTCGGGTTGATCGCCTCGACGATTGGCCTCGTCGGTCAGCAACTTCGTGTGCTGCGGGAAATACCAAGTCTCGCAGCTGAAAAGAACTATCCGGCGATCGAATCGCTCGTCGGAAAACGGGTTCATGTGGCTTGTTTGGGCACTATTGCGGCCACGGGAATCGGTCTGCTCATATTCGTTGTCGCTCACGGCCGGGGGGTCGTATTCGGACGCTGGGAGCATTCCACGAGCTTGCTTCTGATACTGCCATTGGCATTGATCGAAATGCAAAGCTCGGTCGGTCACGCGCTCGGCTCCGTCAACCTTGCACTCATTCCGAGGGACGTTCTGTGGCGACTGCTCATCATATTGTTCGGCGGAGCTCTCTTCGCAGCGTATGGCCATCCGCTGAAGGCGGCAGATGTTTTCGTGATCGCTACTGGCGTCCTGGTCGTTCTGATCGCCATTCAGCAGGTTCACCTGCGACATCTCGCCGGGGGCCATAGGCTGTTCACCAAGGTCGTGAGGCGATCGAAGGAAAGCATTGGCGACGCCCTTTCCACTTCCGCACCGTTCTGGGTGACCAACACTGCCACCGCCCTGTTCTGTACAATCGACATCGTCATCGTCTCGGTCATTGTCGGTCCAGAATCCGGCGGATATTATTTCGCTGCCAACCGGATCGCGCTCCTTCTCGATTTCTTCCTGGCAACCTTCTGCATTCCCGCCGTACCTCTCATCGTGCGCCTATTCGACGAAGGTCGCCGCACGGAGATCACACGCATCATGTCAGGTGGGACACTGGCTGCCTTTATCGGCGTCCTTGGATGCGTCGTGGCGTTGGCACTGGTCGGCGACCTCGTGTTGATGGCCTTTGGACAGCATTTCGTTCGCGCCCACGGCGTCCTGATGGTCCTGGCGGTCGGTATGCTGGCGTCGACATATTTCGGCGTCGGCAGTATCGCGCTTAACATGACCGGGCACGAGCGGGCCGCGATGAAGATCATGGTCATCACTTCCGTATTGGGGATCGCGGCGATGGTCAGCGCAACCTGGATGTTCGGTATCTGGGGAACAGCCGTCGTCGTCGTCGGCGTATGGATCGCGAACAGAGCCTGGCTGGCGGCCTACATCTACGCGGCGGAAGGGATCGATCTCACCGCCACCACGATGCTATGCACTATCGCGAGGCGGGCAACACGGATGGTCGCATGACGATTGCTCCCGCACCAGAAATCAGTACCGCGCTGAGGTTATTCGGGAGGTCGCGGTATCATTCTCGACCAACAGCCATCGCTGGTGAAAGTAAGGACAAGCGCATGTATCGGCGGGGTACGCGGGATAACAGTAATTGAATGTGTTCGCGGCTAGGCTGCCGGCAATCCCGCCTCAACTGTCACGCCGAGCCACTTTAACCCCCTCCCGACGTGTTTCGCGGGCAAGTGGCTAGTTCGACATCTCCAGACCACAACGGTTGCTAGGTCTGACCCAGCAGCATATGGACCGCTGACTGGACGCCGTTCATTCGAGCCTCGAACGCGGCTCTCGTATCAAATTGTCCCCCGACACCGATGCGAGGAAGTCCAAAATGATTCGGCTTGCTATCGGATACGTGCCCATGCCGCGTCGTCACTGCGGTCGAAAAGCCTACTTCCTTTGCCAGATGTTCTTCGCGGGGACCACATGCTCCCGCGGTCCCGTAAGGATAAGCGAAGTGCCGAACGGGACGCTGAAGTAATTTCTCCAGGTAGTTGCGGTTAGCCACCATTTCGGCTCGTGCTGAAAGGGCATCCAGGCACGCCAGTGCCGGATGCGAATCCGTGTGCCCGCCAATCGAAGCGAGAGGGTGCTGCGCCAGGCTCTGAAGCTCGCGTTCATCCAGGAAATAGGCATCGTTCAGCGCCGATAGTGATAGACCTGCCCTGCTGAATGTTGGGGCGAGCATTGCGGCCCGGCGGTAATCTTCGTGAACCCACTCGCCTACCTTCCTCAAGGCCGATGCCTTCTTATCCAAATCGGGACAGCAGAACCGGATGCCCATCGCGTCGATCGTAACCGTGTCTCCCGAGCGAAACAATTCGCGTAAACCCAGCCACCATGGCTGCAGCGTCCGCGTCGGGGCGCCGGTTGGAACGTACACCATGAATGGCGCGTTGTTCCGCTCGAGGATGGGAACCGCAGTGGAGACGTTGTCTCGGTAGCCGTCGTCAAAGGTAAGCACCGCATAGCGGCGCGGTCGAGGATCCGTGGCCAATCGCTCGAGACATGTTTCGAGAGCGACGATCTCCCATCCTTCCTGGCGTAGCCACTTGAGCAAATATTCAAAAAGCTCAACTGAAGTGCCGGTCATCAATTCCGAGCGGCAATCTCGCTGAATCTCATGGAACATCAGGATGGCCGCCCTACCCGCAAAAATCCTGCGGAGGGCTGGCGTCAATCCAGACCAACTAGCCGCTTGAAATATACTTCTCTTGAGAAGCTGTTTCATTCCGAGCCCCCCTCAGGCTCGTCATTCGCACAGGAATTGACCGCACAACTCTGAGGTCCGTTTGTGTCCACACGCGGCCTGCCAATGCCCATCTTCAAAATGCCCGTCGTGAGCGCGATAAACGCATATGCATGCGAAGGCAGAAAACGAAAGAAGAGGAACTCCTACATTTATCGACGAACTGCTTCGCCCACGCAACCGTGGACCGCTAATCACTTGTAGGTACCCCAGAATTCGACGTCTCCATCAGGCGGCTTTCAGCTAGCATCTCGCAGTCTGACACCAAACGCACCGGGCCGCGAGCGATGCCGAGTTTTGTGATGTGAGTGTCGATGAAATGGCCCCTATGAAAGTACTGATCGCTAACAAGTATCTCTTCAACAACGGTGGCGCGGAGACCGTGTTGTTTCAGGAACGAGAGTTCCTGACGAAGACCGGGACGGATGTTATCGACTTCGCGATGCAGCACGAGCGAAATATCCAATCGCCGTACACCACGCATTTTGTGTCCAGACAGGAATATCGGAGCGGTGGTTACCTTGCCAAGATAAAGGGCGCGCTTTCGTTGATCCACTCCCGCGAGGCCGTCAGCAAACTCGCATCGCTGATCGATGAAACGCGACCAGACCTGATGCACTGTCACAACATCTATCATCAGCTGACACCGTCGATCATCGGCGTCGCCAAGTCGCGGGGAATTCCGGTTGTACTGACGCTGCACGATACGAAGCCGGTCTGTCCGGTGCACAGCCGCGCGCGGGACGGCCAATTGTGTTCGTCATGTCTTGGCGGCGATTTCCACCATGTGCTGACTCATCGCTGTTCCGACGGCTCGATAGCGCAGAGCGCCGCGCTTTACCTGGAAGCGGTGACGCAACGCTGGCTGGGAAGCTACGAGAAGGTGGATCGCTTTATCGCTCCGAGCCGGTTCATGCGGGATTCGGTGTTAGGTCGGTTCTCAGCGGACCGGGTGGCGCTGCTCTACAACGGCGTGGATGTCACGAACATTTCGCCGAGCGGCCGGGACAAAGGCTTCGTGCTTTACTGCGGCCGGCTTGCAGCGGGCAAGGGCGCGGAAACCCTGCTGCGCGCCCATGAGGCTGCGGGATGTCGATGGCCACTCGTCATTGCTGGCACGGGGCCGCTAACCGATGATTTGAAGTCTCAGTTTTCCCGGAATGTACAGTTTGTCGGCCAGCTTTCCGGGGAGGCGTTGACCACGACAATCGCTGACGCATCTGTGGTGGTTGTGCCTTCGGAGTGGTGCGAGAACTGCCCAATGTCCGTGCTGGAGGCGATGGCGCATGGCAAGGCGGTCATTGCGACCCGCATTGGCGGCATTCCGGAGCTCGTGGACGATCGCGTGACGGGATTTCTGTTTGAACCCGGAGACGCAGACGAGCTTTGCATCCACCTCGAGTGCCTTATGGGTGACGCCGATCGTCGCGCGCACATGGGAGCTGCCGGAAGGATCCGTGCGGAACGGGACTTTTCTCTCGAGAAGCATAACGCCGAGCTGATGGCCGTCTACCAGTCACTGGTGCACGGGAGAAGCTTTGTCGACCGCTCGATACCCGCTCAAGGAGTTCACGAGCTACTAACGACTAGTAGGAGGGCGTAGTGAGTGCGGAACATCCGGTGCTGCGGGTGATGATGCTTGGCTTACGTGGATTCCCCAATGTGCAGGGAGGAGTGGAAACTCACGCAGAACAATTGTGCCCCCGCCTCAAGGAATTGGGTTGCGATGTCGAAGTGATCGTTCGTTCCTCGTACATGCCGCCAGACCGAGGTGATGAGTGGCACGGGGTACGCTACATGCGGGTGTGGTGTCCGAGGATTTCGGGTCTCGAGACGCTCGTTCATTCGTTTCTCGGAGTGCTGGTGGCAGCATGGCAGCGGCCGGACGTATTGCACATTCAGGCCATCGGGCCGGCTTTGATGGTACCGCTCGCGCGGTTGCTGGGACTGCACGTTGTGGTGACGCACCACGGCCCGGATTACGAACGTGAGAAGTGGGGTGCATTGGCCAGACTGGCTCTGCAAGCCGGCGAGGCCTGGGGCATGCGGTTTTCCAATGGCCGCATCGTGATCTCCCGGACTATTCGGAAGCTGGTACGGGAGAAGTACGGCTTGAGTTCGGTCCTTATTCCAAACGGCATCGCCTTGCCGGAAGCGCCGAGCAGCACTTCGGCACTGCAGAAATTCGGGCTCGCGCCGGGACGGTACGTGTTGATGGTGGGCCGGCTGGTGCCGGAGAAACGGCACATGGACCTGATTCAGGCCTTTGCCGATGCCGCGCTCGACGGATGGAAGCTCGTGCTGGTCGGGACTGCCGAGCATGCCGACGCCTATACGGCAATGGTGGCGGCACGCGCTGAGGCGACCAATGGGGTGGTGATGACCGGCTTCCAGTGCGGCCTCGCCCTGCAGGAGCTATACGCCCATGCAGGTCTTTTTGTCTTGCCATCTTCGCACGAAGGTCTGCCGATCGCATTGATGGAAGCCTTGAGCTTCGGCCTGCCCGTTGTCGCGAGCGATATTCCTGCTCATTTGGAGATCAGATTGGATGACGCGCACTACTTTCATTTGGGAGACGTATCAGCGCTCGCCGAACGTCTGGCGTCGTTTGCACACAACCCGTGGCCGTCCGAACGCCGCGAGCAAACGCGCAGCTGGCTGGCCGAACGGGAAGACTGGAGTTCCGTCGCCGAACGAACCTTCGGGTGCTATCGCAGAGCGATCGAGCCACGCAGAGGGGGCCCGCATGTGCGGTCTCGGACGGTACCGCCCCGCACGGCCTAGCGGGTTGCGCGCGCGACGTGGCGGCAACGCCGTCACGCCCATCCTGTTTTTGTGGTCGCCCGCACCAGCGCCATGCCATCCCAACAGTTGGGCTGTATTGCGACTCCGATCGCACTCAAGATGAATGCACTCCTAACATATCTTCTCGTCTTCACCTTCTTGAGATCACTCTCCAATGGGGTCGATCGTCTGTACGGCACGAACCTTTCAATGGCTCTTTCACTCTCCGCTATTGCGATTGGTCTTGTAGCCGCATGGCACATACGACATGTCAGGATACACAGGAGAATTCTCACGCTGCTGATATGCTTGTCCGTCTTTGTTGCCGCCTCCGGACTGTCATTTGCAGTCAACGCCGTTGGAGCACATTACACCATGGATACCTATGCTGCCTGGTATGAGATCTTCAGGTATGCATATCTGATGATGTTTACGATATTGTTTGCTTCGGTTTATCGCTATCCAACTTTTTGTCTGAACGTTCATCGTGTTTATCTATTGCTGCTGTTTTTAATTTCAGCTGTTGGACTGAGTCAGTACCTAACCGGCAATACAGTGCTCGTCATAGAATATGACAAGTTTGAACGGGTGGCGGGTCTTTCTTCGCACCCTGTAACTTACAGCATGGAGATGGTGCTGACGTTTTGCGTTTGCGAGTTATCGCGCCGAAAGATTCGCCTTGCTTTTAACCACTTCCACATTGTGGTTTACGCGCTGTTTCTTATCGCCTTGGTCCTTTCTGCTTCAAGAACCGGGGTCGCGCTACTGGGGGTGATCGCCGCCATATTCCTTTTTGTTCAGAGACCTGCCCTCCTCCCGGCGTTCGCTGCAGCATTCGCTGTGCTCTTATGGATGTCTCCATTTGGAGAACTGTTTTCGGACCTGAGATCAGTTCCAGATTATGTTTTGAGAGGCGAATATGCGGTGTGGGATCCGAGCACGGCGCCGACCTCATTCCATTGGCGCATTCACCACTGGTACTATCTATCTACGCTTGCATTGGAACGACCGTTGTTCGGGTATGGTGCAGGTCAAGTGATTTTAAACAGCCCGTTTTCCCTTTTGGCGCATAGTCAGTTCGTGGAAATATTCTTCGAGTCGGGCGTGGTCGGCCTGATCACCTATGCCGTGTTTTGGTTCAGTCTTCCGCTGGCCGCAATGTCGGACCGGCGGCGGCTCGTTTCCTCATATGGAAAATGGTCAGCAGAAGTTGGACTCCTGCATTTATGGCTTGCGATGTTTGCCGGCGTGACGCTGGTTGCGTCGTTCGATGTGAGCTTCGACAGGGAAACGGTGGCATTTTCGCACTTGTTCGTCAGCATGTTTGTAGTGCTGGCTCAACCTAGAACCGTCACCAAACTTGACCTAGGGTCGCGTTACTCGCACGTCTCGATGACCGCCAGTTCGCAGATTGAAGCATCGGGGAGCCGAGAGGTATCCGAACCGCAACCTGACCGCGGCTGGTATCACCTGCCTCTTCCCATGAAAACGCTTCTTGCCATTCCGCTCACGGCTCTCATGTTACTCGCCGCCTTCGTCTCATTGGCGAGCGCCGCGACGATAGCGCCTCCAGCCCAGTACGAGCGATGCAGCGACAGCGTCAACTACTCGTTGGAGGGCGACTCTGCATCGCACACGACGCGGCGCCTGTGTCATCACAAGCCAGTGCAGGTGCAACTACACAAGCCTCCGGCGCTCCAACCCATCTGCACGTCTTTGTCTATCGATTGTGTCGTTTCGCAAAATTCCGGGTATGACACCAGAATATATCCATACGGAGTGAAGACCTATTTCTCGTGGTATGCAGGTGGTCCCGCTGCCACCGGGAACACTGTTTCTCCTTCCGACTTCGCTTCACTGACGGGTTGGGGACAGATATATCCGCAAGTCGGCGCTCCGATCGTTGCTGCCAACGTCTATTTGAAGGACTATCGCGTCTATGTGCACTTGACGAGTGGCGGTTGGCAACTCGTACAAGATCAAGCCACGAATTCGATCGGTGGCCAGCATTACGTGGCAGACTACTCCAACAACCCCTCTTCGGAAATGGGTCTCCTCGTTCAGTCTGACGGAAGCGTAAGAATGAACTCGCCAGCATTCGGCTATAATAATCATTTCTGGATCGAGCCGAGAGGATCGTATGCTCCCGGAACAGTCAACGGGGTGTTCTCGATGGCACAGCTGCGCACCGATAACGCAAGTGCAAATCTGATCGCGAACTTTGGAGGTGACTGGTGGAGAAACACCTCAGCTCCGTACCTCTACCGAAATGGAGTGTTTGTAAATAATCCTGGCATCGGCATGGGGACCTGGGTCAAGCTGACGACGACGTACCAATACTTCTTCTTCACGACCATGACCAAATCGCAACTGCAAGCCGAACCGCCTCCGCCCTTGAGGTAGCTGATCAGTGCCCCGGTACTCGACAGGTCCGCTCGGCACTTGCCGCGCTCGCCATAGCGATCGCATGGGCGGCGGGAAGATCGGAGTACAGCGATTCAGGGAGCGACCATCGATCTCCTGATCGGACCTCGCCTGGCCGCGGCCCAGGAAAGGCCTGCACAGGATCCCAGCCGAACTCCTTCACTCGTTCGTGCTGGGCATTCTGGTGAACGTCCGTGGTTCGGGCCGGCTTGCGCCGCTGATCCCCGTTCCCTGACTAGCTAGTGAGGACCATCAGCGAGGCCCCGCCGAGCAAGCGCACAGACAGGTCCTCTCCCGCAACAGTCCGGACAATGCGCCGCCCGGCGTTAGCGAGGAGGGTTTTCGTGGTTCGCCATTCGGGATGGATATGGAGGAAATCTTCTGTCCGAGTGTACTGCCTGTCAATGATCTCAAAGCCGGTGTCGCGCAGCGTCGCCAGAGCTGTTGCCTGATCAAAGTAATGCAGGTGACCAACCTCCTTGCGTCGCTGAAGGGGCTGATCGCGCAGAAGGCCGAGGATACTAATGTCGAGGGGAATATGAAACACATAGTACTTGGAACGTCCTCTGAGCTTTCGCAGAAAGCCCATATAGTCGTCGATGTGTTCGAAGACATCGATGCACAGGAGACAATCGCAGCTTTCGTTGGTTTGCAGGAAGTCGCCACGGTGGAAGCTTAGGTTGTCTCTTGCTCGCTGTTTGGCGACGTTTATGGCATAGGGAGCGATATCGTAGCCAACGGCGGTTGAGTCACGGAAGATATCCTGCTGAAGAAGGGCGTTCAGAACGCCTCCCGTCCCGCAGCCTACGTCGACGATTTTCTGGCAAGTGACGTTGTTGTCGCGCACGATCTTGGCGATCTTCGCGGCCTTGCCACCGGCATCTTCGTCGTGCCAACCCGGATGGGCCTCGGCATAACCTTCTCCGGTATAGAGATCGCTTAGCATAAGCTCTGCCCTTCTGACATTGGCCATTGTTCCCTCCTTTGATTGAACTGCGACTTGGACGACAGATCGATATCCAAAGTTGCAAGTAGGTGGCTGTGTGCTTTGCGGCACCGGTGGATCGCCATTTGGTCGGGCTTCAGGTTCGTCAACACTCTCTTGCCTGGTCTGAGACTGTGGCGAGCAGCTCGCGTGGACGGCTCCGCAGCACAGGGGGCGGGAGGGACGAGGCCAACTGCTCTCTCAAATCGCTTGCGCCCACGACATCTCCAACGGCAAATTGTGTCCTGGATCCCAAGGGTATCGCAATAATCCTTATGAGCTACCCCTGGAATGCGGGCGCCGCGGGGGTGTCCCATCGAGGGCCCCCGCAATCTCGCCGCGAAAACAATGGTGAAAGAGAACAGCTGCCAAGGGAGCGAGCAGCCACGATAGACCTCGTGCGATGCAGCCGCGATGCTTCCCAGGTTCATTTGAGCCTCCGGCGCGATCAACTTCATGTTCGCGAAGGCAGTTAGCGGATGGTTTTGAGGAGATTTGGCGACGGAGGATAGAGGTCTATTTTTGCCAAATAACGCTAAAGGTCATGGGCAGATAAAACCTGTTCTTAAGTAGAGTGTAGTTCGAAATGTGTGCATCGGCAAAAAGCGAACGGATATCCTTCTCAGAAAGAAGATGCATGTAGTCACCGGTGGCCCATTCTTTTCCTATGCATACCAGGAAGGTATCAAACGTTTTTTTGTGAAGGAGAAGATGAAGAAGGGGAGTACGCGTATGAATTTCGATGGGAAAGTGCCGATTGGGTGTGGTCAGGTAGCCACGCTTACTGACCCGTACCAGTTCGGTGAGAAACCGTAGCTGATCGGCTCGGGTGGAGCCGACATGTTCAATGACGGCGTTGGAGTAGGCTATATCAAATGAGTTGTCGTCGAAGGGAAGAGCACGGCCATCACCTTCGAGACTTTTTGTTTTTGGATAGCGCTCACGAAAACGCGAGAAATCACCCATTCCTACCGCAGTAATGTTTTCGGGATAGGAGTAAAATTTCTCCAAGTAATTGTCGACGGGCGAGTATTCTTGGGTATTCACCCCGACGTCTACCAACGTTTCATGAGGCTGAGGGGCGACGAACCGAAGAAACTGATCAAATTTCTTCTTGCGACTCCTCGCCGAGATAGAGTTGGCAATCTTTTCTATCACTGAAAACATAGACGGCTCTCGGTTCGCTTTCGCCCACGACATCTCAATCGGAAAATTGTGTCCTGGATCCCAGGGGTATCGCAATAACCCTTACGAGCTACCCAGGAATGCGGGCGCCACGGGGGGCGCCCGCGTCGAGAGCTCCCGCGAGATCGCCACCTGTCGCGATCAACGTCACCAACAATTCCGCGCTTCGTACAGACGGCATTTCCGAAGAGCGCTTGGCGGATGGTTATGAGCTGGAGTTTTGGCGACAGGTCGCGCAGTCGGATTTTCGCGGCACCGACCTCAGCGTGAACGAAGCGCCTTCACACCACGCGTCAAATTGATACTTACGTCCGTTCCTCTCGGCCGGCTCCGTCGCTTTCGATCCCCGCAATGCTAGCAATCTGCCGGAAAAATCGCGCGCATGCCTTGAACCAGCCCGATATGCCCACGTATTGGGCCGACATACGTGGGTATAAATCATATTTTGAAAGTTTTTTCGCCATTTTTGCTTATTAACCAACCAGCAGTCAGCAGTCGGGGGGGCAAAAATCCCACTGCTTTGAAATATCCTCGCGGTTCGAGGCTGAAATGCTTTGAAATCTGTTCGTGGCGCCAAGCTGCGAGCAGGCGGTATGTCGCGCGCCCACCATGCGCGGCAGTGGAATTCCTGACTTCAACTTTCGCCAGCAATGGAGAATCATAGTGACTGCGTTGACCGATACCATCTATCAAAATACGCGCGGCAATAGCGAAGCATACCCGGAGGGCGTCCCCACATCCTATAATTGGTATAGTGGCAAGGTTGGAGGAGAGAGCTCCGCTCCCGCCGGTTTCTCGGCTATCACGGGATGGGGACAAATTTATCCCGAGGCCGGGGCGTCCACCGCTGCCAATGCGAGCGCCCACGTTCAGATCGCGGATTTCGAGACATGGGTGCATCTCACAACCGGTGGCTGGGTCAAGGTGCAGGATCAGGCGACGGACTCCATCGGAGGAGCCCAGTATCTCGTTGACTTTTCCGGAGGTTCAAACATTCCCTGGACCCAGACAAGATTACCGGACGGCAGCGTAAGCGTGAATGCACCGGCAGCTGGATACAACGACCATTTTTGGCCGGGCGGACAACGCGGAACTTATACGCCCGGAACGGTCGATGGTGTTTACGTTCAAGCGCTCATGAAGACCGACAATCCGAACGCGAATCTCGTGGCCAACATCGGCGCTGACTGGTGGAGAGATACCACAGCTCCGTACGTCTACCAGAATGGAGTGTTCGTAAACAATCCCGGAGTCGGGATGAACAATTGGGTCGAACTGACAACTGAGTGGAAGCCTCTTTATTTCACTTCGCTCAGTCCGACGCGTTTGCAGACTGATCCACCGCCCCCTCTGGTCACCTCGGCGCCGATTCCGACGCTGCCGACTCAGCCCACGTCGCCAGTCACCCCGCCAAACATCGCTCCGACAGTGCTGCAGGCGTCCGCTTTACCGGGGACGGGAATCGAGCATGTCGGCGATACCATCACATTGACGCTCCGTTTCAGCGAGACCGTGAACGTCACTGGTACGCCTACGCTGTCGCTCAATGATGGCGCCAAGGCCGCCTATTTCGGCGGGTCGGGCACGAATACGCTCACCTTCAAGACGACCGTCGCGACGACCCACACCGATACCTCGGCGCTTGCCATCACCGGCGTCAATATTCCGACCGGCTCGAGCATCAAGGATGCTGGTGGCTTGGCGGCGAACCTTTTGGGCGCGGTGAAGACATTCACCGGTCTCCAGGTCGATGTCGATCCGATTTCACCGACATCGCCGACTTCACCGACGAACCCGACATCACCGACGTCTCCATCCTCGGTCGCGCCGGTGCTCACCGTCGCGGATCCCACGCTCACGGTGGCCGGCAGGGGCGGCACGGTCGGCCTGGGGGTGAAGGTGTCAACGACCGATCCCAACGACAAGGTGACCGTGAACATCAGGGGATTGGCGTCGTACGAGACGATCACCGACGGCCTCGGTCACACGTTCAGTGGAAGAAACATCACCTTGACGAAGGAGCAGGTTGACAGCGGACTGACGCTGCACAACTACTACCGAGGCTCGCGCGATCCGGTCGACACAATCACGCTGACCGCAACCGCCAAGGACCCGGTCACCGGCGCCGTTACGACATCCTCGACGAAGTGGATGACCCTGTCGGATGCTCCGTCTGCGACCACCACGACTCCGACCACGCCGACCACCACGACGCCGCAAACCCCCACGGTAATGGCGCCTGCGACTGCTACCACGAGCCCGGTCACCAGCACGCTGACGGCCTCCGCACCACAGTCGATCACCGTGACGGCTGGCCCACCTGCGACCACCACGGCCACGGCGCCTGCGACCAGCACTGCCGTGGCGTCCCAGGCAAACCAGAGCTTTGCGCTGCTGAACCAGTATATGGCCGCCAGCCCAGGCCGGGTCGATTCCGGTCAGATTGTGTCGGCCATATCGAATGGCACGACCTGGGGTCAGGAATCGTTCCTCACCAGACCACCAGCTTCATGATCCGCTTCCGCACCCGGGCGCTCGCCGCCCGGGTGCGGCAACATCGAAATTTGGGAATGCATGAGAAGGAACATCGGAAGCGGTCGGTAGCCGCGAAGGGTTGAGTAGAAAACATGGCGATCCAGAATGGAAATGCCCACGCCGCAGATCTAGGGCTCCGAGCCCTGGCTCTGTTCCTGCGGATTCATGGCGTCAACGCTACGCCAGAGCAGCTCCGCGATCGATGCGGAAGCGACGCAATCGGCATCCGCGCAATGCTGCGCTGTGCGCGCGAATTTGGCGTCAATCTCGGTGCGCGGACGACGCATTGGAAGCGACTTGCGGGCATCCAGCTGCCAGGAATCGCAGCGCTGCATGACGGCGGATTTCTGCTTCTCGGAAAGATCGATGACAGGGGTGCGCTTGTGCTGCATCCGACCTGGTCAAATCCCAGGGTGATGACGCGCGCGGAATTCGAGGAAATCTGGGACGGCCGCTTGATCCTGCCCGGACCTCAGAACGTCGCTAATCGGGTGCTTCATGCACTCGCCGGCGTCAGCACCCGCGGAGTTGAGCTGGCGCGCCATGCCGGCGACGCCCTGGTGCGTGCCGTCGGGCCTTTGATGCCTACGCGCGATACCTTGATGCGCACGCGCGATACCTTGATGAAAGCCCGCGATACCTTGATGCGTGGACGTTTCGCCGCTCGAGGCGATATCGCTTCCCCGCCGGTGAACACCGAAGTCGCGGCGGCGAGTCCCGAATCCGACAATGCCGATGACTCCGCGCTCGTTGCGCTGACGATATTGCTGCGTAGCCATGGTATCGCGGCCGACCCGGGTCAAATCCGCCATCGGATAGGCGCGGCGCGCGTAGGTGTCACCGAAATCCTGCGCTGTGCCAAGGAATTTGGGCTCAAGGCACGGGTACAGAAAACGAGCTGGAAGCGGCTTGCGGTTACCCCGCTGCCGGGGATCGCCGTGCTGCGCGACGGCGGATTTCTGGTCCTCGGCAAAGTGGTCGACGACAATCTCCTCGTTCAGCGCCCGTTGTCCCCCCGACCCGAAACAATGTCGCAGGCCGAACTGGAGGCCATCTGGGACGGCGACATCATCCTGATGGCCCGGCGCGCGACCCTGACAGATCTCTCCCGGCGTTTCGATATCGGCTGGTTTGTCGGTGCAGTCCACAAGTATCGCAGCCTGCTCAGCGAGGTGCTGGTCGCCTCCTTCTTCATTCAGGTCTTTGCCGTCGTTTCACCGCTGTTCTTCCAGGTGGTCATCGACAAGGTGCTCGTGCATCGAAGCATGAGCACGCTGGACGTTCTGATCATCGGCCTGGTCGCCCTCACCGTTTTCGAGGCCATTCTCGAAACGCTGCGCGTCTATCTGTTCGCGCACACGACAAACCGTATCGACGTCGAACTCGGCGCCCGGCTGTTTCGTCACCTGATGGCGCTGCCGATCGCCTATTTCCAGGTCCGCCGTGTCGGCGATTCGGTGGCACGCGTCCGCGAGCTCGAGAATATCCGCCAGTTCCTGACGAGCTCGGCCCTTACGCTGGTCATCGATCTCCTGTTCACGGTCGTTTTCCTTGCGGTAATGTTCTATTACTCGACGACGTTGACGCTGATCGTCCTCGCGTCCTTCCCGTTCTACATCGGGATCTCCGCAGGAGTTGCCCCGCTGTTTCGCCGGCGCCTCGATGAGAAGTTCAATCGCGGATCCGAGAATCAGGCCTTCCTGGTCGAGAGCGTCACCGGCGTCGAAACCCTGAAAGCCATGGCCGTCGAGCCGCAGATGCAACGCCGCTGGGAGGAGCAACTTGCCGGCTATGTGGCTGCAAGCTTCCGCGTGCTCAGCCTGAACAACACGGCGAGCCAGGCAGTGCAGATGATCAACAAGCTGGTCATCGCCGCAATCCTCTACTTCGGCGCCAGGCTCGTGATCGGCGGGGAACTGACAGTCGGGGAGCTCGTCGCGTTCAACATGCTGGCCGCGCGCGTCAGCACGCCGGTGCTGCGGCTCGCACAGATCTGGCAGGATTTCCATCAGGCCCGGCTGTCGATCGATCGTCTCGGCGACATCCTCAACACCCAACCCGAGCCGAGCTTCAATCCTGGCCGCGCCGCGCTGCCGGCGATCCGCGGCAAGGTCACGTTCGAGCACGCGACCTTCCGCTACCGCATCGACGGCCCCGAGGTGCTGCACAACGTTTCCTTCAGCGTCGAGCCCGGCCAGGTCGTCGGCATCGTGGGCTCCTCAGGGTCGGGCAAGAGCACCATCACCAAGCTGATCCAGCGCCTCTATGTGCCGGAGAGCGGACGCGTGCTGGTCGACGGCGTCGATCTCGCGATGGTCGATCTGAGCTGGCTGCGACGACAAATAGGCGTCGTGCTGCAGGAGAACGTGCTCTTCAACCGCTCGGTTCGCGAGAACATCGCACTCGCCGATCCGGCCATGCCGATGGAGCGAGTCATCGAGGCGGCATCGCTCGCCGGCGCTCACGACTTCATCCTTGAGCTACCCGAAGGTTACGACACCGTCGTGGGCGAACGCGGCAGCAGCCTGTCAGGCGGGCAACGCCAGCGTATCGCGATCGCGCGCGCACTTATCACCGATCCGCGCATCCTCATCTTCGACGAGGCGACAAGCGCCCTGGACTACGAAAGCGAGCGCGCTATCCAGCAGAACATGAAACAAATTTCTGCCGGACGGACCGTCTTCGTCATCGCGCACCGGCTCTCTACCGTGCGCAATGCGAACCGGATCATTACGATCGAGCATGGTCGGATCGTTGAGGACGGCAGCCATGATGAGCTGATCCGCACGAACGGTCGTTACGCAAACCTTCACTATTTGCAGGCTGGTATCCATGACGTCCGCTAACCGAAACGTCGTTGCATTTCCGAGAGCCGAAGTTCGTCGGCGCGAGAGCGAAATCGCGTTCCTGCCGGCAGCTCTCGAAATCACCGAATCGCCCCCGTCGCCGATCGGTCGTGCGATCGGGGCGAGTATCATCGCTCTCTTCTGCCTCACGCTGGCTTGGGCGTCGCTCGGCAGCGTCGATATCGTCGCCAGCGCGACGGGCAAGATCGTGCCGGGTGGGCGCACAAAGCTGATCCAGCCGTTCGAAACGGGCGTCGTCCGCGCCATCCAGGTTCGCGACGGGCAGCGTGTCAAGGCCGGCGACGTCCTGATCGAGCTCGACCCGACGATGACGGAAGCCGACCAGGAACGCCAAAAGAGCGATCTCCTTGCGGCCGAACTCGAGGTCGCGCGGCTGCGCGCGGCACTGGCGGCGGATCCGCTCGCCGCCTTCCGGCCGCCGCAGAGCGCAAGCGCCGCCGAGGTCGAAATGCATCGCCAGTTCCTGATCAGCCAGCGCGCCGAACAGAACGCCAAGCTCGCGGAGATCGAGCGCCAGCTGGGTCAGAAGGAAGCGGAACGGGCGACCACGTCGGCGAGCGCGGCGAAGCTGCAGGCGACGATACCGGTGCTGCAGGAACGCGTCGACATCCGCAAAGGCCTCGTCGAGAAGGCATTGGCCTCGAAGGTCATCTACCTCTCGGAGTACCAGGAGCTGGTCGGCCTTCAGCAGGACCTCCTCTTGCAGCAAAGTCGACTGCTCGAAGCCGACGCAGCCACCGCGTTGCTGAAGGAAACGAAGGAAAGGACCGCAGCGGAGTATCGGCGCACGACCTATGACGCACTTGCGAAGGCCGAGCAGAAGGCTGCGAACGCCGCGCAGGAGGTGGTCAAGGCGGACCGGCGCACGAAACTACAGCGCTTGACCGCACCGGTCGACGGCATCGTGCAGCAGCTTGCGGTTCATACGGTGGGAGGCGTGGTGACGCCAGCGCAGGCGCTGGCCGTGGTAGTTCCGAGCGACAGCCAGCTCGAGATCGAGGCCATGCTCTCCAATCGCGACATTGGCTTCGTTCATCCGGGACTGAAGGCCGAGATCAAGGTCGACACCTTCAACTTCACGCGTTATGGGCTCCTTCATGGCGACGTGCTCAGCGTGTCGTCAGATGCCATCACGCGCGACAGGCCGCAGAGCGGTTCGAGTGACCGGGGATCGGGTACCGCACAGAGCAGCAGTGAGCCGAAAGGTCAAGAACTGGAATATGCCGCGCGCATCTCACTCGACCGTCCGGAGATGCAGGTGGAGGACAAGCTCGTCAAGCTCGGCCCCGGAATGGCGGTGACGGTCGAAATCAAGACCGGCACGCGCAGGATCATCAGCTACCTTCTGTCGCCACTGGCGCGATACAAGCAGGAGTCGATGCGAGAGCGGTAGACGAAGCGGAACACCATCGGTGAGCCTTACGGGTAATTGGCGGCGGACAATTGCCCGTAAGGCGCTGCCCGCTTTCGAACGAAGCACCTGCCGGGAGATGCCGGCCGTGGAGACGATTGCGCGGATGTCGCCAGTCGATTGGCGTATGCGCTAGCGACGCAGCGCTTCCAGCCGCGCTTTCGCCTCCTGGATTCCCGCGGCGTCGGCCCTGGCATAGAGACCTTGCGCCTTGCTCGCATCGCCGCGCGTGCCCTGAGTTTTCCATTTCGCAAGGATCAATGGGTCGTAGGTTTCTGCCAGCGCGAAGCTCGCCTGGGCGCTGCCCATCTCGACGGCACGCTCAAGTACAAGCCGCGCCGCGCCTATATCGCCCTGCCGGAGCAGTGCGCTCGCGCGCGCAACCAACCCTGTCGCCACCGCGGCTTGCTCGGAATCGAGCTGAGCATCGCCACGCGAGGGCGCCGCTGGTGCCCACTCGGCACGCGCCTCTGCAAGATCCTGCTGCAACCACGCGGGCCGCTCGCGCTGGTCCTGTGCCGATTTGCGAGGCAACGGCGCGCCGTTTGCAGCCGCCTCTCTGAGTTCCGCCGCTTCGCCTCCAGCTTTGCGGGCTTGCGCCTTGTACGCATAGATCGCGCTCCGCGTCATCGAGAGGCCTTCAAGCAAATCGGCCGTTTCGTGCTCTTTTTGGGTCGATCGCCTCAACTCCGCGGCACTGGCTACCGTCGCCTGCTTCCGCCGTGTAGCTTCCTCGTCGGCCTTTGCCGCCAGCGCGGTCTGGATCTCGACATCACGCCGCGCCGCTGCAAGCTCCTGCTCCAGTCGCGCGGATCGCTCGCGCTCCTGTTGGAGGGACTTCTGCAGCTCCGCCGCGCCGCTCTCCCCCGCCGCTTTCAGCCGGGAAGTTTCCTCACCCGCCTTCGTCGCCAGCGCGGTCTGGGTCTCGACATCACGCCGCGCCGCTGCAAGCTCCTGCTCCAGCCGCGCGGATCGCTCACGCTCCTGTTGCCGGGACTTCTGCAGCTCCGCCGCGCCGCTCTCCCCCGCCGCTTTCAGCCGGGAAGTTTCCTCCCCCGCTTTCGTCGCCAGCGCGGTCTGGGTCTCGACATCACGCCGCGCCGCTGCAAGCTCCTGCTCCAGCCGCGCGGATCGCTCACGCTCCTGTTGCCGGGACTTCTGCAGCTCCGCCGCGCCGCTCTCCCTTTCCTGTTTCAGCCGGAACGCTTCCTCACCCGCTTTCACCGCCAGCGCAGCCTGGGTCTCGACGTCACGTCGGGCAACCGCCAGATCCTGCTCCAGACGCGCGAACCGCTCGCGCTCGTCCGGAGCGGCTTTGCCAGGCGACGGCGCGCCGTTTGCAGCTGCTTGCCTGAGTTCTGCCGCTTCGTCTCCAGCTTTGCGGGCCTGAGCTTCGTATGCATAGATCGCGCTCCGCGTCAGGGAGAGGTCTTGTGCCAGCGCGTCGGCCCTTGCGCGCGACTGCCTCAGTTCGGCAGCCCCGGCTTCCGCCGCCTGCTTCCGCCGCAAAACCTCCTCGCTTGCCTTTGCCGCCAGCGCGGCCTGGGTCTCGACATCACCCCGCGCTGCCGCAAGATCCTGCTCCAGCCGGGCGGACCGCTCGCGCTCCTGGTGCAGGGATCTCTGCAGCTCTGCGCCGCTCTCTCCCGCCGCTTTCAACAGGGCAGTTTCCTCACCCGCTTTCTTCGCCAGCGCGGTCAGGGTCTCGACATCATTCCGCACCGTCGCCAGATCCTGTTCCAGCCGCGCGGACCGCTCGCGCTCCTGGTGCAGGGACTTCTGCAGTTCCGCAGCGATGCTCTCCCCCGCCTGTTTCGACCGGGAAGCTTCCTCGCCTGCCCTTGCAGCCAATGCGGTCTGGGTCCCGACATCGCGTCGCGCCGCCGCGAGGTCCTGCTCCAGCCGGTCTGCCAGCTCACGCGCCTGTTGCAGGGAGTTCTGCAACTCCGCCGCACCGCTCGGCGCAGCCTGCCTCATGCGCGCGGTTTCTTCGACCGCTTTAGCCGCTAGCGCGCTCTGGGTTTCGACGTCCCTTCGCGCTGCGGCAAGACCCTGCTCCAGCCTCTCGGCCCGATCGCGCTCTTGCTCGAGACGTTGCAGCAACTCGATATCGCGCCTTGCATTGCTGAGTTCGCGCGACAGGGTCTCCGCCCAGTGAAGTTCCTGTTCCGGAGACTGCCTTGTGTCGCCGATCGTCGCTTGGACAACCTGCACCGATTTGCCGTAGCCGCCCCGGCTCGGCAGCAGGGTTACCAAATTGCCATCACCCTCCGTTCCAACGGAATCGAGATTGCGGGCAGCCGTCGCGTGCTGCGCATCGGCCAAGGGTCGCACTCGATCGGGGGACGCCTGCGTTTCCGACGCCCATGTCATTGCGAGCATGGCGGCGGCCATCCACAGGGGCACGGATCGTCCGGGCACAGGCAGTTGCCTCATTGTCCTTTGCAATGTCTTCTGCCCAAACGGCGGCGTGTCCGAATCGTTGCGCGACGCGCTTTCGATATCGGAGACGGTATTTAATCCGTTACTGGGAATAACCGTGCGGCCCATCTGCAATCACCCGTCGCTTGGCGATGCGACCCGTTCAGGTCGCGCTATTATACGCCCCGCCGCTACGCAAATCCTATGATTCGCATGGGGGACCCCCACCCCTTTCGGGTTAGGGTTTTACATAGGACCAGCCCTTCTCCTGCAGCTCCATCACGCGCACGACGCCTGACTTCACCACCTCCGCCTGACGAACAATCGGGATGTCCTTGTTCTCGGCCTTGTGCATTCTTTCCTGAGTGTTGCCGCAGGCCTTGAACGATACCTCCGGCGTGCTCAGCGCCATCTCCTCGATGCGGGCCTTTACCGGCGACGTGTCATCGCGCAGCATATGCAGGCCGGGCCCGAACGTGACCACCTCGATTTTCACCTTCTCGCCGGCATCCTTGTAGTATTGCGCAACGTTCGTGGCGTTGTTGAGCGCGAGATTCATGGCGGCGGGGTCGTTCGTGTTCACCTGCAAAATCAAACGGTGCGCTTTGGAGTCGGCAAGCCGAGCGTTGGCGGCGAGAGGGGATCGTGCGGCAAGAGGGGATCGTGCCCTTTTTTGTTTGGTTGCTTTGTTATGTGTGGTGGCCTTTGCTGCAATGCGCTGATGGGGCGTAGCGGGCTCCGTCGTTGTCGGCACCCAGTACCGTCCGCCTTGTTCCGCCGCAGCGAATGGCGCGGCGAACAATACCGTTGCGGCTGCCATGGTGATTACCCGCGCAATATATTGAAACATGCTCATTATGCCTCTCCTATCAATAAACGTCATTGGACTGCTCATCCGTTAGGTTTCGTGGCTGGATGTGGCCACCTGCACACAGTGGCCATCTTCGTACGCACCGCCTCCAGCCCGCCTAGCGAGAACACTGCATCCAGAGCAGTCCCCATCCGGGATGTAAGGTGAACACTGAGGCTTCCGCTGTCTGGAAGAGATTGCAGCAAGCGAACAACGTCGCCCCCGAACGCCACTCCGATTCCGGACGTCGGCGCTGTTGCCGCGATCTGCAGCCCCTGACCATCGTTGACGCGATAGGAAATCGCATAATCGGTGCCGCGACCGGAAACGCCGGGCCCGGCGACCACCAGTTCGCTCCGCCCGCCGCGGCAACGAATCGAAAGCTGCACTCCGGATTCGCCTGCACCATCCCGCGACGATGTTGTGGCGGTAGCGACCGGTGAATAGTCGACGGGTGAGATCGTCACGCTGATGATCCAGTTGTTTCCCTGGTTCGCCTGACGAATCGCGGTGGTCCGCGGCGCCTTCTCGGGGCACTCCAGGCCTGCTGCGCGTTCCGCCGGGGAACAATCGTGAAGCTGCGGTGTCGGATGATCTTGTGCCCCTTGCGCCAAGGCAATGCCGCTTGCGAGTGTGATTCCAGCCACGAACCAGACGGCCGCGCGTCTCATTGCGATGGATGCGTAGCGCGCGGCTCGCGATCGAGCCACGCCTGCGCTGCAGGAAAGCGCGCAAGACCAGGAACGGTAGCCGCGAGATTGATCGATTTCCACTTCTGGTCGAAGCCCGGCTGCTGCAACTTTTCAATCCGTGAGAATAGATAATCCACAAAGCGCGCGAGGCGTTCAAAGCGGTTCGATTTGGCTGGAAAATTGAAGGCGACCAGAGCGGTCGGCACCGCAATAGTCGTTACGCGTTCGCCCTGCTTGATCAGATTGGGGTATTCCGCGGCATCGAGCGCGGCGGGAAGATAATAGTCCTCGAACTTGCGGTCATAGGGGACGGGTAGGAACTTGAACCCTGCCTCCCAGCGGCCGCGCACGAAAGCATCCACGGGCTTCGAGGTAATGAAGACGACCGCGGCCATCTCACCCTTGCGCATCTGCTCGAGCGCGATCTGATGCGGGATGAAGGTCTTTTCCACATCGAGGCCAAGACGACTGAAGATCAGCGGCCCCGAATAGGCTGCCGCGGTGCCCTGGGTATTGAAGTTCACCTTCTTGCCGACGAGATCGTTCAGGCTCTGAATCTCGGGACGAACGAAGATATGAAGTTCGGACGGAAACAAGTTCAGCACATAGGCCAGCCGTTGCTGAATATCGGGCACCTGGCTCTTGTATTCCTCAAGCACGTCGGAATTGATGATGGCAGCATCGATGCCGCGCAAATAAAGCAGTGAATTCACGTTTTCCGTGGCCCCGCGCGTCACGATCGGAAGAACGTGCAGCTTGTCACCATCATCCACGACGCGGGCTACTTCAGCCGCCAGGCGGATGGGTGCACCCTCAAGAAGACCTCCGGCGAGGCCAACCGTCCAGGCGTTCATCGTCACTTGCGGCTTTTGCAGCGGTGCCTCACGTCGCAATTGACGAGTGGCAGGTTGCGTCTGTGCATCCACGTCGGACGGTTGAATGATCGTGAGCAGCGGGGCCAGCGCCGCCAGCACAAGCAGCTTGCGCAACGCAGCCTTTGCGTTCCGCGCCCCATCGGCAATCACCTGTCCCATGGTGATATCCTTTTCTAATCCGTCTTACGCAGCTTTATGCACTTCGCTGCGCATCCTATTCCCTGCACGGAGAAACCACACCTACCCTTCCGGGCTATGCTCTGCGCGGAGCCCTCATCATGTGAACAGATGGAACGGCACGAATTGGTTTGGTATCGGCTCTCGCGCCCCATTCCCTCTCACGATCCCTGTTTTCAATGCGCAGCTGATATCCGTAGGTAACCCTTCAGAGGTACACCTAGCGGGGGACAATCAGAATCATTAGGCGCTCGCGGCCCGAGGACCGCAGATAAACAGCCTACCGGCGCTCCGATGCATCAGCGCGCGCAGCAGCGAGGGATCGATCGAGTGTTTGGCGTACATCAGATCGAACTTCGATCACTACGGGGCCCTTGGCCGACATTGCTTCCGGGACGACCTCGGCTGCCTGCGCCGCGTTCGTGATCGTATAGCCCTGCGCGCCGAATGCTTGGGCAAGGGCCGCAAAATCGGGATTGAACAGGTCCGTACCGCAAGGACGTTGCGGAAATGCCTTCTCCTGATACGAACGGATGGTGCCGTACGATTGGTTGTTGGAGATCACAATCTTGATATTGAGCCGGCGGGCGACAGCTGTTGCCAGCTCGTTTCCGGTCATCAGGAAACCGCCGTCTCCGCAAAACGCGATCACCTGATTGTTCGGATAACGAAGGCTCGCGCTCAATGCAGAAGGAACACCACTGCCCATCGCGCCGCAGGCGGAGCCAAGCAGCCGGGCCGACGGCTGGAAGCGGAATATGCGGTGTACCCAGGCGGCGAAGTTGCCGGAGTCGGTCGTCACGATACCGTCTGCCGGGAAGCGCTTGGCGATGGCCGCAACAGCATGCCCGAAGACATCGGCGCTGGGGATACCCGGCTCGGGCCATGCGTGCACCGCCTCTCGGGTTTTCGCCACGGCTTCGATCCATCCACCGCGCTCGCGCGACACGACCGGCAAGTCGAGCCAGGATCTCAAGAACGGATGCGCCGACGCGACGACTGGAAGATCCGTATGGAAGTGGGTTCCGATCGCATTCGGATCGGAATAGACGTGAACCAGTGGCTGAGACGGCGGCGATTGTCGCGGAAACCGAAAGCCCATGGACGACAGGTCGCCGAGCCGTGTTCCGATCGCAACGATCAGATCCGCTCGCTCAAAGAGCTCAACATGCGCAGGCGACGTGAAGAAGCCAAGCTGTCCGATCCAGAGCCGGTGATCGTTCGGAAACTGATCCTGCATCTTGTTGGTGGCCGCGACCGGAACGTTCCAGCGCTCGCTCAGCGCGATCAAGTCCTTACGAAATTCCGCGGTACGACACTCTCCTCCGACCAGCAGGATCGGTCGCTCCGCCTTGCCAAGCATGACGGTCGCCTGCTCCACGGCGGCCCGGCTGGGCTCGGCTCGCGCGATGCCGTGAACCCTGGCGGAGAGCAGACCCGCCTCCATCTCGAGAACGTCTTCAGGAAGCTCGATCACCACCGGCCCGGGCGTGCCGCCAAGCGCCACGGAAAATGCCCGCGCCATCATCTCGGGCACCTGGGCCGCCGAATCGATTCTGGTGGACCACTTGATAAGGCCACTGAACGCCCGCCCCGTGTCGATCTCCTGCACTGCGTCACGATTCAGCTCAGACGTACCGACCTGACCAACCAGCAATACGAGGGGTATGGCCTCCTGGGAAGCTACATGCAGACCAAGCGCCGCGTTGGATGCGCCCGGCCCGCGGCTCACCATCACCACGCCGGCCCGGCCGGTGAGCTTGGCGTCGGCAACTGCGGCAAGACTCGCGCTTCCCTCGTGGCGGCAAGTCACGAGATCGATCTCGTCGCGTTCGTACAGAGCGTCAAGGAGCGCAAGAAAGCTTTCGCCGGGTACGCTAAATGCCCGGTCGACGCCGTGCGCGATCAGGGAATCCACGAGTAGATCAGCAACTCGAAAAGCCATGCGACACGATCTCGGTTGGAAGGTCATCATCATCACGCCGCAAGCCTTACCGCGTGCGCAAATTCCCAATACAGCTTCCGCGCACGCGCATAGAACGGCCCGGGCGTGAGCGACCGGTCGTCGATCCGAATTACGGGCGCAACCTTGGCGAAATTGCCGGACGAAAAGATTTCGTCCGCGGCAAGGAAATCGGCATAGCGCAGCGTGGCCTCCACCACGGTGACGCCCGAACCGCGCAGGAGTTCGATCACCCGCTGCCGGGTGATGCCGTTCAGGAAGGTGCCGTTCGCCGCCGGCGTGTAGACCACACCGTCTTTCGCCATGAACACGTTGGCATTGCCGAACTCCGCGACGTTACCCAGCATGTCCAGCATCAGGCAGTTCTGGAAGCCGCGCGAGGCGGCCTCGATCAGCGCACGCGAACAGTTCGGGTAGAGACAGGCGGCCTTGGCATCGACCGGCGCGCATTCGGCGGTCGGTCTGCGGAACGGCGACAGCGTGATCGCGTTGCCGACCGGCTTCGGTAGTGGCGCTTCGTAGATGCAAAGGCACCAGTCCATCGTCTCCGGATCGAACAGCACTCCGCCGCCCACGCCATTCTGCGGCCAATACATCGGGCGAACGTAGAGTTCGGCATTGGGCGGGAAGTGCGCGATGCCTTCGCGCGCCAGACCCAGCCACGTGTCGAGATCGACGATCGGCTTGAGCCCGAAGTTGAGCGCGGATTGATTGACGCGGGCGCAATGGCGGTCGAGATCGGGCGCAACGCCTTCGAAGGCGCGCGCGCCATCGAACACGGTCGAGCCGAGCCAAAGCCCATGGGTACGTGGCCCCATGATCGGCACATTGCCCTCGTGCCACTGGCCCTGGTAGAATGTCCATGTCTGCGAATGGCTGACGGACTTGCTGGTGGGAATCATGACGGCTCTCCATTGGGCAACAAAGTTACGGTCCATAGATGACCAGCTCGGTATCCGACAGATCGGCAATCCGGGGACACTGCGGACCCTTGAAGTATTTGCGGCCGCGCTGTCCCCTGTAGAAGCCGACCAGATCCTTCATGCGGCCGTTGGCGTCGAGGGCGAGCAAGATCCGGCCGCGCCGGAGCAGGAAGCGGCCGATGGCGCCGGCGCAGGCGACAAAGTCGGCCACGTCGGGGCAATAGATCAGCCGCATCGCTGGCAGGGGGATCCCGCGTTTGCGCATCGGCTGCAGGACGAAGGGGTAGCCGCGGCCGTCGCCCGCGCGGCACACCAGGCTTAGGCAGCCATAGGCCGCGTGCCGCGTAAGCAGCGCGACGTCGGCATCGGACAAGCCGTCGACCGCTTGCGCGCCCTGCTGAACGATTTCGACGCGCATACCCTTCGCCGGACGCGACAGCACCGGAAAAGAAAAGAACAAGCCGCCGCAATAGGCGCGGAATCCCTGGGCCTCAATGGTCCGCCAGGTCCAGAGCGCCGGGCTGATGTTAACGTAGGTGACGCGCTTGTGGCGCTGCGCGACGCTGGTCAGCATCGGGGCGTAGTTGCGGAAGGCAGGTTCCACATACCAGCTGGAGAGATTGCAGCGGATCGAGGTCCCGCCGTCATCGTTCCGCTCCGTGTAGATCAACAGCAGAACGCCGACCGGCATCCCTTCATGGTCGAGCATGTACCCGAAGCGGGGGAAACCATCGGGTACCTCGCGCACGGAAGCGCGCCGGAGCCCGTCCATCCAGTAGTCGCGCGAACGGCGGGCAAAGCCACGCGTCAGAAGGTCGGCGATCGCAGCAAGATCCGCTGGTCCTATCTCGCGGCACCGGATCACGGTCCGAACTCCATCATACAATCCGCTCCCGCTTCTTCGCCGGCAGGTCGGCGAGCGAGAGCCCGGCTAGCGGATCGCGGCCGTTGCACCGGTTCTCCATGTTGCCCGGACGCACCCATGATCTACGCCGCGGCAGGCCTGGGCCTCGTTCGATAGCTTCCGTTGAAGGCAAACGGCTTTGAGCGTCCAGCTCGCTGCGAGGCCATGTACAGCAGCCAGTTGCGGTAAATGCGCCTGGCCGGCGGATGCCAGGCGTTTCTCAGATCCTTCGCCACTTGGTCGACCGGGAAATCGGCGAAAAGCTCCGGACTTCCTTCGGAAAGGGCTTTCCGCCGGAAGGCCGTCAGAATCTCTTCCGCCTCCGAGGCGAAATAGCCTCTCGGTATCGTCGGACAGACCTCGCTCTCTCTCCGGAGGAAACGACCCATGTCCCTTCTGAATTCAGCCAACAGGCTATGGGTGTCGTACTCCGGATGGCCCTGAAAATTGACGAAGAGGCTCTTCCCCTGTTGCTTGACGAAGCAGTCGACGCCGGCCTCTGCCGACTTGGTGAGAACGGAATACCCGCAGCTCTCGACAGCCCCCTCCTGCACCTCGTTCCACCGGGCGTGCGGTGTTCTGAAGGTCGCCGGAACGTTGCGCATCAAGGGATGATCTCTCGTCTTCGTTTGAGCGAAGACGCCGATGCATTTGGCAGGCAGCTTGTGGCGCTCCACACCATCCAGGTGCAGGACGGCCCCATGGACGGCCAGACAGGAAAACACCGAAGAAACGGTGCTCTCCCTGGCCCAGTCGATGATTTGGACGAAGGTGGACCAGTATGGTTCTTCCGGCAGGCTGGCGGCTTTCGGTTCGGCGCCGGTCACGATCACTCCGTCCAGGCTCCTGTTCAGCAGATCGTCGGTGCCACGGTAGTAGCGACGCACGTAGTCGCGCCCCCAGTCCGAACGGGGCGTCGTCTCCATCGTGTAGAAATGCAGCCTAACCAAGAGCTCTCCGGCCGCCGCGCCGAGCAGGTCGAACAGCTGGCGCTCGGTGGACATCAAGGCGGCATCCGACATGTTGTTGATCAGCCCGATATCGAGACACTCCTTCCGGTTTCCCGGGGACTCGGCGCCGCTTCCGTTGCGCGCTCTTGAGAAGAGGTGGTGTTCGTACGAGTCTATATTTACTAGGACGGGCATCGGAATGCCTTCATGGTTGACCTCAATTCAATCTGCGGCACGGAGCGCCTGATCGAGGTCGGCGATGATGTCGTCGGCGTGCTCGATACCAACGCTCAGTCTGATCATCTCGGGCCGCACGCCGGCCCGTTCCTGCTCCTCGGGCGACATTTGCCGGTGGGTGGTCGATGCCGGGTGGCAGGCAAGCGATTTCGCGTCCCCGATATTGACCAGCCGCTTGAACAGTTTCAGCGCGTCGTAGAACCGCTTGCTGGCCTCGAACCCTCCAGCCACGCCGAAGGTCAGCAGCGAACACGCGCGGCCGCCCAGATATTTCTGCGTCAGCGCGTGATAGGGGTTATCTTCAAAGCCCGCGTAGTTGACCCATCCGACGCGGCGGTCGTCGCGCAGAAACCGCGCGACCTTCTCGGCATTCTCGACGTGCCGCTCGATCCGCACCGCGACGCTCTCGATGCCCTGGAGCAGCAGGAAGGCGTTAAAGGGCGCCAGGATGGAGCCGGTGGTCCGCTGGGAAACGGCGCGGCAGCGGGCGATGTAGGCGGCGGCCCCGTAGCGCTCGGTGAAGACCAGCCCGTGGTAAGATTTCTCCGGCTCGTTCAGCATCGGAAAGCGCCGGGCATGCTTCGCCCATGGGAACCTGCCGCTATCGACGATGATACCGCCGAGCGTGGTGCCGTGCCCGCCCATGAACTTCGTCAGCGACTCCACCACGATGTCCGCTCCGTATTCGATCGGCCTGAGCAGGATCGGGGTAGGAACCGTGTTGTCGACGATCAGCGGCACGCCGTGCCTGTGGGCGACCTCGGCTATCGCTTCGATGTCGCAAACATTTCCGGCCGGATTTCCCACGCTCTCGCAGAACACCGCACGCGTATCGTCGTCGATCAGTTTCTCCATGCTCGCCGGACTGTCGTCTTCCGAGAACCGGACCGTGATGCCCTGCCTCGGCAGGATGTGTGCGAACAGCGTATGCGTGGTGCCGTAGAGCTGCGGGACCGAGACGATGTTGCTGCCCATCTCCGCGATGTTGACCACCGAATAGTTCACCGCGGCCTGGCCACACGCCACGCTCATCGCCTCGACGCCTCCTTCCAGGGCGGCAACGCGCTTCTCCAGCACCGCGTTGGTCGGATTGCCGATCCGCGTGTAGCGAAAGCCGTCCACTTCGAGGTTGAAGAGCGCGGCGCCATGGTCGGCACTGTCGAAGGCGTACGAGGCGGTCTGATAGATCGGGACGGCGACGGCTTTGGTGGTCGGATCGTTGTCGAAGCCGCCGTGTACGGCGAGGGTCTCTCTTTTCATGGAGGTCGGCCCTTCGGCTATTCGGTCGCGGGCTACCTCGGGAGTTCGTTGGTGCATTTCAGTTCCTCGAATGCCGTCGTCGGCTACCGGTCGTTCCGCGGGAAGTCGAGCAGATCCCGCACCGCAGACGGCCACCTTGCGACGGACTTGCCGTGGGTATGGAACATGGCGACGGCGAGACGATCCATTCCGAAGGCCACGCAACCAGTATGGGCGGGCTCACCGGTCGCGTCCCTAATGCCCCAGGTGGTGCCGAAGTGATCGCGGTGATAGTTGAAGCTCATACATGCAGTCGGTTTTTCCTCGGAGCGCAAAGGCACCAGCAACTCGAATTTCAGCGACTGCTGCTTTTGGCTCACCGCCATCATCTGGCCGACCCGGCCGAAGAACGGATCGCTGGCATAGTCGACCCTGAAGGTCAGCCCGAGATCGCGGGCGATCTCCTGAGCGCGCACCATCCAACGCTCGCGGAACGCCGAGACGTGGTCGGGGCTGCCGATGCAGACGTATTCGCGCATCCTGAAGGACTGCAGCCGGTCGAGATGGCGCGAGGGCTCGCGACGGAAGCAATCGGCGGCCACGTCGAAACATAAGCCGCCCGCCGGCAAGGGACCCCGGCTCGCCGCGATCGGATAGACCGGATAGCAGGCGGCCGGCGACAGCACGAGGTCGGCCGGTGAAAGTGACATGGTCCAGTCGCCGCCAGCATCGAAACGGCTGACCGCCGCGTCGATCTCACTGTCCGTGCCGTGCAGGCCGCAGACACAGCCGAGCAGGTTCGGAAAGCTCTTCAGATAACCCGACTTCTCAAGCTGCGCGCGGCTCATGACGGGAGGAAAGCGCATCACCTCGGTGTCCGGTTCGCGGTGCCGCGTGATCAGCGCCGCGAGCCGCTCCACGACGTCTTCATAGAGCGCGGTGCGGGCATAGACACCCGGAGAGCCCATCTTGTGGAACAGCACGTCGGCAAGATGGTCCAGCGGATCAGCCTCAGCCTGAGTGGGTTCCGCCGGTGCAGCAAACATGGCTACGTTCATACCAACCCCATTTCTTCGAGAAAAAAAATCAATCGCGCAGGGACGCCGGGACGGCGCTCATCAGAGTGGCGCTACCCATGCTGGCAAGGATGCGATCGTTGTTGATCATGATCGGAGCCGACAGCACGTCGCGGAGATGGCGGCCGACACTGACATCGGTGTCGTTGCGATAGCCGGACAGGCCGCACGCGCGCATCGCATGCATGACGACCGTGACTGCGAGTTCCGAAGCCTCCACCTTGAGAAGGTTGATCGAGGACTGGAAGTCGATGGACGAAAGCGCGCGCTCGTCTTGTTCGCGGGCCGCAAAGGAATCGAGGTTTGCGGCGATGATGGCGCGCAGTTTCGTCAGAGTCATCTTGGCGGAGGTAAAATGCGGCGCGCCGGGAGGAAGGTTGCCGCCGGCCCCGCGGGCGGCCTTGCGGATGAAGAGCTGCGCCCGGTCCACTGCCGCAGCCGCGATTCCCGCCCAGACCGACGACCAGCATAGGTGCGCGACGGGCGTCATGGTCTGCGCATGGACCTTTTCGTATGCCACCGGGAATATCTGTTCCGCCGAGCCCTTGAAGCTCAGCTTGAAGCCGGCGCTGCAGGTGCCACGCATGCCGAGCGTCTCCCATGCGAGAGTTTGCTCCAGCGTGTAGTCGTCACGTGTGATGGCCAACAGTACCTGATCGGATCCGGTGGCGTCGTCGGAGCGGCGGGCGATGGTTACGATGCCGTCCGCCTCGGCGCCGTAGGAAATCACCGTCGCGTCGCGCACCAGCGAGATCTCGGCGCCCTCGTGCTCCACCGCGGCCGAGCTGAAGCGAATGTTTCCACCGTTCTGGCCTTCCGTGGTCGAAGACGCCAGGAGCATTTGTTCGGCCGCCACGCGGCGCATCAGCCTTTCGTGCCAGCTGCTGCCCGCGCCGTGACGGACCAGACAGGCGATCTTGGTCTGATGCATCGCGAAGATCATCCCGGCCGATGCGCAGGCGCGTCCGAGCGCGTAGCACATGTCGGCCACCTCGGAAATCGACGCGCCGTCGCCGCCGAACTCGATCGGGATCTGGGCGCCTAGAAGTCTTTCCGCGCGTGCAGCGTCGATCGCCTTCTGCGGGAAGCGCGCTTCGCGGTCGACCGCTACGGCCTCCGACGCCGCAGCCTCCGCGACGGCGGCAACTCGCTGCTGGAACGAAGCGCGATCGGGAGAGAATGGCACTCGGCTGGCTTCCCGAGCGAGACTGCGGAACTGGACTTCCTGCACATTCATGGCCCAACAGCTCCCATTTGGATGGTTTGATGGTCGAAGACCCCGACGGGTCGAGACGAATTCCGCGAGTGCGATGGCGGCAATCTAACCGACCGCAGTTGCGGTGTCGGCGGCGCAAAGGTGGATGTTGCCGAGAACGTGCTCCCAAGCGGGGTACCCCCGAAGTGGAGCTACTGACCTGAGCTGCAGTCAGGTATCGTGACGTCGATCAAGATCTGCCCCGTCACGCGATGAGTGGAGCTGAAATGCAAGACTTTGCCGCCAACGTCCAAGAGCGTGTTCTTTCCGTCGTCAGGAACGTCCTTGCGCAGAACGCTATCATTGCGGATGTCCACCCGGAGTCCCGGCTGGTGGATATCGGACTGGACTCGATGGATATGGTTGCGCTGATGCTCAAGGTCGAAGCCGAGTTCGATCTCACCCTTCCCCAGCCCGAGATCACGCCCGAGAATTTCCAATCGGTGAAGACGCTGGAGGTTATGATCCTCAACCAACTCGGACCCGCGACGGGATAAGGGAGTTGGACAGAGATGCGTCTTGTGCGATCGAGCGAAACCTCATCGACAGTGATCGCAAGATCGCGCGCGGTCCGGTGCGCCTCGTCACTCCTTCCGCCGCAGCTCTGCCGCCTCGCAACCTGGTCGGCGCGAGCAAAGATCGAAATCACTTGGGTCAAATCATGAAAGCAGGCGCACTTCAGCGGGCGACTGAAAGCGGTGACCCGCGACCCAGACCGTCTGCCACCAAGGCCTGGCTGAAGGCCATCGAACTGACCTCGCGGATCGAGGCCGAACCGCAACGGCTGTTCGCCGACGTCGTGGAAGAATGGGCGAAACGGCAGCCCGAACGCCCTGCACTGCTCTCGGACCGCCAATCCTTCACCTACGGGGAGCTCAGCGCCCGGATCAGCCAGTATGCGCGCTGGGCGCGGAGCCTGGGCGTCCGCGCCGGCGACACCGTCTGTCTGCTGATGCCGAACCGGCCGGAGTACGTTGCCTGCTGGCTCGGAATCAGCAGCGTCGGCGGTACGGTGGCGCTAATCAACACCCGGCTGGTCGGCCGGTCCCTTGCCCATTGCATCGACGTCGCGCGTGCCGACCACATCATTCTTGCCGCCGATTGCATGAATGCGTTCGAAGCCGCACGTCCGCACCTGGATCGCGTGCCCCAGATCTGGAGACTGGGTCCTGGCAGCGCTGGCGCCGATCTGGATGCGGCGCTCGCCGGCACGGATCCACGCCCGCTGTCCTCCGTCGAGCGCGGCGACGTCACTATCAATGAACGCGCCCTGCTCATCTACACCTCGGGCACCACGGGATTGCCAAAGGCGGTAAACGTCAGTCATCGCCGCATCCTCAGCTGGGGAGGATGGTTTGCCGGGCTGACAGACGCTTCCATCCACGACCGCCTTTACAATTGCCTGCCGCTCCATCATTCGGTGGGCGGTGTCGTCGCGCCTTGCAGCATGCTTCGCGCCGGCGGTTCAGTCGTGATCGCCGAGAAGTTCTCCGCGGAAGACTTCTGGGACGACATCATGTATTTCGACTGCACCGTCTTCCAATATATCGGTGAACTCTGCCGCTACCTTCTGAACGCACCGGCCTCGGGGCTGGAGGTCGGACACGGGCTGCGGCTCGCCGTCGGCAACGGATTGCGCGACGACATCTGGGAGGCGTTCGCGAAGCGGTTCGCGATTCCGCAGGTCCTGGAATTCTACGCCGCGACGGAAGGTAATTTTTCGCTGTTCAACTTCGAGGGAAAACCCGGCGCGATCGGCCGTGTCCCGCCGCTGCTGGCGCATCGCTTTCCCGCCTCGATCGTGAAGGTCGATGCCGACAGCGGCAGCCCGGTCCGCGGCGACGACGGGCTCTGCATCGCCTGCACCCACGGCGAGGTCGGCGAGGCAATCGGGCGCATCGGCACCGCAGATCGGGGTGGCGGACCTTTCGAAGGCTATACGGAGCCGGCCGAGACCGAGAAGAAGATTCTCCGCAACGTGTTTGCGGAAGGCGATGCCTGGTTCCGGACGGGCGATCTGATGCATCGGGATCAGCAGGGCTACTTCTATTTCGTCGACCGGGTCGGCGACACCTTCCGTTGGAAGGGCGAGAACGTCGCGACCAGCGAGGTGAACGACGCGATCAGGGACTGCCCCGGCGTTGTTGACGCCTCAACCTACGGGGCCGCCGTCCCCGGTGCCGACGGCCGCGCCGGCATGGCGGCCTTGGTCGTGGACCAGCATTTCGATCTTGGGATCTTCGCCGAACACCTGTCGCGCCGGCTCCCGGTCTATGCCATTCCGGTCTTCGTCAGGTTCTGCGCGGAACTCGACGCCACCGAGACCTTCAAGATGAACAAGCAGCGGTTGATCCGCGAGGGATTCGATCCTTCCGTCGTGAGCGACCGGCTGTTCCTGCGCGATCCGGCGACCCGCGCCTATCGTTCGATCGACCGGGCCGTCTACGCGCGCGTCGCGGAGGGCGGAATCAGGTTTTAGCATCGGCTCGAAGAGCCGTTTTTTTGAAGAGGTGAGGTGTTCATGTCGGTAAAGTTGAGGATTTTTTCGGCGATGCAGCAGATCGCTGAAGAGCAAAAGGTCACCCTTCCGCCGCTCCGGGACGATCTGGCGCTGCAGGACACCGGGTTCGATTCTCTGGCCTTCGCGATCCTGGTCGCGCGGCTGGAAGACGATCTCGGCATCGATCCGTTCACCATCGCGGAAGACGCCGCCTTCCCGTCGACCGTCGGCGAGTTCATCAGAGCATACGAGAATGTCCCAGCCTGACGTCTTAGCGCTTCGCGAGTATCTCGGCCCGGAGCTGAAGGGCCGCACGATTTCCGATGCCCGGCACGTCATATCGCTGACCGACATTCTCGGGTACAGCTGTCTGATCGGCAGATATCGCGAGCTGTCCGGCCGCTCGGTGCTGCTTGCGACGTCGGGACAGCTGCAGTCTGCGCTCGCGATGATCGAGCTCGACGGCGTCGCTCGCCGCATGCTTCTGTGCCCGCCCGACCTCGATCCGGATCACATCGAGGGCCTGCTTGCGGATGCCGAGATCGACGCCATCGTGACCGACAGGCCGCTGCACCGATGGGATGATGGCGCGTATCTGGTCGTCGGCGCCGGTCTACCTGAACGGCCGGGTGCGGGATGGAAGACCGAACGCGCGACCGAGTGGCTGATGCTGACCTCGGGCACATCCGGGCCGCCCAAGATCGTCGGCCATACGCTCGACGGGCTGGCCGGCGCGATCATCGCCGACGGTGCTGCGCGCTACCAGAACGCTACCTGGGCGACGTTCTACGACATCCGTCGCTACGGCGGCCTGCAGATCTTCCTGCGCGCGGTGATCGGCGGCGGATCGATGGTGCTGTCGGAGCCCAAGGAAGCCACCGTCGATCACGTGGCACGGCTGCGCGCGGGCGGCGTCACCCACATTTCCGGGACGCCGTCGCACTGGCGCAAGCTCCTGATGAGCAGCGCGGTCGCGGACTTCTCGCCACGCTATGTCCGCCTGTCCGGCGAAATCGCCGACCAGGCGGTGCTCGACGGCCTCGCCCGGGCGTTTCCGCATGCGTCGATCGGCCATGCCTATGCTTCGACCGAAGCCGGCGTTGGTTTCGCGGTCAACGACGGGCGCGAGGGTTTTCCCGCCGACCTGATCGGGCAGAACCGCGACGGCGTCGAGATGAAGGTCGTCGACGGCTCGCTTCGGATCCGCTCGCACCGCACGGCGCGCTCCTATGTCGGCACCGGCGCGCCGCAGCTCACCGACGCCGAGGGCTTCGTCGACACCGGTGACTTGGTCGAACTGCGCGACGAGCGTTACTACTTTGTCGGCCGGCGCACCGGCATCATCAACATCGGCGGGCTGAAGGTCCATCCCGAGGAGGTCGAGACCGTGATCAATCGGCACGAGTCCGTCCGAATGTCGCGCGCGCGGTCGCGCAGAAGCCCGATCACTGGCGCCATCGTGGTCGCCGACATCGTCCTCGCCGACGGCACCGAGGCTGGTCGCCACGAGACGATCCGTACGGAGATTCTCAGCCGGTGCAACGACGCGCTGGCAGCATACAAGGTGCCTGCGGTGATCCGCTTCGTCGAGCGGCTGGACCTCACGGCAGCCGGCAAATTGACGCGCGCCGATGCATAACGTCCTCGTCACTGGCGGCAGTCGCGGCATCGGGCTTGCGATTGCACGCAGGCTTGCCGCATCCGGCGACTACAACGTGGTGGCGGTCGCGCGCCGCGAGAGCGAGGAGCTGGGACAGGCCATCCGCGAGGCGGGTGCGGACCGCCTGCACTTCAGGGCGTTCGATCTCGGGCAGACCGACAAGATTCCCGCCTTCGTGAAGGAACTGCGCGACGCCTTCGGCGCGATCTATGGCCTCGTCAACAATGCCGGGATCAGCGCCGAAGGGCTGCTGGCCAACACGCGCAATTCCGAGATCGAGGCGTTGATCCGTCTGAACGTGCTGTCGCCGATCGTTCTGACCAAATACGTGGTGCGCCATATGATGGCCGACGGCGCCGGGCGCATCGTCAACATATCCTCCATCATCGCCTCGACCGGCTACAACGGCTTGGCCGTCTACGGCGCGTCCAAGGCAGCGGCCGGCGGATTTACCCGTTCGCTGGCCCGCGAGGTCGGCAAGCTCGGCATCACCGTGAACGCGATCGCGCCCGGCTTCGTCGACACCGAATTGACCAAGTCCCTGGACGACGACGGCCGCCGGCGGATCGCCGGCCGCAGCGCGTTGCGCCGCCTGCCCGAGGCCGACGACATCGCTTCGATGGTCGAGTATCTGCTGGGCGAAGGCGGTCGGAACATCACCGGCACTGTGCTAACGGTCGACGCCGGCAACACTGCCTAAGTGTAGCCGCCCCTCACCTCGGCCTACCCTGGCATGCCGGGGAAACAGCGGCTGAACACTTCCCGAACAGCGATCAGACTGCCAAGCTGACTCTCCAGCTCCTGCACGCGCTTTTCGCCGGCTATCATCTGCGACTCGTATTCTTTGATCATGGACGCGTCCTTGGCATCCCGGGTCAGATATTCTTCGTAATCCGTGCCCGCGACAAAGGAAGCCAGATCGCGGGCCGCATCTACTCGCCCACGCAACGCGTCCCTCTCCTTCTGAACTGACGCAACCGCGGCGCTAATCGCGGCCGAAATCGAACCGAACCGTTCGCTATCGGTCTGAGCATCGCGCTCAGCGGAACGAACCTTGAAACTTCGAACCATAGCCGGTCTCCTTGTCGCACCAGCTTCGTCGCATCACCGACCCTGTTCGCCGGGCGCCAGAAGATAGCGCATTCTAGCTTCATCTCGAATGTCGAAACGGCCTGAGGTGGCTCTTTAGAGGTAACCCGCGTTGAACGACCCGTTGGGCGCCCCCAAACTGGCCTCTTCATTCTTTGTGGGATAATCTAATCCCATCCGTTCCGGGAGAGTTAGCAATCTGCAACTCGCGTAGCCGGGACGCTGTTGAGCCGTGCATATTTTTCAATCCGCTGAGGTGATCGATGCCGCTTGCGCTTATTGAAACTGGCCATTTGAACGTGGATCTCAAGCCGTCGCCGATCGAGCCATCCTGGATCCTTGAAGGCAATCCGGAAGCCCGCTCGCATGTGCTGTCGACCAGCGCGGACGGCGCTGCCACAACCGTGATCTGGTCCTGCACCGAGGGCAAATTCAACTGGTACTACGATGTCGACGAGACCATCGTGATCCAGGAAGGATCGATCGTGCTTGAGAGCAAGGGCATGCCACCGAAACGTTACGGCGTCGGTGACGTGATCGTTTTCCACAACGGTGCCCACGCCAAATGGCATGTCGAGGGCTATGTGAAGAAGGTCGCCGTCTTCCGCCAGACCAGTCCGTTCTTGCTCGGTTTGGCCGTTCGCGCCGTCAACAAGCTGAAGCGGACGCTCGCCCCCGTCCATTGACTTCCTGACTGCCGATCCGCCATGCGGAGCATTCAGATATTGCTCGGCCGCGACCGCGCAAACGGTTCGCGGTCTGCGTGGCGGCTATCTGGCCAAATTCTTGAAAAGCTTGGTGGGCGCACCAGGGCTCGAACCTGGGACCCGATGATTAAGAGTCATCTGCTCTACCAACTGAGCTATGCGCCCGGACTTGGTCCGGAAAAGCCTTCGCAAGAGGGCGTCGTTTAGCAAAGCGATTCCCCGATGTCCAGCAAAGCTGACGGAGTTTTCCCGGCCTTTGGCGTGGGCCCGGAAAGGCAAAAAGCCGCTGGATTTCAGCGGCTTCCGCCCCTAGAGCCTTTTCCGTTCCGATTGAATCGGAACGGGGCTCTAGATTCATGATTTGACGCGCTTTCTTGACGCGAACCGGTATCCACTTCGCTGGAAAACGCCCTACCCGGGCCGAACTCGGCAAACCTGCGCTCAGAGCCGCTCCGGGCCCCCTCGGTCCGGCCCGTCATCCCGGTCATAGCGGTTGCGGTTATAGCCGCGGTCCCGGCCGCCATCGTCGCGATCCCGCTCAAAACGCTCCATCCGGCGCTCCCGCCAGCCTTCGCCACGACCATGAAACCGGTTCATTCCGGTCAGCACGGCCAGGCGGCGCTTCTGGCCATCATCCAGCGTCTTGTAAAGCGGATCGGCCGCGTCAGCGATTTTCTTCATGGCGGCCGCCGAAGTCGCCATGTTGTCGGCGCGCTCGCGCAGGCGCGTCAGCGGATCATCCGGCTTCTGCTGGCTCGAATCGTCCCGCCGCGTATCCATCCGCGCATTGGCGCGATCGATCCGCAGTTTGGCGAATTCCCGCACCGCGGTTTCCACCGCCGGCCACAGCTTTTCCTGGTCGGCGGTCAGCTTGAGCCCGGCATGCACGGAGGCGATCCGCGCGTCGGCAAACGCCGCCCGGTCTTCCGGGTTCATCCGCGTATGCCCGTAGCCCCAATGACGGTGCTGGGCATAGACCGCCGTAGAACCGGCGATGGCGAGCACCGCGACCGCGGCGATGGCGAACTTCCTCATGCTGACCTCCGTTGAAAGGTTGCATGAAGATGGGCCCGCGGCTGCCGGCAATCAACTTAACGATAGGCAAGAGTGCCTTCCCTTACCAAGATGTAATGTCGATGAACTTCGTCTGTCCAGATCGTTAAAGCATCCCGAGGGTACGCGGCAGCCACAACGACAATTCCGGGATGTAGGTGATGAGGCCGAGGAAAACCAGCAGCGTGACCAGCCATGGCAGCACCGCGATCGACAATTCGGTAATGCCCATCTTGGCGATGCCGGAGGCCACATAGAGATTGAGGCCGACCGGCGGATGGCACATGCCGATTTCCATGTTGACCACGATCATGATGCCGAAATGCACCGGATGGATGCCGAGCTTGACCGCGATCGGATAGAGGATCGGCGCCATGATCAGCACGATCGACGACGGCTCCATCACGTTGCCGGCCAAGAGCAGCAGCAGGTTCACCACCAAAAGGAAGGTGATCCAGGTGATGCCGCTGTTCGTGATCCAGTTCGACATCGCCTGCGGGATCTGCTCGCTCGTCATCAGGAACGAGAACAGCACCGCGTTGGTGACGATGTAGAGGATCATCGCGCTCATGTTGGCGGAGATGAGCAGGACTTTTGGCACGTCCTTCCACCTCAGGTCCTTGTAGATGAACATCTCGATCAGGAAGGCATAAACCGCGCTCATCGCCGCGGCTTCGGTCGGCGTGAACCAGCCGAGATAGATGCCGCCGAGAACCACGACTATCAGGGAGACGCCCCAGAACGAGTCTACAAACGCCGTGAACGCCTCGCCCCACGAAGCCTTCTCGACCCGCGGAATATTATTCTTCCACGCGCGATACCACGTGGTCCCCGACAGCATGATCGCCAGGATCACGCCCGGCACCATGCCGGCCATGAACAACTGCCCGACCGAGGCAGAGGCGACTTTCTCGCCATTCGGGCCAAAGTAAACCGCCCCGCTCGTCGCCACCGCATAGATCACCATGATGATCGACGGCGGAATGAGGTTGCCGAGCGCGCCGCCGGTGACGATGACCCCGGCGGCAAAGCGCTTGGGATAGCCGACCGACAGCATCGCCGGCAGCATGATCGAGCCGATGGCGACGACGGTTGCGGGCGAAGACCCCGACACCGCCGAGAACAGCGCGGCTGCCATGGTGGCGGCGATGCCGAGCCCTCCGGGCCAATGGCCGATCATCGTTCTGGCAAAAGCGATCATGCGTCTGGCGACGCCGCCATGGGTCAGAAAGTTGCCGGCCAGGATGAAGAACGGGATCGCCATGATCTCGAACTTCTCGATGCCGGTGAAAAGCTTCAGCGCCACGGACTCGATCGGCACCGAGGTCATGAAGAACAGGAACGTCAGCACGGTCAGGCCGAGCGCGATCGAGATCGGCATGCCCGTCAGCATCAGGGCGACGAGCAGCCCGAAGATCATCAGCGTGATCATCGGGCGATCCCCCCAGCGCCGACACCGGGCGCATCGATCTCCACGCCCTCGACCTGGGTTTCGTCGTGATGCGGCAGATGCCCGGTATGCCAGAAATTATTGGCCACCTGCAGGAAGCGGAAGCACATCAGGTAGGAACCGAGCGGAACGCAGAGATAGGTGATCCAGCTCGGAATCTCCATGTCGGCCGTCACCTGGTCGGTGTGGTAGAGCCCCCAGACGAACTTCGCCCCCATGGAGCCAACGACGAACGTAAACAGCGCACCGCACAGCAGACTGAACATGACGGTGACTTTGCGCTTATTCGGACCGAGCTTGTTGACCAGTACGTCGACGCCTACATGGATGCCGGTGCGCACGCCATAGGCGGCACCGAACTTCGCCATCCACACGAACATGATGATGCAGAGCTCCTGCGCCCATGCGAGGTTGATGGGAAACAGGTACGGATAGAAAAGAGGAATGCCGACCAGATAGCGATGCATCACCGCGATGAAGATAATCACCGTGGCCGCCGCGATCAGGAATGTGATCAGCAGTTCCTCGAGCCGGTCGAGGATGCGTAGAAACATCTATATCCCCCAATTATCGAACTTCGTCATGGCCGGGCTTGTCCCGGCCATCCACGTCTTTCTAGCTGCTAAGCGAGTAAGACGTGGATGCCCGGCACAAGGCCGGGCATGACGAAGAACGATTTACTTGCCCCTACCAAGAGCTTGAAAAAGCTCACAGCATCCCAAATCGTCGTCTTAGTTGGTCGCGCCCCTGGTCTCCTTCAGGAACTCGTCGATCAGCCCTTGGCCGACGCGGCCGGCGACATCCTTGTAGATCGACTCCATCGCCTTGCGCATCGCAGCGTCCTGCTCCGGCGTCAGCGTGACGATCTCCGTCTTGCCGCTCTTCTTGATGTCGGCGAGCGCTTCGTCGTTTTCCTTCTGCGACTGGCCGTTGCCGTAAGCGGTGGCTTCCTTCATGGCCTTGTCCAGCTGGACACGAATATCATCCGGCAGGCCGTCCCAGAACTTCTTGTTCACCACCACGATATAGCCGATGTAACCGTGGTTGGTGACGGTGATATGCTTCTGCACCTCGTGCATTTTCTGGGTGTAGATGTTCGACCAGGAATTTTCCTGACCGTCGACGACGCCGGTCTGCAGCGCCTGATACACTTCGGAGAACGCCATCACCTGCGGGATCACGCCCAGCGCACGCATCTGCGCCTCGATCACTTTCGACGACTGGATGCGGAATTTGAGGCCCTTGTAGTCGGCCGGCGTGATCAGCTTCTTGTTGGCGCTCATCTGCTTGAAGCCGTTGTCCCAATAGGCGAGACCGGTCATTCCCTTGGCATCGAGCAGCTTCAGCAGCTTTGCGCCGAGCGGCCCGTCGGTGACTTTGCGCAGCGTCTTCAGGTCGGGGAGGATGTACGGCAGATCGAACACCTCGAATTCCTTGACGCCGATCGGCCCGAACTTGGCGCTTGATGGCGCCAGCATCTGCACCGCGCCGAGCTGCAGCGCCTCCAGCTCTTCCTTGTCCTTGTAGAGCTGCGAATTCGGGTAGACCTCGACCTTGACCTTGCCGCCCGTGTACTTCTCGGCCAGTTCCTTGAATTTCTCCGACGCCAGCCCCTTCGGCGTGTTCGGCGCCACGACATGGCTGAGCTTGATGACGATCGGCGACTGCGCCGAGGCCGGGCTCGCCAGGGCCAAAGCTGCAATCGATGCCGCAGCCAAAATCAATTTGCGCATGTTTCCTCCCAATTTATTTTTGCGGAGCGCGAACACCCGGCTCCGAAGCTTGTATGCCACCGAACCAATACAGAGAAGCCGGGCAAAACGCCATTGCCCGTTAGCAGGGGCCGGTCTTTGGAGGTTTGCTGCAGCGCAAAATGCGACATCCTGTCCATCCACGGTGTTCACCAAAGAGGCGGTTTGCTGCTTCGCAATGCAGGGACATGGTTCAGGGACATGGTTCCGCGCCCTCGCCGCGCGATGCGCCCGAGCTTTGCCAGAAACTCCTTGCCCTCTCATGAGAGGGCGCAGGGAAGACCGGGTGCGCGCTGCACCCGCGGTCTCGCGTGCGGTTTGCACAAAACAAAGTGCACACGAGCATACAGGGCAGCGGAGAACACCCGGCCTTCCCTGCGCAATGGCTTTACGGCTTATGCCGTGATCTCCCCGGAGACGAGTTCTTGGTTGACTCCGTCACCGTCGGTTCAGCTCACGCTTAGCCGACGGCTTGACGCCAGCAACGGGCGCCAGGACCACACGGTTTTGCCGTACGCTCATCCACGCCGTCGTCTCAGCGTAAACCAGCGTCCACCGCAACCCGTCCAACGTCCGTGACGACGGCCGACGCCCTCTGAGTGGGACGGGATGGGCAAAACAAATATCCCTGATTTGCCTTCTGGTAAACAGAAATATTTTTTATTTCGGGGCTTGACACGATTTCCGCAAATCGGAAATGATTTGCCCGACGGGCAACAGCCCCCACGGCAAGCGAACACGACGCAGTAAGATCCTAGATCATCCGGTAGCCCCTGTAAGCTACTCCACCGTCGCCCAAATAACCCGTCCCAACGGGGGCAATCCATGCTTCCCTTGCGCGGCGCGATGGATTGTTTCGCGGAGCCTGTCATCGGGCGCGCATTCGCGCGACCCGGTGGCTCGCAATCCGGTGGCTCGCAATGACGAGGAAATGGCTTCGCATCCCGCAGCGCGATGCACCGAGCTGTGAATGGTTTGACCCGCACCTTCCACAAGCCGCGAACTGCCGATACACTGCACCGGCGCTACCGAGAGTGGAAAGGACGTACGATGGCCGATGTCACCGTCAACGCCGGCACCCCGTCAAGCAGCGTCGAACCTAGCCTTCACAGGGTCATGGGCCCCTGGCTGCTCCTCCTGTTTATCGTCGGCGACATTCTCGGAACCGGGATCTATGCGCTGACGGGCCAGGTCGCCAAGCAGGTAGGCGGGGTGGTCTGGCTGCCCTTCGTGGTGGCATTCGTGGTCGCGCTGGTGACCGCGTTCAGCTATCTCGAACTGGTCACGAAATATCCGAAAGCGGCGGGAGCCGCCCTCTATACCCACAAGGCTTTCGGCATCCATTTCATCACGTTCATCGTCGCGTTTGCGGTGATGTGCTCGGGGATCACCTCGGCATCGACGGCTTCCCGGGCGTTCGCTGCGAACATGTCGCATGCGATGGGGCTCGGTCTGACGGGGTTTGGCATCACCGTCACGGGTCTTGCTTTCATGGCGGTCGTTGCAGCGGTCAATTTCCGTGGCGTCGGCGAAAGCGTGAAAGCCAATGTGGTGCTCACCTGCGTCGAGCTGACCGGACTGCTGATCATTATCGTCATCGGCCTTTGGGCCATCGGCCTCGGCCAGGGCGATGTGTCGCGCGTGATGCAGTTTCGCTCAACCCCGGACGGCGGCATGTTCTGGCCGGTGGTCGCAGCGACCACGCTCGCGTTCTTTGCCATGGTGGGCTTTGAGGATTCGGTCAACATGGCCGAGGAATGCAAGGATCCAACCCGCCACTTCCCAAAAGTGCTGCTTGCGGGCCTTGCGATTACCGGTGTCATCTATGTTCTGGTCTCGATTTCCGCGATCACGCTGGTGGCTCCGGAGCAATTGGGCGAAGGCGAGACCCCTCTTCTGCAAGTGGTTCAAAAAGGCGCGCCCGGTTTCCCGCTCTGGATCTTCGGCTTCATCACCATGTTCGCGGTGGCGAACAGCGCGCTCATCAACATGCTGATGGCGAGCCGCCTTGTGTATGGCATGAGCCGCGAGCATGTGCTTCCGCCCACCCTCGGCAAGGTGCACCAGACGCGGCGCACGCCCTATGTCGCGATTGGCTTCACGACGCTCCTGGCATTCGGACTGATCACCTTTGTCGGCGAGGTGCCGGCGCTCGGAGGCACCACGGCGCTGCTTTTGTTGTGCGTGTTCACGGTGGTCAATGTTGCGGTGCTGGTGCTTCGGCGCGACCCTGTCGATCATCAGCATTTCCGCACGCCGACCATTCTGCCGATCCTGGGGGCGGTGTTCTGCGCCTTCCTGACCGGTCCCTGGACCGGCCGTGACCCTGTGCAGTACCGCATCGCCGGCGTTCTGCTCGCGGTCGGCGTCGTTCTCTGGTTCGTCACGGTCATGGTCAACCGCGCGACCGGGGTGAAGCGCGCGGACCCGGATGCGGAAAATCTGGGTCGCGGCGGGCCCGTCAACTAAGCGGCGATCGCCGTTGCGATTTGCGGATCCGGCCGCTGCCGCAGGCCGGAACTGGCCTTGCCGACCACGCCGGGCATTCAGGTTCCAACGCCTGGAAAGAAGGCATTCGCACGCCTACATTGGCGGTGACCAGATCGAAATGAAGGATGACCCGATGTCGGCGGTGCCGGAAGTAAAATCCGCGGACGCAAGCATCCAGGCAACCGTCATCAGCACCATCGTGCTCGGCTTTGCAGCCGACCCGATGACGCGCTGGGTTTGGCCCGACCCGTCCGAATACCTCAAGGTGATGCCGCGATTCGTCAAAGCCTTTGGCGGCCGGGCATTCGAGCATGGCACAGCCGACATCACCGAACACGCTCGCGCCGCCGCCCTGTGGCTACCGCCAGGCGTCGAGCCCGACGACACGGCGATGGGCGCAGTCATGGAGGGCTCCCTGCGCCCGGAGATCGCCGACGATGTTGGCGTGCTGATGAAGGGCATGGCCGAACATCATCCGCATGAGCCGCATTGGTACCTGCCGCTTTTTGCCGCCGATCCGAAATGGATCGGGCAAGGGCTCGGCGCGCTACTGATGAAACACGCGCTTCGACGCTGCGACGAGCAGGGCACCGCCACCTACCTCGAAAGCTCGAACCCGCGCAACATTTCCCTGTACGAACGCCACGGCTTCAAGATCATCGGCAGGATACAAAGCGGCTCGTCTCCCGCATTGACGCCAATGCTGCGGGCGCGGCGCTGAGCCACAGTGCGGATTGGTTCAACGGATCCGCACACACCCTGCAGAGTTCGTGACGTGGATCACACCCTCGGCTGAGCGCCCGTTCTAGCCTCCCCGGCACGGTGGATGAGGCGTCCATCGCTTGAGAGGAGATCAACGGATGCAGAACGATCACGAGTTGAACATCGACGAGCTGTCCGCGGTGTACGGAGGCATGGCTACGTCCAGGGACGGCACGATGCCCTATCCCAAGCCTTCGCCGATGGATCAGCTCATCAAGTGGATTCTCGGCATGTTCAAATGACAACGGTCCGCGGAGCGGACTGAATCAACAGTCCGCCCTGCGGCCCTTGGCCGGCTTCACGGCGTCATTCCGTCGATCGCTGGTTGGGCTGCCGATTGCGGCGGCCCATTTCCTGTTTCCCCAACAACGCTTTTGCACATTCAGCGCGATAGTGATCACCGCCCCTGTCCACGGTGGCGCGGCAGCGTGCTAGCCTTGCTCCGGTATCGCCGGAAACTGTCGGAGGAAACCCTTGATGGGCAAGCGGATCAGTCGCTGCATCGAACTGTTGGAGCAGGATCAGGCGATCTATTATGACGGCCCGCACAGCGGCCATGTGTTGACCCATGCGCAAGGCCGCATCGATGCCGGGACCTGGGCCGACTACATGAATGTCGGCATGGAGCACGGCGCATTCGATATGACCGGCCTTGCCGCGTACATGCGCGGCATGATCGATGCCGGGCCGACACGTTCGGGGCACCGCACGCCGACTGTCATTGTCGAGGCGCCGGTGAATGGCATCGACGCCGCACATGTGCGTTACAACGCCTGGCAGTTCCGCCAGATCCTCGGCCGCGGCGTGCATGGCATCCTGCTGTGCCAGGCGGAAACCGCCGACGCGGTGCGGGCCTTCGTTGAATCCTGCCGCTATCCGCACAACACTGATGGCGTCGATCCCGAAATCCCCTCGCCGCTGGCACGGATGGCGGGAGCGATACGCGCAAAAGACGGCGGCACCGACGCCGCCGGTCGCAAGCTGCTCGGCATCGGCACACGGGGGCGCGGATCGGAGACAACGGCCGCCCCGGTCTGGGGCCTGACCACCGAAGAATATATGGCGCGCTGCGATCCTTGGCCGCTCAATCCGAAAGGTGAACTGCTGCTGGGCGTGAAGCTGGAAAGCCCCGAGGGCGTCGCCAATTGCGAGGAGATCCTTAGCGTGCCCGGACTGGGATTTGCCGAGATCGGCCCGGGCGACCTCAGTCTTTCGCTCGGCTATCGCGAAATTCCCCGCGAACCCTTTCCGCGGGAAATGCAGGCGGCGCGCGACCGCATTCTGGCGGCCTGCCGCAACAACGGCGTCGCATTCCTGCAAGGCTGCACCGCGGACAACATCACGACACGAATTGACGAAGGCGTGCGCGTAATCGCGGGGCATAGCCAGGCCGCCGCCATCAAGGGCCGGGCACACCAGAAGCGGAAGCTGCCGGTGTAGCCGGAGCGGATTGGGGCGGCCCCTGGATCACGCCGGAGGGCGGGCTTTCGGCAATGGCCCCATGCGGGCAAGCACCTCGTTCGGCACCCCGTAAAGCTTAATCACGTGGTCGATCTTGTTGAGACCGCAGGCCTCGCGCTGCACGACGAAGAGCCAGAGCGCATACCCCGCCTGTTCGACGAGACGATCGCGGACTTTTCGATCGGGATTCGCCGTCCGCGGACATGCGGCAAGTTCCGTCAGCGCGGCCTCGAGCCGTCGTCCAAGCCGTCCGAGCGCCGACGCCCTCTCCTCGGCGATCTCGTATTGGAGAGTTGCGTATCCGGATTGAAGTAGGTTCAACGCCATATCGGCGCGCTCCGAAAAATGGCCTGTCAATTAGCTCTTATAATATTGGCCGGTACGGGACCGTTCAAGACACGCGTGCCGCTAATCCTCGTTCGCCTTGAACCGGCCCAGCCCCTGCATCACGAACGGCGCAACCAGCGCGATCAGCGCGATGCCGAGCAGCGTCGCCGACATCGGGCTTTGCAGCAGCGCCATGGGATCGCCGAGGCTGATCGACATCGCGCGGCGCAACTGGCTTTCGGCGATCGGCCCTAGGATGAGACCGACCACGACAGGCGCGATCGGAAAATCGAACCGGCGCATCAGGAAGCCCATCACGCCGAAACCCGCCAGCATCGACAGTTCGACCACCGACGGTTTTGCTGCGATCGTGCCGGTGGTCGCAAACACCAGAATGCCGGCGTAAAGCCACGGCTGCGGGATCGCGAGCAGTTTCACCCACAGGCCGACCAGCGGCAGGTTGAGCACCAGCAGCATGACGTTGGCGATGAACAGGCTGGCGATCAGGCCCCACACCAGATCGGGCCGCTCGGCGAACAGCAGCGGTCCCGGGTTGAGGCCGTATTGCTGAAAGCCCGCCAGCATCATCGCGGCGGTAGCCGAGGTCGGAAGCCCCAGCGTCAAGAGCGGCACGAGGGTGCCGGCGGCGGATGCGTTGTTGGCGGCTTCCGGGCCCGCGACGCCTTCGATCGCGCCCTTGCCGAATTCCTCGGGGTGTTTCGACAGCCTCTTTTCCGTTGAGTAAGACAGAAAGGTTGGAATCTCCGCGCCGCCGGCGGGCAGCGCGCCGATCGGAAAACCGAACATGGTGCCGCGCAGCCACGGTTTCCACGACCGTTGCCAGTCCTCTTTGGTCATCCATAGCGAGCCGCGCACCGGCTCGAGCTTTTCTTCGGAGTGATGACGGCGCGAGACGACGTAGAGCGCCTCCCCCACCGCGAACAGGCCGACCGCCAGCGTCGTCACTTCGACGCCGTCGAGCAGTTCGGGGATGCCGAAGGTGAGCCGGGGCTGCCCGGTGAGCTTGTCGATGCCGACGAGCCCGAGCGTCAGCCCGATGAACAGGCTGGTCAGTCCGCGAATCGGCGAACTTCCGAAGGTTGCCGACACGGTGACGAAAGCCACGCACATCAACGCAAAATAATCTTCCGGCCCGAAGTGCACCGCGAAGTCGACCAGCCAAGGCGCCAGAAAGGCGAGACCAATGGTGGCGATGGTGCCGGCGACAAACGAGCCGATTGCGGCGGTCGCCAGTGCAGGCCCGCCGCGGCCGGCCTTGGCCATCTTGTTCCCCTCCAGCGCGGTCGCCATCGATGCGCTCTCGCCGGGCGTGTTGATGAGGATGGCGGTGGTGGATCCGCCATACATGCCGCCATAATAGATGCCGGCGAACATGATCAGCGAACCGCCGGGATCGAGCTTGTAGGTCACCGGCAGCAGCAAGGCGACGGTGAGCGCAGGCCCTATGCCGGGCAACACGCCAACCGCGGTGCCGAGCAACACGCCGATCAACGCATAGAGCATGTTCATGGGCTGGATAGCGACAGCCATGCCGTTAGCGAGTGCGACGAAGGCATCCATCAAAACAGCCTTTCCAGTGGGCCGGCGGGAAGGCTCAACGTCAGCAGGCGACTGAAGGCGACATAGATCAGGGTGGTCATGACGAAGCCGATGGCGAGATCGGTGAGAATGGCGCGCCGCCCGAAGGCCGTCGCCGTGGCGACGAACAATGCCGTGGTCGCCGGGATAAAGCCGCCGCCAAGACCGATGATGGCGATCAGCAGCGCCAACCCGCCGAGAATCAGCCACACCGCTTTGGCATCGGCGCTCTCGCGTGCCGGCAGATTGCCGCGCAACGCCTCGACCAGATTGCCGATCGCGAGAATGCCGAGCCCCACGGCGATGACAACAGGCATCACGTGGGGCCCCATGCCGTAGGGATTGTTGGATTGCAGCTGGCTCGCGTCCCACACCAGCACCGCGGCCAACGCCGCAAGCGCGAGCGCAATGACCACGCCCGCGGAATCGATGCGCCGCTCCGCCGCCCCCTGCGGAAGGTCGCTCATGATTTGACCAGGCCGACCGACTTCAGCACGTCGGTAACGCGCACCGTTTCCTTCTTCAGGAAATCCGCGAACGCGTCGCCGGAAAGATAAGCGTCGTCCCAGCCCTTCTGCTTGAGAACCTCTTTCCAGGCGTCGGACTTGACCATCTTCTCCACCGCATCGCTCAGCGTCTTCTTCTGTTCCGCCGTGATGCCGGGAGGCGCCATCACCGCGCGCCAGTTGGCCAGCACGAGGTCAATGCCCTGCTCCTTGAAGGTCGGAATATCGCTGCCGGGGATCCGCTTTTCCGAGGTCACGCCGATCGCGCGCAGTTTGCCGGACTTGATCTGACCGTCATATTCGCTCATTCCCGAAATGCCCGCGGTGACCTTCCCGCCAAGGATGGCCGCCAGCGACTCGCCGCCTCCGGAAAACGGGATGTAGTTGACCTTCTTGGCGTCGGCGCCGACGGCGCCCGCGAACAATGCCGCCATCACGTGGTCGACGCCGCCGGCCGAGCCGCCGGCAAAGGTGACCTTGGCGATATCGGCCTTGAGCGCGGCGGCCAGATCCTGCGCCGTCTTGATCGGCGAATTCGCCGGCACGACGATGACCTGGATCTCCTCGGTGAGGCGTGCAATCGGCGTCACCTGTTCGAGCGTGACCGGCGATTTGTTCATGGCGAGCGCGCCGACCATGACGAAGCCGTTCACCATCATCTGGTTACCGTCGCCCTTGGCGCCGTTGACGAACTGCGCGATGCCGACGCTGCCGCCCGCGCCGGCAACGTTGGTGACCTGGACGCTGCGCGCGATACCGGCGGCGACAAACGCCTGCTGCATCGCACGGGCGGTCTGATCCCATCCGCCGCCGGGCGCTGCGGGCGCCATCAGCTTGAGTTCGAGCTGCTGCGACAGCGCCGGGCTACCTGCCGCGAGCGTCAGCGCGACCGCCGCGCCGATGAGGCGCGTATAAAACGGGATCATGGGAGTTCCTCCAGGCTGATGCAGATGGCTACGCATTTGCCGCATCGTGTCATTTCGTCGCATATCAGCCGGAAAAGTCGCCGCTGTCCAGACGGACTGTTCGCCGTCGTGATGTTCCGCAGCGAAAACGTGGGGCGGTATTGCCTGCCGACCGGCCCTGGACGTCCGGCGGCGTTTTCGCCGAAATTTCCGCTGCTCAGGCCGGTTTCGGCGCCGGCATCACGCCGCCGAGCGCCACCGTCAGTTCGGCCGCCACCTCGCGCACGGTCTGGCCCAGCGACGGCAGGCGATCGTCGGTGAGACGGCCGGTCATGCCGGAAACCGAGATCGCGGCGAGCGGCTCGCTGCAATCGTTGTAGACCACGGCGGCGATGCAGCGCAGGCCCATGCAGGCTTCCTCGTCGTCGATGGCAAAACCCTGGCGGCGGACTTTTTCGAGCTCCTTGAACAGATCGCTCGGCCGCACGATCGACTTTTCGGTCAGGCGCGGCATGCCGTGATGGCGGATGATCGCGTTGACGTCCTCGTCGGACCAGGTCGCGAGCACGGCCTTGCCGACGCCGGACGCCACCATCGCGACGCGGCCGCCGACTTGTGTCAATGACCGCATGATTTCGCGGCTTTCCATCCGCGTCAGCACGACGATGAACTCGTCATCGACGACCGCAAGATTGGCGGTCTCGCGCGTCAGGTCGCGCAATTTGCGTAAGTAAGGCACGGCCTGCGCGGAAAAATTGCGGCGGCGGGCGAAGGTCGCGCCGACGGTAAAGGCGCGCGCGCCGACATGCCATTTCGATTCGGTGCGGTCGAACTGCACGAAGCGCCGGCTTTCCAGCGTCGACAGCAACCGGTGCACGGTCGAAGTCGACAACCCCGTGCGGATCGCAAGATCGCTCAGGCGATAGCCCTCGTCGTCCTCGGCGAGCGTTTCGATGATCGAGAGCGCGCGATCGACGGACTGCACGCCGCCGTCTCTCGACTCGGCCTCACTGTCGGGGGCGGATTTCGGCTCGAGTGGTTTGCGCCGGATCACGTTTCGCTTCATCGCGACCTGCCCGTTCTCCCTCGCCCCGCTTGCGGGGAGAGGGTCGGGGTGAGGGGGAGCTTCCACAAGGACGGTGAGAATTGGACTCGCGGAGAATCCCCCCTCACCCGAATTCGAGCTCCGCTCGAATTCGACCTCTCCCCGCAAGCGGGGAGAGGTTAACAGTCGTCGCCAGCTCAGAGCAGGCCCGCGCCGCGCGCCCATTTGTACTTGGCGCCCAGCACTTCGACCGGCAGTTCGGTCGAGTAGGCATAGGCCGGGATGCCGTTCTGGTAGAGATATTCGGCGGCCTCCTCGACCTCGACATCGCCGGCGAGCGAGGCGACGATCGGCTTCACAAAGCCCTTGGCCTCCATCTCCTTCTTCACCTCGACCATGTTACGGGCGAACACCATCGGCGGCGTGACGATGGTGTGCCAGTAGCCGAGGATCAGCGAGTGGATGCGATCGTCCGACAGGCCGAGCTTGACGGTGTTGACGTAGGTGATCGGCGGCTCGCCGCCGGTGATATCCACAGGATTTCCGGCCGCGCCGAACGGCGGAATGAATTTCCGGAACGCCGTATCGAGATCCGGCGGCATCGCCATCAGCGACAGGCCATTATCGACACAGGAGTCCGACAGCAGCACGCCGGAGCCGCCGGCACCGGTGATGATCAGGATGTTTTCGCCCTTCGGCGTCGGCAACACAGGCACGCCGCGCGCGAATTCGAGCAACTGGCGCAGCGAGCGGGCCCGGATCACGCCTGATTGCGCAAAGACATCCTCGTAGATCTTGTCGTTGCCGGCGAGCGCGCCGGTGTGCGACGAGGCCGCCTTGGCGCCGGCCGAGGTACGGCCGGCCTTGAGCACCACCACCGGCTTCTTCTTGGAGACGCGCTTGGCGGCTTCGGCGAAGGCGCGGCCGTCTTTCAGGTCCTCGCAATGCTGCGCGATGATCGCCGTGTTCGGATCCTGCTCGAAGAAAGCCAGCAGGTCATCCTCGTCGATGTCGGACTTGTTGCCGAGGCCGACGATCGCGGAGACGCCCATCTTGGCCGAGCGCGAGAAGCCGATGATCGCCATGCCGATGCCGCCGGATTGCGACGACAGCGCCGCCGAGCCCTTGACGTCATAGGCGGTACAGAACGTGGCGCAGAGATTGGCGGGCGTATAATAGAAGCCGTAGATATTCGGCCCCATCAAACGGACATTATACTTCTTGCCGATCTCGACGATTTCTTCCTGGAGCTCGGGCGCGCCGGCTTCGGCAAAGCCCGACGGAATCAGGACCGCGCCGGGAATTTTCTTCTCGCCGCATTCGACCAATGCGCCGGCGACGAATTTTGCCGGGATCGCGAACACAGCGGTGTCGATCACGCCGGGAACGTCCTTGACGCTCTTATAGGCCTTGTAACCCAGGATCTCCGCGGCCTTGGGATGGATCGGATAGATATCGCCTTTATAGCCGCCGTTGATCAGGTTCTTCATCACGGAGTTGCCGATCTTGCCGTCCTCGGCGGAGGCGCCGATCACGGCGACCGCCTTTGGCTGCATGATGCGGTTCATCGCGGTGACGATTTCTTCGGTCGGGCGCGGCGCCGGACGCGGCTTGTAGTCGAAGTCGACGACGATACGCACGTCAGCGGCGATCGCGTCGTTCTTGGTGGCGAATACCGGATTGAGATCCAGTTCGACGATTTCGGGGAAGTCGCTGACGAGCTGCGATACTTTGACGATGACTGCGGCCAGCGCTTCGCGGTTGACCGGATCGCCGCCGCGCACGCCCTTCAGCATGTCATGGGCCTGGATGCCGTCGAGCATCGACAGCGCGTCGTCCTTGGTGGCAGGCGCCAGACGGAAAGTGATGTCTTTCAAAACTTCGACCAGCACGCCGCCGAGGCCGAAGGCCACCAGCTTGCCGAACGAGCCGTCGGTGATCGAGCCGACGATGACCTCGGTGCCGCCGGCCAGCATCTGCTGGACCTGGATGCCCTCGATCTTGGCGTCCGCCTTGTACTTCTTTGCGTTGGCGAGAATGGTCTCGTAATTCTTTTCCGCATCCGCCGCGGTCTTGACGCCGACCATGATGCCGCCGGCCTCGGTCTTGTGGAGAATGTCCGGCGAGACGATCTTCATCACGACCGGGAATCCCATGTCGGCCGCGAGCTTGGCGGCCTCGGCCGCCGATTTGGCGACGCCCTCCTTCGGAACCGGAATTCCGTAGGCATCGCAGACCAGTTTGCCCTCCGGGGCCGTCAGGCTGGTGCGCTTATCGGCCTTCACCGCATCGAGAACTTTGCGGACCGCATCTTTGGGATTCGACATGGACTTCCTCCTGGGGCATATTTTATGGCATTTGGTATGCCAGCGCGGAGAAAGTCAAGTCACCTGATACCCCGGAAACGCTGAAAATACTGTCAACTTGACATGGTGGTATTTGGTATGCCAAAAATATTAGACGTTATTCCTGTTACAACTGGTCTCCCACCGGAGGAGACGAATCGTGCCCGCACGCAAACAACCCAAGGCCACGCCTGCCATGGCTGATGCAGATATCGCAATCGTTCGGATTGCACCTGAGACGAGCTTCAAGAACAAGGCCTATGAAGCCTTGAAGGAAGCTATTCTCAAGATGGATATCTATGCGACGCCCGAGCAGGTGATGCTCGACGAACGCGCGTTGTCCGAACGCCTCGGCGTCAGCCGCACCCCCATTCGCGAAGCCATCGCGATGCTGGAACAGGACGGCTTCGTCAAAACCGTGCCACGCCGCGGCATCGTCGTGGTCCGCCGCACCAAGACCGAGATCGTCGATATGATCCGCGCCTGGGCGGCGCTCGAGAGCATGGCCGCGCGCCTGATCACCACCACCGCGCGCAAGAAAGACATCACGGCGCTGCGCGATTTCTTCAAGGATTTCGGCAAGGACCGCCTGCCGCAGGACCACGTCGAGGAATATTCGAAGGCCAATATCGCCTTCCACCAGGCGCTGATCTCGCTCTCGGAGTCGCCGGTGCTGGTCGATATGACCAACGACATCCTGCTGCATGTGCGCGGCTACCGGCAATTGACGATCGGCCGTACCGATCGCACCGCGACCTCGCTGCCCGAACATCTGGGCATGATCGAAGCGCTCGAAGCGCGCGATACCGAACTCGCCGAAAAGCGCGCACGCGATCACACGCTGGGCCTCGCCGCTTATGTCGAAGCGCATGGCCAAGAACTCTTTAGCTAGAGGACTGTTTAGTTAGAGAATTACCTAGTTAGAACGACTTCACAGCAGAAGACGATCAACTCGTCCGAACCACACACGATCAGGGAGAAAGTGGAATGTCCGTAACCGCAGCCAAGAGCATCGATACCAATCAAGCCGAGCGCGAGCTCACCGACGGCTTTAATCTCATGATCGATGCGCTGAAGCTCAACGGCCTTACCACGATCTACGGCGTGCCCGGCATTCCGATCACGGATTTCGGCCGCATGGCGCAGGCCGCGGGCATTCGCGTGATCTCGTTCCGCCACGAACAGAATGCCGGCAACGCCGCCTCGATCGCCGGCTACCTGACCAAGAAGCCCGGCGTCTGCCTCACGGTTTCGGCGCCCGGTTTTCTCAACGGCCTCACGGCCCTCGCCCACGCCACCACCAACTGCTTCCCGATGATCCTGATATCCGGCTCGTCCGAGCGCGAGATCGTCGACCTGCAGCAGGGCGACTATGAAGAGATGGATCAGCTCGCGATCGCAAAGCCGCTGTGCAAGGCCGCGTTCCGCGTGTTGCATGCGCAGGACATCGGCATTGGCCTAGCACGTGCGATCCGCGCCGCGGTCTCGGGCCGTCCCGGCGGTGTCTATCTCGATCTGCCCGCGAAACTGTTCGGTCAGGTGATGGATGCCGAGGCCGGACAGAAGTCTCTGGTGAAGGTGATCGACGCCGCTCCGGCGCAGATCCCCGCCCCGTCAGCGGTGAAACGCGCGCTCGACGTGCTCAAGGGCGCAAAGCGTCCGCTGATCATCCTCGGCAAGGGTGCGGCCTACGCGCAAGCCGATGATGAGATCAAGAGCTTCGTCGAGAAGAGCGGCATTCCGTTCCTGCCCATGAGCATGGCCAAGGGACTGCTGCCCGACACCCATCCGCAGTGCGCGGGCGCTGCGCGCTCGACCGTTCTGAAAGACGCCGACGTCGTGATGCTGATCGGTGCGCGCCTCAACTGGCTGTTGTCGCACGGCAAGGGCAAGTCCTGGGGCGAAGCGCCGAAGAAGTTCATCCAGATCGACATCGAGCCGAAGGAAATGGATTCCAACGTCGAGATCGTCGCTCCCGTGGTCGGCGACATCGGCTCCTGCGTCTCGGCGCTGCTCGAAGGCATGGGCGCGAACTGGGCGGCGGCGCCTTCCGACTGGACCGGCGCGGTGACCAAGAAGCGCGAAGAGAACGTCGCCAAGATGGCGCCGCGGCTGATGAACAACAATTCGCCGATGGATTATCACGGCGCGCTCGGCGTGCTCAGAACCATCATCAAGGAACGGCCCGACGCCATCCTCGTCAACGAAGGCGCCAACACGCTCGATCTCGCCCGCGGCGTCATCGACATGTACCAGCCGCGCAAGCGCATCGACGTCGGCACCTGGGGCGTGATGGGTATCGGCATGGGCTATTGCATCGCCGCCGCGATCGAGACCGGCAAGCCGGTGCTCGCGGTCGAAGGCGACTCGGCGTTCGGTTTCTCCGGCATGGAGGTCGAGACCATCTGCCGCTACAATTTGCCGGTCTGCATCGTGATCTTCAACAATGACGGCATCTATCGCGGCACCGACGTGAACTCGGTTGGTTCGGATCCGGCGCCCACGGTGTTCGTCAAGGGCTCGCGCTACGACAAGATGATGGAAGCGTTCGGCGGCGTCGGCGTCCACGCCACATCCCCGGATGAACTGAAGCGCGCGGTCAACGCCGCGATGGATTCCGGCAAGCCGACGCTGATCAACGCGGTGATCGATCCCGCGGCCGGCTCCGAAAGCGGCCGCATCGGCAACCTCAATCCGCAAAGCGTGCTGAAGAAGAAGTAATCCAATCACTTTCCAATCCATCCTGCGCGTTGCAGGGCAGACAGAGTACGGAGCATAGACGATGACAAAGGCGCTGAAGGGCGTTCGCATTCTCGATTTCACCCACGTCCAGTCGGGACCGACCTGCACGCAGTTGCTGGCCTGGTTCGGCGCCGACGTGATCAAGGTCGAGCGTCCCGGCGTCGGCGACATCACGCGCGGCCAGCTGCAGGACATTCCCAATGTGGACAGCCTGTATTTCACCATGCTGAACCACAACAAGCGTTCGATCACGCTCGACACCAAGAACCCGAAGGGCAAGGAAGTCCTGACCGCACTGATCAAGAATTGCGACGTGCTGGTGGAGAATTTCGGCCCCGGCGTGCTCGACCGCATGGGCTTCCCCTGGGAGAAGATCCACGCCATCAACCCGAAGATGATCGTTGCCTCGATCAAGGGCTTTGGCCCCGGACCTTACGAAGATTGCAAGGTGTATGAGAACGTCGCCCAGTGCACCGGCGGCGCGGCGTCGACCACCGGCTTCCGCGACGGCTTGCCGCTGGTCACCGGCGCGCAGATCGGCGACAGCGGCACCGGGTTGCATCTCGCGCTCGGCATCGTCACCGCGCTCTATCAGCGCACCGTCACCGGCCAGGGCCAGAAGGTCACCGCGGCGATGCAGGACGGCGTGCTCAATCTCGCGCGCGTAAAACTGCGCGACCAGCAGCGCCTCGCCCATGGCCCGCTGAAGGAATACAGCCAGTTCGGCGAAGGCATTCCGTTCGGCGACGCGGTGCCGCGCGCCGGCAACGATTCCGGCGGCGGCCAGCCCGGCCGCATCCTCAAGTGCAAGGGCTGGGAGACCGATCCCAACGCCTACATCTATTTCATCACCCAGGCGCCGGTGTGGGAGAAGATTTGCGACGTGATCGGCGAACCCGGCTGGAAGACCCACGCCGATTACGCCAAGCCGCCTGCCCGGCTGTCGCGCCTCAACGAAATCTTCGCCCGCATCGAGCAGTGGACGATGACGAAGACAAAATTCGAGGCGATGGAAATCCTCAACAAGGACGACATCCCCTGCGGCCCGATCCTGTCGATGAAGGAGATCATCGAGGACGAGTCGCTGCGCGCAACCGGCACCGTGGTCGAGGTCGATCACCCGACCCGCGGCAAGTATTTTTCGGTCGGCAATCCGATCAAGATGTCGGATTCACCTTCCGAGGTGACGCGTTCGCCGCTGCTCGGCGAGCACACCGACGAAATCCTGCGCCAGGTGCTCGGCTTCAGCGATCACCAGGTGGCCGAGATCCACGACTCCGGCGCACTCGAGCCGCCGCGCAAGCAGGCGGCCGAATAAACCGCCTTATCTGCCGAATTCTGCCAAAGGCCGCCGGTTTCCGGCGGCCTTTTTGTTATTGGGAACGAACGGCTCGATCTATGTTGCATTGCAGAAGACTAATTGCTGCTATGCAAACAAATGCGTTGTTTCTGGCATCTGGTATACATAAATTCCCTTCAGATCACGAAGCGGAACCACTCCGCGACTCAGAAAAGGGGACCAAATGTCCAAGACCGCCTCCATCAGCCTCGTACCCTCCAGCAGTTTCTTTGGCCGGCTGATGGCTTCCATCGACCGCCTGCTGACCGCGAGCACCCGCATCGCCAATCGCAACGGCGACCTCCCCCGTTTCGGTCTCTGAGCACGCTAAGGCGCAGTAGAGACTGCGTTTTCAGGCTCGACCACTTCAGGTTTCCTCCCAGACTAAGGGCCCCGGTTTTCCGGGGCCCCTTTTTTTGGCATCGCCCCTAAGCACTCCGGGCCAGGCGCCAACTGCGACAAATTAGCCTGAGCTATGCTCTGGCATCATTATTCGTTTGCAGTATTGGCATATCGCATACCAATATGTCCTCCAAGCGTTCCGGCCCAACAACGAACGGAGGCGATCAGGAGGATGGCGGCAGGCTCTTCGGCGCCTAGGCGGCGATATCAGCAGGCGGTGCCGCGGTTCGCAGTTCAGACTTATCCGAAAGACGCGGATGCTGCGCCGAGCGGTCAGGCTTACAGTTCACAAAGGTCTGCAACCCTGACCTGCAATGCCATCTGACCAAACCTCATGAGATAATTGGACAAGTGGGGAAATCCGGCTGGATCAGAAGTGTTGAGTTAAGAGTTGAGTTAAAGACAAAGCCGGCAAAGAACGGCGCATTTAAATTTTACGGGGAGTACGTCAAATGAAGCATTCTGTCTTGCAGACCGCGTTAGCCGCGATTGCCGTGTTCGGCGCGGGCACTATGACCGCCTCCGCCGCATGGGAGCCGGTTCGCCCGGTTGAATTCATCGTACCCGCCGGCACCGGCGGCGGCGCCGACCAGATGGCTCGTACCATCCAGGGCATCGTGACAAAACACAGCCTGATGAAGCAGCCGATGGTCGTCATCAACAAGTCAGGTGGCGCCGGCGGCGAAGGCTTTCTCGACGTCAAGGGTTCGGGAAACAATCCCCACAAGATCATCATCACCCTGTCCAACCTGTTCACGACACCGCTTGCGACAGGCATTCCCTTCAGCTGGAAGGACATGACGCCGGTCGCGATGCTGGCGCTCGACGAGTTCGTGCTCTGGGTCAATGCCGAGAAGCCCTACACCACCGTCAAGGACTACGTCGATGCCGTGAAGCAGGCACCCGCCGGCGGCATGAAGATGGGCGGCACCGGATCGAAGCAGGAAGACCAGATCATCACGGTCGCGCTCGAGAAGGCGACCGGCACCAAGTTCACCTACATTCCCTACAAGGGCGGCGGAGAAGTCGCGGTCCAGCTGGTCGGCAACCACGTCGATTCAACGGTCAACAATCCGATCGAGGCAGTCGCGCAATGGCGCGGCGGCAAACTTCGTCCGCTCTGCGTGTTCGACGGCAAGCAGATGGCCTATGACGAAGTCGTCGCGGACGGCAAAGGCTGGAAGGATATTCCGACCTGCAAGTCGCAGGGCCTCGACATCGAATATCTGATGCTGCGCGGCATCTTCATGTCGCCCAAAGCCACCAAGGATCAGGTCGAATATTACGTCGAGCTGTTCAAGAAGGTGCGGGCCACGCCGGAGTGGCAGGATTTCATGAAGAGCGGCGCCTTCAACACCACGTTCCTGACCGGGCCTGAATACGCCAAATGGGTCGAGACGGAAGAGAAGCGCCACGAAACCCTGATGAAAGAAGCCGGTTTCCTCGCTACCCCCGGAAACTGACCTTTAGTCACGTCGCGTACACCGGCGAATGCGCAGCGCATGAAGCGCTGCGAACCCAGAACCGTGATTCCGGATGGAGTTTGAATGACTACGAATAGCCCGCACGCCGGCCCGACCCACAAGGCCGTGGAAGCCGGCGTCACGCTGCTGATCGCGTTGTTCGGCGCGATCGTCGTCTACGGCAGCCTGAAGGCCGGAATCAATTGGGGTGCGGAGGGACCGCGTGCCGGTTTCTTCCCGTTCTACATCGGGATCTTCATTATCGCCTCCAGCGCGATCAATCTGTGGAACGGGCTGCGTGACGGGGACGACGGGCTGTTCGCGGAATGGGGACAGCTGCGCCAGGTCCTGAGCGTCGTCATACCGACCGCGATCTATGTCGGCGTGATGCCGTTCACCGGCCTCTATCTCGCCTCCATCATCTTCATCGGCTGGTTCATGCGATGGCTCGGCAAATACAGCTGGCTCGTGGTCACCGCCGTGGCGCTCGGCATGCCGATCGTCACTTACCTGATTTTCGAACGCTGGTTTCTGGTCCCGCTTCCAAAGGGACCGATCGAGGAATGGCTCGGTCTCTAGAAATCTCGTGTCGCTGGAATTGTCACGTCGTTAGCTCAACGCTTGCAGGACTTGAAGCATGGAAGAACTCGTCAATCTTTTTCACGGCTTTGCGGTCGCCCTGCAGCCATTCAACATCATGGTGATGGTCCTGGGCATCGTGCTCGGCGTCATCATCGGCGTGCTTCCGGGATTGGGCGGCGCCAACGGCGTCGCGATCCTGTTGCCGCTGACCTTCAGCATGCCGCCGACATCGGCGATCATCATGCTGTCCTGCATCTACTGGGGCGCGTTGTTCGGCGGCGCCATCACGTCCATCCTGTTCAACATACCCGGTGAACCCTGGTCGGTGGCGACCACGTTCGACGGCTATCCGATGGCGCAGAAGGGCAAGGCCGGCGAAGCGCTGACCGCCGCCTTCACCTCCTCGTTCGTCGGCGCGCTGTTCGCCGTCATCATGATCACGCTGGTCGCGCCGCTGGTCGCAAGTTTTGCGTTACGCTTCGGTCCAGCGGAAAAATTCGCGGTCTATTTCCTGGCGTTCTGCAGTTTCGTCGGCTTGAGCAAGGAGCCGCCGTTCAAGACCATCGCCGCGATGATGATCGGCTTTGCGCTCGCGGCCGTCGGCCTCGATTCCATCACCGGACAATTGCGGCTGACATTTGGGTCGACTGAACTGCTCAACGGCTTCGACTTCCTGATCGCCGTCATCGGCCTGTTCGGCATCGGCGAGATCCTGCTGACCATGGAAGAGGGTTTGGCCTTCCGTGGCGGCAAGGCGAAGATCGACCTGCGCGTCGTCCTGCAGACCTGGAAGGAGATGCCGCAGTATTGGGTGACCTCGCTGCGCTCCTGCCTGATCGGCTGCTGGATGGGCATCACGCCCGCGGGCGCCACGCCGGCGTCATTCATGAGTTACGGCATCGCCAAGCGGGTCTCCAAGAACGGCCATAATTTCGGCAAGGGCGAGGTCGAGGGCGTGGTCGCGCCGGAGACCGCGGCGCATGCCGCCGGTACCGCGGCATTGCTGCCGATGCTTTCGCTCGGCGTGCCGGGATCGCCGACCGCGGCCGTGCTGCTCGGCGGCCTCCTGATCTGGGGCCTGCAGCCGGGTCCGATGCTGTTCGTCGAGCAGAAGGAATTCGTCTGGGGACTGATCGCCTCGATGTATCTCGGCAATCTCGTCGGCCTGATCGTCGTGCTGACCTGCGTGCCGATCTTCGCCGCCATCCTGCGCGTGCCGTTCAGCATCATTGCGCCGCTCATTCTGGTGCTGTGCGCGATCGGCGCCTATTCGGTCCACAGCTCAACCTTTGACGTCGTGCTGATGCTGGTGTTCGGCGTGGTCGGCTATCTCCTGAAGAAGTGCAACTATCCCCTCGCCCCTCTCGTGCTTGCCATCGTGCTCGGCGACAAGGCGGAGGAAGCCTTCCGGCAATCGCTGCTGGGATCGCAAGGTTCGCTCGGCGTGTTCTTCTCGAACTCGCTGGTCGGCACGATCATGGTGCTTGGACTGATCGCGCTGTTCTGGTCCGCGATCCAGGAAGGCTATAGCCGCTTGCGTCCCCATTCGGTCGCCTGACGGCTAAAAATACCAGACAAAAATATTTTTCGACCTTGTAAAGCCGCCGGATCGTAAAGCGATCCGGCGGCTAAGTCTTTTTGATTGCAGTATATTCCAAGAGGATTGAGGAAAAAGACATCCACGAAAAAATCGAGTAACCTGCGACATCTAGTCAAGATTTCTCTTGTCTACTGGCATATCATATACCAAACTCCTTCCTTAGAGCTGTCGGGCGATAGAACAGCGCACATAGGAGGGAAGATGACGGACACAGTTCAAGGAGCGGCCCCTGCAGTAGCCCGCGTCAGCGATACCTACCGCTGGACGCAATTGGCGATCGGCGTCGCTGCCATGGTGATGATCGCGAACTATCAATATGGCTGGACGTTCTTCGTCCCCGACATCCAGAAAAAATTCGGTTGGGATCGCGCGTCGATCCAGTGGGCGTTCACCCTCTTTGTCTTGTTCGAAACCTGGCTGGTGCCGGTCGAAGGCTGGTTCGTTGATAAATACGGCCCGCGCATCGTGGTTCTCGTCGGCGGCGTCCTTTGCGCCGTCGGTTGGGCGATCAACGCGCAGGCAGAAACACTCAACGGTTTTTATCTCGGCATGATCATCGCGGGCATCGGCGCCGGTGGCGTCTACGGCACCTGCGTTGGCAACGCGCTGAAATGGTTTCCCGACAAGCGCGGCCTTGCCGCCGGCATCACCGCTGCCGGCTTCGGCGCAGGCTCCGCGCTGACGGTCGCCCCGATCCAGGCGATGATCAAGGATTCCGGTTTCCAGACCACCTTCCTCTATTTCGGCCTCGGACAAGGCATCATCATCGTGCTGCTCGCCTTCCTGATGTTCTCGCCGAAAGCAGGGCAAGTCCCGGCCGTGATCCAGAACGCCAACGTGATCCAGAGCCGCCGCAACTATGCGCCGACCGAGGTGATCCGTCAGCCGATCTTCTGGTTGATGTATTTCATGTTCGTGATCGTGGGCGCCGGCGGATTGATGGTCACCGCCAACCTCAAGCCGATCGCCGTTGACTGGAAGGTCGACAGCGTACCGGTGACGCTGATGGCGGTAACGATGACCGCGGTGACGTTTGCCGCGACCATCGACCGTGTCCTCAACGGCCTGACCCGGCCGTTCTTCGGCTGGATCTCCGACATGATCGGCCGCGAGAACACCATGTTCATCGCCTTCGGCATGGAAGGCGTCGGCATCTGGGCGCTGTACATGTGGGGCCACGATCCGATCTGGTTCGTGCTGCTGTCGGGCTTCGTGTTCTTTGCCTGGGGCGAGATCTACTCCCTGTTCCCCTCGACCTGCACGGACACGTTCGGCGCCAAATTCGCAACCACCAATGCCGGCCTGCTCTATACCGCCAAGGGCACGGCAGCCTTGCTGGTTCCGATCGCGAACTACATGCAGCAATCGTCCGGCACCTGGGACAGCGTGTTCATCATCGCGGCGGGCGCCAACATCCTCGCCTCGCTGCTGGCGATCTTCGTGCTCAAGCCATGGCGCAAGGTGGTGGTCGCGAACGCGAAGGCGTCCACCTAACCTGCGCTACCAGATCCGACGACAGGCGCGCTCATCCCTGCGGGATGGGCGCGCTTTCGCTTTGTGGGGCTCCTGAACCTGCATACCTGACGGTGGCTTCGCGCTGACGCGTCCACATCCTGGTCAAACCGTGCTCAGCAAAAGACTGGTCTCGCTGTTGGCGATGCCATCGATCATCCGCACCTCGCGAAGAAGCCTGTCAAAATCTGCGAGGCTCGCCGCCCGGATATCGGCGACAAGGTCCCAGTTGCCGTTGGTCGTGTGCAGCGCTGAAATTTCCGTCAGGCCGCGTAGCTTTCGCACGACCTGGGTGGTCGATTTTCCGACGACCTCGACCATCATCACGGCACGTATGGTATTGACGTCGTAATCCTCCCGTACGCGGACGGTGAAGCCGAGCAGCGTACCGGTCTCGATCAAGCGATCCAGCCGGTTTTGCACCGTGCCGCGCGCGACCCCGAGGGCGTCGGAAAGCTTGGTCAGTGAAGCGCGTCCATCAGTCCGAAGGTGGGCGATGATCCGGCGATCCAGATCATCCGGTGCAAACTTTGCTGCGGCCATCTCTGCTCCAGTGTAGCAATAGAACTGTACAAATTGCCCAATTTTATGACCGAAATAGCACAAAACTGATATTTCGGCCAACATGTGCGGTCGCTATCCTTCGCCATCAAACATGTGCGATCGGAACCCGACAATGACTTCGCCCCTTCCATCGGAAAAAGCGTTTGTGCCGTTCGTCAGTGTCGCGAACATGATGCGCCTCGTGCATCACATCGGCATCGAGACCCTGCTCAGCGAACTCACTGACGTCATCGAGGCAGATTTCCGTCGCTGGGAGTCGTTCGACAAGACGCCGCGCGTTGCATCTCATTCCGGCGAAGGCGTGATCGAGTTGATGCCGACCTCCGATGGCGAAATCTACAGCTTCAAATATGTGAACGGCCACCCGAAGAACATGGCGCACGGCCTGCAAACCGTGACGGCCTTTGGCCTACTGGCGAAAGTCTCGACCGGCTATCCCGTGCTGCTCGCGGAAATGACGCTGCTGACGGCGCTACGGACCGCAGCCACCTCGGCCATGGCGGCGCGGCACCTCGCGCCCAGGGGTACCCGCACGATGGCGATGATAGGGAATGGCGCGCAAGCCGAGTTTCAGGCGCTCGCCATGAAAGCCGCGGTCGGCATCGATCATATCCGGCTCTACGACATCGATCCGCAGGCGACGGCAAAGACGGTTCGCAACCTTTCCGGCATGGGTCTGACTGTCACCGCCTGCACATCATCGCAATCCGCGATCGAAGGTGCAGGGATCATCACCACCTGCACCGCCGACAAGTCGTATGCGACGATCCTGACGGACAACATGGTTGCGGCCGGGGTTCACATCAATGCCATCGGCGGCGACTGCCCGGGCAAGACCGAACTGCATCGCGATATCTTGCTGCGCGCCGATACCTTTGTGGAATATCCGCCGCAGACCCGCATCGAGGGCGAAATCCAGCAGATGGATGCAGATTACCCCGTCACTGAGTTCTGGCAGGTTATCACGGGACACGCGACCGGCCGCCGCGATGCAAACCAGATCACCCTGTTCGACAGCGTCGGCTTCGCGGTCGAGGATTTCTCCGCCCTTCGCTATGTCCGTGACAAGCTCAGAGGCACGGGGTTTTACCAGGACCTCGACATTATCGCCGATCCCGATGAGCCCCGCGACCTGTTTGGCATGTTGCTGCGCGCAGAGCAGGCCTAGGATGGCAAGATACATTCCATACTCCGTCCAGGCACCTTCTGCGGTGATCATGGTTCGTCCGCAGCACTTCACGGTGAATACCGAGACCGCCACCGACAATTTCTTCCAGGCCTGCCCGGACCCGAAGGATGACCTCTCGTTGACGGCCTACGCTGAGATCACCCAAGCGGCCGATACGCTTCGCAGCCATGGTGTGAACGTGCATCTGTTCGACAGCACCGGCACCGACACGCCGGATGCGGTCTTTCCAAACAACTGGTTCTCCACCCACGCCGGCGGTCATGTGGCGATCTATCCGATGAAGGCTGCCAGCCGCAGGCGCGAGCGTCGCATCGACGTCATCGAAATGCTGAAGAGCCATTATCGGGTGCAGGAGGTTATCGACTATTCGGGTCTCGAGCCCGACGGGCTGTTTCTTGAGGGGACCGGCGCCATGGTTCTCGATCATATCGACCGTGTGGCCTATGCGGTCCGCTCGGATCGCACCAATCCGATTGCGCTTGAGCGCTTTTCGACCCAATTCAATTTCGAGCCGATGGTCTTCGATGCGCGGGACGATAATGGAGTCGCGATCTATCACACCAACGTCCTGATGTGCATCGCGACCGACTTCGCCCTGATGGGACTGGACATGATGACTGACCTCACAAGACGGCGGGAGGTCGTTACGAGGCTGGAGCGTTCCGGCCGCAGTGTTATCGCGCTCGCGAACGAACAGATTTCAAAATTCGCCGGCAACGCCCTGGAACTTCAGGGAAACGATGGTCGAAACCTGGCCCTCTCGACGACGGCGCTTGCCTCGCTTAACAAGGATCAGCTCGGCATGATCTCGGAAAGCGCCAAACCCGTCGCACTCGATATCCCCACGATCGAAAGAGCCGGTGGTTCGGTCCGCTGCACGCTTGCGGGAATTCATCTGGCGCCGAGATAGACTGGCCTCTGGTATACCTGATCGCCTCAGATCAGCTCTTCGTCGCTGCCGGATCGTCTCGCCCTCCCTCGCTAAATCTCCGATAATGTCAGTAATACTGCCTATTTCTGTGCACGACGCGTGCGCAGATGCCTGTTCTTTTCGGTGTTGACTTATGGTATTATGTATACCAGAATTGCGCATAATCCACCCCAAGGAGGTTGCCATGCAAGTCGGAGATATCCTGCGCAAGAAAGCCGCCCGTGTCGCAACGGTTCGCATGAACGAGACGGTTGCCATCGCCGCGCAACTGATGCGCTCCAGCAATATCAGCGCGCTGGTGGTCAAGGATGTCGTTCGCACCGAGGGCAATACGGCCGTCGGCATGTTCACCGAGCGCGACGTGGTTCGCGCAATCGCCGAGTATGGCGCAGCCGGCGCCAATCTCAAGGTTTCGCAATTCATCTCGGTGCAGCAGCTGGTGTCGTGCAGTTCGCAGGATTCGCTCGAGCACGTTCGCCATCTCATGAACAGGCACCACATCCGCCATGTGCCGGTGCTCGAGAATTACAGCCTGATCGGCGTCGTCAGCATCCGTGACATCTCGACCGCGTTTGACGAGGAAGCCAACGCTCAGCTGGCCATTTCGGCCTGACAACGACTTCGAGCGTCGCACCGCACCACAGATTGTAACTCTTCGCAAACGGCGCCACCCGCGCCGGAGGAGTGGTGCGCCCACGAAAAGGACTGGAAGAGAGAGTATGGCGCGCAACATTCTGATACTTGGAGCCTCTTATGGCTCATTGCTGGCGACAAAGTTTTTGATGGCGGGTCACAACGTGACCCTGGTTTGCCGAAGCAATACCGCCGAACTCATCAATCGCGACGGCACCGAAGTCCGTATCAAGCTGCGTGAGGAGGCGACGCACCGGGCGATCTTTTCGCGCGATCTGCCTGGAAATCTGGACGCGGTTGCACCCGCCGACGTCGACCTGTCGCGTTATGATCTGGTCGGCCTTGCGATGCAGGAACCGCAATACGCCGACCATGCGATCGAGGTCTTGATGATCGAGATCGCCGATGCGAAGCTGCCCTGCCTGTCGATCATGAACATGCCGCCGCTGCCTTATCTCAAGCGGATCCCGGCGCTGGCGAAAGCGAACCTGGAAGCGGCCTATACCAATGCGCTTGTATGGGAGCGGTTCGAGCCGGGACTGGTATCGCTCTGCTCGCCCGATCCGCAGGCCTTCCGCCCGCCGGAAGAGCCGGCGAATGTCCTTCATGTTGGCCTGCCGACAAACTTCAAGGCCACAACCTTCGAAGACGAGAAGCACAATGTCCTGTTGCGTGAGCTGGAAGCCGACATCGACGCGGTGAGGCTCGATGGGCTGGACGTTCCGGTGAAGCTCAAGGTGTTCGATTCACTTTTCGTCCCGCTGGCAAAGTGGTCGATGCTGCTAACCGGGAATTACCGCTGCGTCACACTGAACGGACCGAGGTCGATCCGCGACGCGGTGTACGATGATCTGACGCTCTCGCAGTCGATCTATGACCACGTCGATGCCATTGCTCAACGTCTGGGGGCGGACCCGAAGGACCAGGTGCCTTTCGCAAAATATGCCAAGGCGGCCGAAAGCCTTCTCAAACCATCGTCGGCAGCGCGTGCGGTGTCCAGCGGCGCGCCGTTCATCGAGCGGGTCGACCTCCTGGTGAAGTTGATTTCGCATCAGCTCGGCATACCCAATGCCGAGATCGACCGCACGGTTCAGACCGTGGATCAAAAACTGAACGAGAGGATCAAGCTGCCGGAGCCGGCTCGCAGTGACGCGCTCCAAACCTAGTTCGAGAAAGCCCTCAGCCACGTGTGGCACTCTTCAGCAAGATCTCGCACGACATGACGGTGTCGCCGGGCGACCTGATCGCCTGCGGAACGTCAGTCGGCGGCGGCGTCATGAAGGAGCCGGTCGACACCGTGACCGTCGCGATCGACGGCATTGGCGAACTGACCAATGAATTCCGGCGGTAAACGGCGGCACCTCGGGGCCCAATTGGCATTTGTAATGCCAGCCGACTTGCGATAAGCACGGCCGCTCCTCGCCAGAAGGGGCTGCCCCGGGTGACATAAGGCCTACCCCGTCTCTCCGCCTCCAAACGTGGATCGTGGACGGGAAATTCTCGAAGGCCAGGCGTGGGGCGAAACGTCAAAACATAACCCAGCACAACCGGTGGAAGAGAGAGAGTATGGCGCGCAACATTCTGATCCTTGGAGCTTCCTACGGCTCGTTGCTGGGAACAAAGCTATTGATGGCCGGTCACAACGTGACCCTGGTTTGCCGGAAGAAGACGGCCGAACTGATCAACCGCGACGGCACTGAGGTTCGCATCAAGCTGCGCGACGAGAAGGCGCACCGGGCGATCTTTTCGCGCGACCTGCCGGGCAAGCTCGACGCAGTCACGCCTGCCGAGGTCGACCTGTCCCGTTACGATCTGGTTGGCCTTGCGATGCAGGAGCCGCAATACACCAACCACACCATCCGGGTGCTGATGATCAAGATCGCCGAGGCGAAGCTGCCTTGTCTGTCGATCATGAACATGCCGCCGCTGCCCTATCTCAAACGGATTCCCGCACTGGCGGACATGGACCTCGAAGAGGCCTACACCAACGCGCTGGTATGGGAGCGCTTCAAGCCGGGACTGGTGTCGCTGTGCTCGCCCGATCCGCAGGCCTTCCGCCCGCCGGAAGAGGCCGCGAACATCCTTCATGTCGGCCTGCCGACAAACTTCAAGGCAGCGGCATTCGAAGACGAGAAACACAATAAGCTGCTGCGCGAGTTGGAAGCCGACATCGATGCGGTGAAGCTGGATGGCCAGGACGTTCCGGTAAAGCTCAAGGTGTTCGACTCGCTGTTCGTGCCGCTGGCCAAATGGTCGATGCTGCTGACCGGCAATTACCGCTGCATCACGCCGAACGAACCGCAGTCGATCCGCGACGCGGTGCATGGTGATCTGAAACTGTCGCGATCGATCTATGAGCATGTCGACGGCATCGCGCGGCGTCTCGGCGCCGACCCGACAGATCAGGTGCCGTTCGAGAAATATGCCAAGGCGGCGGAAAGCCTGCTCAAGCCCTCATCGGCGGCCCGAGCCGTGGCCGCTGGCGCGCCGTTCATTGAGCGGGTCGACCTGCTGGTGAAGCTGATTTCGCATCAGCTCGGCGCGCCCAACGCCGAGATCGACAACACGGTGCAGGTGGTCGATCAGAAGCTGAGCGAGAAGATCGTGGGGAGCGGAACCGGCTCGGCGTGACCGGCGCCGTCGCAGGCGCAGCCGGCACGCTTTGAGCGTGCGGCTTCGTCAGGCCCGTAGCGGCAGCCGGATGCCAACAACCGGCATCGGCTGCCTCATTGCTTTAGAAAATCGGCGTGGGATACGGCTGGCCGATCCAGGGATTCCAGGTGACCGTTCCCGGGGGATAACCGCCGAACGGGGGCTGCGTCGTGCAGCCGATGATGACGACCTTGTCGCCGAAGATGCCGCCACCGATGCGGCCGCCGCTGACGGCTTCGAGTTGCGCGAGGCTGAGGATTTCGCAGTCAGCGCCCGTGTTCTGATTCAGGGAATTGCTCATGATCATCCAATCCGTTCGCTAGAGGGGTTGATGTTCCGGGCATAAGCGGCCCGTGATGGCAACCTGCCTCAGCGCTCCCGGACGTACCGTGATTTTGATCACCTACGAATTGAAGGCGGTTGGCCGGGCTCCGGTGGTCGCCCTTCAAGGAATAAGCGCCGCCGGCATCGGTCCAGTCGGCAGGGGTTTGAACTGGCGCTGATGCCCCTGCACCATCGCCAGGAGCGCTACAGCAAACGTAACAGCCATCAAGAGCTTGAACATGAGCATCAGAAGCCGATTGGGTCCGCCAACTCTTCCTGATTCAGTTTTGCCGAATGGCGGTCAATACATGCACGTGGAGGAGATCAGAACCGTAAACATGTCGAGCTCAAACTCCGATTCCAGGCTCGTTCCAAACCGTCGTAGCCACGTGTCCTGCGCCATGTAGGCGACCTTCTCCCGCGCCATCGGGCATTCAAACTTGAGTCCTGCGAGATTTTGAAGGTGATGAACCATTTCATGAACCAGGATCGATTGGCCCGCTGGTGATTTTCCGGTCCAGTCGTCGGGGAGAAAGATTGTTTTCAGATTGATGTCGTAGACGGCAACGACACGACGCGGAGCTGGTTCATCGCCCACGGCACCCTGCGTCAAGCCTCGCGAGAACGCACGGTCCTCGGCGCGCATCGTTTCAAGCCTCGACTGCGAGACGAAAGCGACGGCCGGATGATCTGCCGCGGCGGGCAGATCAAAGTTCGAACCGAGCCAGGTCACGATTTCATCGAGCAGATCTCTTGTCGCCCGGGTTGCTTCAGACTGAGGCTGAACAGCAGAAGAGTCAGCCGCCACTCTCGCGGCCGGGTCAGCATGACAAGAGGATTGTAAGGAACCAACAAGAGCCGCAACCAAAAGGAATTGCTTGAACATAAGCGCCTCCGGTCTCTGACTTGTTTTTAATCAGATTGCTCTTCTTCAGAGCAGTCGTTCAATATCTGCAACGCTAACACGGGGAACGCGACGCGGCTGTGAAGCCACTCACAGTCGTGTCGCGCGCATCGCGCAACGAACAGCCTTCATCGCACTCTCGCGTGTTTGTGATCGCGAACCGACGCGATGACGCAACAAACACCTTCGGCATGTGAGCCAGATTACGTTCGCATGCGGATTGCAGGCGTAATGAGTTGATGATGATCCAGCGTCGATTGGACCGCAGGCAATGCGCTGTTGCGGACGATGGGGACAGCCGACATGAATCTATCGTTGATCGATTTGTCGTTGATTGACTTTCTCGGCTTCGTGGCAGCGCTCAGCGTTCTCGCGAGCTTCTGCATGACGACCATACTGTCGCTTCGTTCGTTTGCGTTGCTGAGCAACGTGCTTTTTATCGTCTACGGATTGTTGTCTCAGGTTTACCCGGTGTTTTTCCTGCACCTTGTGCTGCTGCCGGTTAACATCACCAAGCTCTGTCGGCTTCAGATGGAAACCAGATCGCTGCCGGACCAGCGCAACGGCATCTAGCGGAACAAATGGCCTGCCCGATGAAACCAGGCAACACCCGCGCCCCGGCGCGAGAAGCCGCAAAATTGTCCGCCCGACGGACAAAAGCCCCGCTTTTGCATGCTTGCGATGCCCCGCCTTGTGCCGTCCCCCGGTAGACTTTTGCGCCTGCTGACGGCATCCTGCCCCTCGAATTCCAACAAAAACGCGCGTGGCTCCGCCCGCGCCCGGAAAACAAAGGGCAGGACATGATCAAGACGCGGTTCACCGAAATGTTTGGCGTTGAGCACCCGATCGTCCAGGGCGGGATGCAATGGGTCGGGCGGGCCGAGCTCGTCGCGGCCGTCGCCAATGCCGGCGCACTCGGCCTGATCACCGCGCTGACGCAGCCCACCCCGGAAGACCTCACAAAAGAAATCGCGCGCTGCCGCGGCCTCACCGACAAGCCGTTCGGCGTCAACCTCACCATCCTGCCCGCGATCAAGCCGCCGCCTTACGCCGAATACCGCCAGGCCATCATCGAGGCCGGCATCAAGATCGTGGAAACCGCCGGCAACAAGCCGCAGGAGCACGTCACCGAATTCAGGAAGCACGGCATCAAAGTAATTCACAAATGCACCAGCGTCCGCCACGGGCTGTCGGCGGAGCGGATGGGCGTCGATGCGCTTTCGATCGACGGCTTTGAATGCGCCGGCCATCCCGGCGAGGACGATACCCCGGGCCTGATCCTGATTCCGGCGGCCGCCGACAAGATCAAGATCCCGATGATCGCCTCCGGCGGCTTCGGCGACGGCCGCGGTCTGGTCGCAGCGCTCGCGCTCGGCGCCGAGGGCATCAACATGGGCACGCGCTTCATGTGCACCAAGGAAAGCCCGATCCACCAGCTGGTGAAGGAGCGCATCGTCGCCAATGACGAGCGCGAGACCGAGCTGATCTTCCGCACCATGCGCAACACCTCGCGCGTCGCCAAGAACATGATCTCGACCAAGGTGGTGCAGATGGAAAAGGAAGGCGCAAAATTCGAGGATGTGCGCGAACTCGTCGCCGGCGCGCGCGGCAAGATGGTCTATGCCACCGGCGATGCCGATGAAGGCATCTGGTCGGCCGGCCAGGTCCAGGGCCTGATCCACGACATCCCGACCTGCGCCGAACTGGTGTCGCGCATCATGCGCGATGCGGAGGCCATCATCCGCAGCCGCCTCGAAGGCATGATGTCGGGCGCGGCGCGTCAGGCGGCGGAATAAGGCGCGGCTAGCGCCACGAACTCGGTCACCTCTCCCGCTTGCGGGGGAGGTCGGCGCGCAGCGCCGGGTGGGGGCTCTTTCCTCACGAAGACTCTGACTCGCGGCAACACCCCCACCCCAACCCTCCCCCGCAAGCGCGGGAGAGGGAGAAAAAGAGAAGCCCATGAAAGCTTACGTGTACGGCGCCAACGGCGCTGAAATCGCCGACGTCGCAAAGCCCTCGCCAAAGGGCACGCAGGTGCTGGTCAAGGTCAGCGCCTGCGGCCTCAACCGCGCCGATCTCGGCATGACCAAGGGCCATGTGCATGGCGCGGCCGGCGGCGTCGGCACCGTGCTCGGCATGGAATGGGCCGGCGAAGTCGCCGAGCTCGGGCCTGACGCCAGGGGCGTCAAAATCGGCGACAAGATCATGGGCTCGGGCGGCGCGGCGTTCGCCGAATACACGCTGGCCGATCACGGAAGACTGTTCCGCGCGCCCTCCAACATGAATTTCGAGGAGGCCGCCACCCTGCCCGTCGCGCTCGCCACCATGCACAACGCTGTCGTGACCAACGGCGCGCTGCAGGCGGGCCAGACCGTGCTGATCCAGGGCGCCTCCTCCGGCGTCGGGCTGATGGCGATGCAGATCGCAAAATACAAGGGTGCCAAACTCGTGATCGGCTCCTCCACGGATGCGATGCGCCGCGGCCGGTTGAAGGAATTCGGCGCCGACCTCGCGGTGGATTCCTCTGATCCTGCCTGGGTCGATGAAGTGCTGAAGGCGACGGGCGGCGAAGGCGTCGATCTGATCGTCGATCAGGTCTCGGGGTCGGTCGCGAACCAGAACCTCAAGGCGACCAAGGTCAAGGGCCGCATCGTCAATGTCGGCCGGCTCGGCGGCACCCATGCCGATTTCAACTTCGACCTCCACGCCGCGCGCCGCATCCACTATATCGGCGTCACCTTCCGCACCCGCACCATCGAGGAAGTCCGCGAGATCTTTGACGAGGTCCGGAAAGGCATCTGGCCGGCGGTGGAATCCCGAAAGCTGCAGCTGCCGATCGACAAGGTTTTTCCCTTTGCCGAGATCGGCGCGGCGTTCGCGCACATGGAAGCCAACAAGCATCTTGGGAAGATCGTGGTGACGATGTAGCTGTCCGCGCTATGAAATTAGGTCAAATAGCAACCACGAAGGGATTGCGCTCCCTCTCCCGCTTGCGGGGGAGGCGTAGGCGGCCTACGGCCGCCGTCCTTGTTAAGAACGCCGATGCGAAGCATCGGCTATGGGTGGGGGTGTCGCCGCGAGTCAGACTGCTCGTGTGGAGAGAGTTCCCCCACCCGCCGCGCTCTTCGAGCGCGTCGACCTCCCCCGCAAGCGGGAGAGGTGCAGCGAGTCTGCCGCCCGAACGAGTCACCTAAGTTGCCACATTCCAAACCACACACCATCCACGACGGCGGCCGCTACTTCGAAGGGCCGCGCTGGCATGCGGGCCGGCTGTGGTTCGTCGACTGCATGGAACGGACGCTGCTCAGCCTTGCGCCCTCAGGCGAATGCCGGCAGCACGCGAAATTCGATGACACGCCGTGCGGCCTCGGTGTGCTGCCGGACGGCAGGCTGATCGTGCTGACGATGTTTCAAAAACGCCTGCTGGCCTTTTCCGACGGCGAGCTGTCGCTCTACGCCGACCTGTCCGATATCGCGACCGGCACGATCGACGACATGATCGTCGACGGGCTCGGCCGCGCCTATGTCGGCGATCTCGGCTTCGACCTGCCGCCGCCGCCGGATCGCGGCGCGCGCGGCCGCATCATCCTGGTGATGCCTGACGGCGCGCGGCGCGTGGTGGCCGACGGATTGCGGTTTCCCAACGGCATCGCGGTCTCGCCCCAAAACGACCGGCTCGTCGTGGCCGAGATGGATGGCGCCTGCCTTGCCGATTACGACATCGCACCCGATGGCGGTTTGAAGCTTCGCAGCTGCCTCGGCAGCATGAAATCGCCTGACGGCATTTGCCTCGACGCTGATGGCGCGGTGTGGGTCGCGGCCTTCGAGGAGGACGCCTTCATCCGGCTCGACCGCGAGGGCCGCGAACTGCAGCGCATCGAAGTGCCCGGCCGCCGGGCGCTTGCCTGCGTGCTCGGCGGCCCCGAGCGCAAAACCCTGTTCTGCCTGAGCGCCGCGACGTCGTACGAGGAACTGCGGCAACGGAAATCGTCGTCGCGGGTCGATGCGATCGAGGTGGAGATTCCGGGCGCGGGTAATCCCTGAGCGCAGGTCCGCGCACCGAACCAACGTTCAAGCGGGCCTGAAGCGGGATCAAACCACCGGAGTGGCGATCCTGTCCTTCAGCTCGGTGCAGGTCCTGCGGACCTCCGCCGTCATCAGCGAACAGTCCTCGATCTGAACGAAGATGCGCTTGGCCTCCTCGCGGTAGCGGGCTGCGGTTTCCCTCATCTCCTGGGTCACGGCGAGCGCATCGCGGGTCATCGCTTCGCATTGCTTGACGCGCTCGATCAGTTCCGCGCCCATCGACTCGATGTCTTTCGCGGCAGCTTCGTATTCGCGGACAATGGCTTCCGCCGTCAGCTTGCCGATTTCCGTGGCTCCCTCGCGGTGCTCGACATAATCTGGCATCGACCCGGTGTCCGCGATGGACACGGTGGGCTCACGTACCCTTGGCGGCGAGAAAATGGCGGGCCGCGGCTCGTGAACTGGCGGCCTTCTTCGAAACTCGGCCTCGATTTCGCCCTCCAGATCAATGACGCTGGAGACCCGTTCAACTATAGACTGTACCATCACTACTACTCCCTTTGTCCAAAAGTGAGTCTTCGTAATCGAGTTTAATCAGACTCCACCTCTTTGGGCGCTGCGCGCCCGCGCTCTTGCTTGAGGGCGAAGAGAATATCGCCAAAATTCAAGCAGTTCTACTGCAACCGATACCCTTTGTTCACTAAACGTTCCTACTCCTGAATTGCCGACTACGTTGCTCACCTTGGGTTTCGGCGGCACTGGATTTGCAGAAGCTCCTGTACTCCCCGCGGATGCCTTGCACGCCGGGCGTGACCTTAGCGGCACGCGCTTCCCGGTTGCCGGACACGCGAAACCGCGCCCGACGCTGCCGCCTGGAACCACACCACGGGCAAGACATTGACCTTCCATGAAAATGGCCAAGGCCATCCGTCAGCAGGCAGCCACCGCGGAGCGGGTCGCGGCGAGCGCCGTTGACGCCTATGCCGCCGAACAGATGCGATCGCTGGCGCACGCCTTTCGAGCCCAGGCCGAGATCATCAAGAAGAAGCAGAAGAAAAAGAAGAAGAAATGAGCTTTTCCATCAAAGCCAAGTGCCAGCACGGCGAACTGATCCATCGCAGGAAGACTGCCGAAGCCGCGCTCAAGAAAGCGCGGGAAATGTCGCGAACCGGCTGTTACGACATCTACATCACCACGCCCGAAGGACGCGATTACCACTCGTCCGAGTTCGCGGAGTTGCCTCGCACGCCCAAAGTGCGACCCGTTCGGAAATCGCATCCAACTCACAAGCCGGATACGCCGTGATGTGCCCGATCGATGACTCCGAATCCTTTGGCTCGCCCGCTGCGATGAGGAACCAATAGCCGGCTGATCGATTGGCTGGGAATGATCCGGAGTTCAAACCATGACCGACGACGCCCCCACCCAGCCGTTTATCTACGAAGGCCTGGATCCGATCCCCGAATCCAAATCCACGATCGAGGAAGTCTCTGACGCCGTCAAAGGCGCGGCCAGCCGGGTCAGTGACGCCATCGAGACCGGCCGGAAACCCGGTATGCCGCTAAGCATCCTTAGCAACATTGCACGCGAAGCTCCGCTCGGATCTCTCCTGGTCGCCTTCTTGCTCGGCGTCGCAGTAGCAAGGCGACGGTGAGGAGAAGGTCATGGCTGACAAATCAACATTTACCGCCGACGAATGGAAAACACTTCTGGAGAGCGTGATGGCGCCTGGCCTTGCCATAACGGCCGCCGAGCCAAGCGGGCTTTGGGGCCTGCTCCAGGAGAGTTTCGCAAGCGGAAAAATGCTGGCGAAGACGAAGATGGACACGGGCTCCAATCCGCTCATCAAGGCCGTGGTCGATGATTTCGCAACAAGCGAGGGGCGAGCCGTGGCGCGCGACGGTTTGAAGGAAAGCCTCAGCGGCAAAAAGCCCTCCGAGGTCAAGACCGCCTGCATCGAAATCCTGCAAAAAGTCGACGGCGTCCTAAGCGCCAAAGCGCCCGGCGACGCTGCTGCATTCAAGAACTGGTTGCGCGAGATCAGCGAAAATGTCGCCGAGGCATCCACCGAGGGCGGATTTCTCGGGATTGGCGGTGTTGCGGTCAGCGATACCGAGAAGGCGACGCTTGCCGAAATCTCCAGCGCACTCAAACTGGCGGGTTAGCGCACGTCGGCGGATTGGCGTAGTTTCATCCGGCATCTTGGTTGAAATCCGCGGCGGACTACGCCTTTGCCCTACGCACTGGTAGTATAACATTCCTGGAGTCAGGCCGGCTTCCGGCGAAGCCATGCAGATCCCACCCAGGCATCCTGCGTTATGAAGAATCTGTTCGTCGTCTCCCACCCGGAATCTGTTCACCACGTCGAACACCTCGTGGGGGGCTGGTACGATACGGCATTAACCGCAAATGGGCGCGCGGCGGCGAAGCTGCTCGCGGATCGTCTGTCATCGCTCGTCGGTGCTCCGCAAACGGAAATTTACAGCTCTGATCTTCTTCGTTGCTCCCAGACGGCCGACATCGTCGCCGAGCGGCTCGCTGGCCCGGTTGTTCGGACGTCGGACCTGCGCGAGATCAGCTATGGAGTGGCCGAAGGCAAGCCGCAAGCCTGGCTCGATGCTCACCAGACCGTCGCCCCGGACGACAACCGCCTCGACCATCGAGGCGGCATCGAGAATGCCGAGACGCGTCGAGAGTTTGCAAATCGCATTTACCGGGCAACCGAGATGATCGTGGGCCGCCCATGCAGCACCCAGATCATCGTGACCCACGGTCTCGCCCTGACCTTCGTCGTCGCGGCATGGATCAAAATGCCGATCGACGCCGCCGGCTACGTAAACTTCGCAAGCAAGCCCGGCAGCATCACCCATCTGCAGCAGGACCATTTTTGGAAGAGCCGGACGGTGCGGACCCTCGGCGACGTCAGACATCTTGCGGATGGCGGGAATGGGATCGGCAGGGCGGATTAGCGTAGCGTAATCCGCCGTCTTGTTTGAATGCTAGATAAAGCTAGGCCGCAGCTTAAGAAGAATAAAAAGCATTCGAGCGATTCAAAGAAACCGCTCAAATGCTAGGGCTTTGATGAGAGCGGGAAAGAGTTTGAGAAGGCAGTGAAAAAGGCCCTAACCGTCGGACCCAAATAGTTTGCTGGTTGGATCAGGAAGCGTCATGACATTCCCGCCTCGAAAGAAGGGAACTGTTTTACGCATGAAGTCGATATCCCTCTCACTCATCGCTCTGCAAACGTGCTCTCTGCTCAACAAGAGTTCGAAGAGTTCGTTTTGTATTCTGGGTTGCCTTTCTCTGTACCCGCCGGTTCGCGACCAAGCTTACGATGATTCTCCTACCCGACCGATGGTAACCATCGGCGAGTGCAACATCGGGAAAATATTCCCTTCTCTCCACGCCTTTCCGCGTGATTAAACGCACTCCAATACTCTCAAGCGACGCTCAGCAGCCCACCAGCGTCGACAAACTTCCGTTTTCCAGAAATTTCGCTTGACGCCACCCCCAAATCACCTGCACACCTTCATCCATCCCGTCCCAATGAGAGGGGCGCTCGCGATCGTCACGAACGTGGGACGGGGTGCGGTGGACGCGGCAGCGTCGCGCGCGATACGTGGCTGCAGGGTGAGATGAACCTCATGAGCGGCACACGGCGCGCAGGACGAGCGATGCCAACGCCCGAATGGACCTGAAAGCGAAGACGGGCCCTGCCCGGCGAAGCCGAAGGCGAAGACGGGAATGCTGCGTACGGCAAAACCGTGTGGTCCTGGCACCCGTTGCTGGTGTCAAGCTGGCGGAGGCGCGTTTGGCCCAACCGGGTTCAGACAAACCTTCAATCCGTCAGCGACGGTGACAAAAGCGAACTCGTCACCGGGGAGAGCACGGCATAAGCCGTAAAGCCATTGCGCAGGGAATGTCGGATCGCCTCCGCTGCCCTGTATGCTCGTGTGCACTTTCCTTTGTGCAAACCGCACACGAGACCGCGGGTGCAGCGTGCATCCGGCACCCCTGCGCCCTCTCTTGAGAGGGCGGGAAGATTTCAAACAAGACTCGGGCGCAATGCGTCGCGAGATCGCGAACACACATCCACGTCGTCCCGGCGAAGGCCGGGACCCATAACCACAGGGAGAAGTTTTGCGAAAGGTCTCTGCTACCGAGCCTTCACCGAGAGATCACGCGGTATGGGTCCCGGCCTTCGCCGGGACGACAAAACGGATAAGCTTTCGCAATGGCGGCTCTCTTAAATCGGAACAATTCGCAACAAACCTGCTTCTGCAAACCAGTTGCGACTAGCGCTGTGGATGGGCGCTTGATGTTGACGGACGCCCTGCTAAACCGCCGGTCATGACATTAACCCACGCCCGCGTTTCCAACCTCAAGACCAACGTCGCCGCGATCTCGATTTTTGCCAGCGCCGGCATGGCCGCGGCGAAATTCGCGGTCGGGATTGCGATCGGCAGTCTGGCGCTGATCTCGGAGGCCCTGCACTCCTCGGTCGACGTGGTCGCGACCATCATCACCTGGCTGGTGGTGCGCGTTTCCGACCAGCCGGCCGACGCGGAACATCATTACGGCCACGGCAAGTTCGAAAGCCTGTCGGCGCTGTTCGTCATTGCGCTGCTCTACGTGCTGGCCGGCGGCATCTTGGTGGAATCCTGGAGCCGGCTGCGCGAAGGCGCCGCGCCGCCGACGCTCTCGGCCGTGCCCTTCGTGGTGCTGGTGATCGACATCGGCGTGAATTTCTGGCGGGCGCGGGCGCTGCATCGCACCGCGCGCGAAACCAAGAGCCAGGCGCTGGCCGCCGATGCGCTGCATTTTGCCTCCGATGTGCTGGGTTCGGTCGCCGTCATCATCGGCCTGGTGCTGACCGGCTTCGGCTATGCGTGGGGCGACACGGCGGCGGCGATCGCGGTCGCCGTGATGATATCGCTGCTGGGATTGCGGCTGGGACGATCCACCATCGAAACGCTGCTCGACCGCGCCCCGGAAGGCGCGGCGGAAAAAGCCACCGTGGCCATCCGCGCCGTACCCGGCGTGGTCGGCGTCGAGCGCCTGCGCGTGCGCATGGTCGGGCCGACCCATTTCATCGACGCCATCGTCAACGTGCCGCGCACCACCCCGATCGACCGGGTCGAGGCGATCAAGCGGACCGCGCAGGCGGCGGTGAGCCAGGCGCTCGGCGACGCCGATCTGACCTTCACCGCGGTGCCGGTGGCGCGCGACAATGAGAGCGTGCGCGAGCGCATCATGGTGATCGCGCGCAATTCCGGCCTCGCGGTCCACCATGTCACGGTGCACGATCTCGGCGGCCGGCTGACGGTCAGCATCGACCTCGAAGTCGACGGCGACATGGTGCTATCAGCGGCGCACGACATCGCCCATGAACTGGAGCGCAGCATCCGCGAGGACTTTGGCGAGGATGTCGAGGTCGACACCCATATCGAGCCGCTGGAGCCGGAACTGCCCCACGGCACCGACGCCTCACCCGAACGGGTAGAAGTCATCAAGGCGGCGCTGGCCGGTTTCGCGGCCAACGGCGCCATCCACGACATCCATAATGTGCGGGTGCGCGACACCGACGCCGGCGAAATCGTCAACTTCCATTGCCGCGCCGCGCCCTCGATGAGCGTCATCAAGGTGCATGAGAACGTCGACGAGATCGAGCGCGCGCTGCGCCGCGCCTTCCCGACCATCAAGCGCGTGATCAGCCACGCCGAACCGCCCTATTTGTGAGTTGGACGTAATATTACGGACGCGTTCCTGTTTCGGACTCTTTTTGGAGTCCCCGATTCGCCGTTGGACAAGATTTATTTCAAATTAACGAATCGTTGACTCTCGACAGCCCGGGAAAAACGGATTCAAATCGCTGTGATTCGGAAACGACGTGGGGTTCTTCCGAACGATGTGAAAAAATTAATTTCGGCGGGGGTTTATTAGCATGGCGCGCGCGCATGCGGCGAACGCGTGTGTCCAATCCGACTCGATCAAGGGATTGGCGCAATCGATCGCTAAACCGGCTTACCACAGGCTGCTCATCGCCGAGCCGGCGCTGCGACGCGCCGTGCCGACCCTGATCATCGCCTTCCTGATCACGATCTGCCTCGGCGCGGTCGTGCAGGTGATCGACCAGACCCGGCAGAAGCGCGCCGCCATGAAGCGCGACCTCGCCGCCGTCACCGACCTCATGGCCGAACGCATCGATCGCCTCGCCTCCGTCCGGCAGGATCGCGCCCTCACCATCGACCGGCTGCAGAGCCTGCTGCCCGAACTCATTCCCTCCTGGGGCAACGCGGCCGGCCGCCATTTCATCATCACCGGGGTTGAGCATCGCGTGCTGGCGCGGATTCCGGTCGAAGGCCTCAGCGGAAGCGACCGCGTGCTCGACGTGATCTCCACCGCGCAACTGCTCGCCGCGCCGGCTCAGCAGGGCGTCGTCAACGACATGACGCTGCCGAGCGGCAACGGTGCGCTGGCGATTTCGCGGCTGGTCAAGGCGCTGCCCGGCCAGGTCATCGTGATCCAGGAGAAGAGCGATCCGCTGTGGGGATCGGACGCGGCGCTGTCGATGACGCTGTCCGCCACCACCGGCTTCGTCGTGCTGATCCTCGGCTTTGCGTTCCACTGGCAATCGACCCGCGCCCGCGAGGGTGACCTGATCAATGACGCGGTGCGCGGCCGGATCGACACCGCGCTCAACCGCGGCCGTTGCGGCCTGTGGGACTGGGACCTGTCGCGCGGGCGCATTTTCTGGTCGCAGTCGATGTTCACGATGCTCGGGCTCGACTCCCGCAACGATCTGCTGACGTTCGGCGAAGTCAACGCGCTGGTGAAATCCGACGACATCGATCTGTTCGCGATCGCCGACCAGCTGATCTCCGGCAAGCTCGACCATATCGACCAGACCTTCCGCATGCAGCACACCGGCGGTCACTGGATCTGGCTGCGGGTGCGCTGCGAACTCAGCCAGGCCGCCGCCGACTCTGGCCTGCATCTGATCGGCATCGCGGTCGACATCACCGAACAGAAGAGCCTCGCCGAGAAAACGGTCGAGGCGGATTTGCGGCTGCGCGACGCGATCGAGACCATTCCGGAAGCCTTCGTGCTGTGGGACGCGGAAGACCGCCTGGTGCTCTGCAACTCGCATTTCCAGCGCCTGCACAAACTGCCGGATTCGGCGGTGACATCAGGCACCTCCTATGAAACCGTGATCGAAGTCGGCAGCATGCCGGAGGTCCGCACCAGGCTGCAGGAGACCGGCGCGCAAGCGCCGGGAGCGCGCACCTTCGAAGCCCAGCTCGACGACGGCAGCTGGCTGCACATCAGCGAACGCCGCACCAAGGACGGCGGCTACGTCTCTGTCGGCACCGACATTACCCGCATCAAGGAGCACGAGCAGAAGCTGGTCGAGAACGACGCGCGGATGCGCGCCAACGTGCTCGATCTGAAGCGCTCGCAATCCGAACTGGCCGACCTCGCCGAGAAATATTCGCAGGAGCGGACCCGCGCGCAGGAAGCCAACCAGGCAAAATCAAAGTTCCTCGCCAATATGAGTCACGAACTGCGCACCCCGCTCAACGCCATCATCGGCTTCTCCGAGATCATGGGTAGCGGCATGTTCGGCGTGCTCGGCTCCGACAAATATCAGGAGTACTGCCACGACATCCTGACATCGGGAAAATATCTGCTCGAAGTCATCAACGACATCCTCGACATGTCGAAGATCGAGGCCGGCCGCATGAAGCTCGACATGGAGCCGCTCGACCTGTCGAACATTCTGGCGGAGTCGCTGCGCGTGGTGTCCGGGCGCGCGGAAGACAAGCATCTGACGCTGGACGCCGATATCGAAAGCACCATCTCGGTCATGGCCGACCGCCGCGCGGTCAAGCAGATCTTCGTCAACCTGCTGTCGAACGCCGTCAAATTCACCCCCGACGACGGCCGGGTCACCGTGCGCGGCCAGGTGCTCAGCGATTCCATCGTGCTCGTGATCGCCGACACCGGCATCGGCATCGCGCCGGATTCGCTGCGGCGGCTGGGCAAACCGTTCGAGCAGGTCGAAAGCCAGCTCACCAAGACCTATCAGGGTTCGGGCCTCGGGCTTGCGATTGCGAGATCGCTGACCAGTCTGCACGGCGGAACGATGCGGCTGCGTTCCAAGCTCGGCGCCGGAACGGTGGTGCGGATCAAGCTGCCGCGCGAGCCGCAAAAGCCGAGCGCAAAGCTGTCGGTCGCGGCGTAGCCGGCCCTCAAGCCGATTCCAGGGTCGGCGCGACTTCGCGGGCGATCTGCACCAGGGCTGCGATCAGCGGCGTCATCGGATCGCGCTGCGGGATCACCATGCCGATGCTGTAATCGACCACGGGATCGACGATCGGAATGCTGCGGACGGTGTCCGCGAGCCCCAACGTCTCCGCCAGCTTCGCCGGCATCACGCTGGCCCAGCGTCCGGTCTTGACGTGGGTATAGAGCACCAGCAGCGAGTTCGACGTCAGCGTCGGCATCGCCTCGGCCCCGACCGACGTCAGCGCGCGGTCGATGATGCGGCGGTTCTGCATGTCCGGCGTCAACAGGCACAGCGGCACCTGGCCGACTTCTTTCCAGGTGACCTGCTTGCGATCGCCGAACATCGCATCGGGCGCCGTCAGCAGGCGATAGCTCTCGTTGTAGAGCGGAATGGTGCGAACCTTGCCGATCGGCTCGTTCTCGATATAGGTCAGCCCGGCGTCGACCTCGAGATTTTCCAGCAGCCCCAGCACCTCGGCCGAGGTGCATGACCGGATCTGGAAACGCACATCGGGATGGCGCGCGCGGAACGGCGTGGTGAGCTGCGCCACCATGCCGAGCACGGTGGGGATTGCCGCCAGCCTGATCTCGCCGGAGAGCTTGTCCTTGAGGCTGTTGATCTCCTGCCGCATGGCGCGGGTGTCGCCGACGATCCGCCGCGCCCAGTCGAGCGTGCGTTCGCCCTCGGGCGTGAAACCCTGAAAGCGCGAGCCACGCTGCACCAGCATGACGCCGAGGATTTCCTCGAGCTGCTTGAGGCTCGTCGACATGGTCGGCTGGGTGACGCCGCACGCCTCGGCGGCGCGTCCGAAATGCCGCTCCTTTGCGAGCGCCAGCAATAGTTCAAGCTTATCGAGCAAGAAGGCCTCAGTGAATCTGGTCGGTTAACCCCATCGTCCCGCGGTGACAAATACCACGGCCACCGCTGGACCCATACGTCAAAAGCCGAGCTCCGATACACGGTTTCGGCGCTCATTGGATACTGATATCGCCCGATTTTCAGGTCCTATCGGGCGAGCGGCATGGAACGGGTTCCCAATAATTTGGAACAATTCCAATTCCGATCAGGGCGCGGGGCCGGCCGTCATTTCGCCTGCCCTTTCGCCTGCCCCGCGCCCCTTTCGGCCGAGTGCGACCCACGGCCTCAGGATCGGTACCGGACATTGCCTTGCGCCGCCGGCTGGCCGGAACTATTTATGGTGATCGAACTTCGGCCGACCGACTTGGCCCCGCCCATAGTGCGCGTGACTGACGAGCCTCAGCCCACTCTCGACTAACATCGTCCGGCCCCTCAGCGGGTCTTTAACCGGTGGATGCGATCATCACCTCGTCCATCAACCGTGAGTCATGCCCGGCAGCGGCCGGCATGCGCCAGGGAGCCAAGTACGCACTTCATGTCCGACAAGCCAGACAATGCCGACGCCCAAACCGCCGATGCGCATGACGACATCATGTACCCGTCCGCGCTGCCGTTCATCGTGCTGCACCTCAGCTGCTTTGCCGCGTTCTGGACCGGCATCACCTGGCAGGCCGTCGCGATCTGCGTGACGCTGTACTGGCTGCGCATGTTCGCGATCACGGCGGGATATCACCGCTACTTCTCGCACCGCTCCTATTCGACCAGCCGGCTGTTTCAATTCGTGCTGGCGTTCCTGGCCCAAAGCACCACCCAGAAGAGCGTGCTGTGGTGGGCCGCCAAGCATCGCCACCACCATCTGCATTCCGATACGCAACATGACGTGCATTCGCCGCGCCACAAGGGCTTCTTCTACAGCCATGTCGGATGGATTTTTTACCGGCAACACGACCTGACCGATCTGGTCAAGGTCGCGGATTTTGCGGCCTTTCCGGAATTGAGGTTCCTGCACCGGCTCGAACAGCTGCCGAGCGTGATCCTCGCGATCACCTGTTTCCTGATCGGCGGATGGTCTGGCCTCGTGGTCGGTTTCGTCTGGAGCACGGTGCTGCTCTATCACGCGACCTTCTGCATCAATTCGCTGGCGCATGTTCACGGCCGCAAGCGCTACGTCACCGGCGATGATTCCCGCAACAACTGGCTGCTGGCGTTCTTCACCATGGGCGAAGGCTGGCACAACAACCATCACGCCTACCAGAGCAGCGCCCGCCAGGGTTTTCGCTGGTGGGAAATCGACGTCACCTTTTATATCCTGAAGGCGCTGTCATTCGTTCGGGTCGTCCGGGACCTGAAGACGCCGCCCGCCGAGGTGCTGCGCAACGAGCAGCGGCTGGGTTCGCGCGTCATCAATCGCGCCGCCGACGAACTCGTCGCATGGTTCAATCCCGAGCGGATTGCGCTCGCCGTTTCGTCGGCGCTGCATTCGTCCGAATTGCTGGCGTTGCAGGAGACGCTGAGCCAGGCCCGGTCGCAAACGGCCGAAGTACTGGCGTCGTTACATCCGAGGATTCCCACGCGCGACGAATTGCTGGCGCAGGCGCAGGCCATGTTTGCGCGCACCCGCTCGCTCGACGAAATCGTCGATCGCGCGCACCAGCTCCTGCTGGGCGCGGTCGGCTCGCAGCTGATTGCGGTGCGGGCTTAGGAAAAAGCGGCGGAATGGATTGGGCTCCATTCCGCCTGCGAGCCGTTCAAACCGTCAAAATCCAATGGGGCCGAGCGCCCTGATCGAATCCATAGTCAGATAGCCGGGGAACGGCTTCCACCAATCCGGCGCACCGGAGCCGGAGCCGCCTGTGACCGTGGTCGTCGGCAGCTTATCAAACGCCGATTTCAAGCCGCATCCACTGATCACCCCCAATTCGTCGATGCTCAGTTCATGATTGACCTTGGTCATGGCAAGTCTCCATCCGTTGGCGCAAGCGATCATCGCTCGTTGTGATTGCAACCTATGCCGGCAAGGCCAACTCTTCCGTGACTGTCGTCACGTGAGCGCCGCGCGGGCCCAGGACAGGCTGCGGGGCCATCGCCCACCACAAAAGCTGGCGGAATAGTTTCCGCCTTCTGTTAGCCTTTGCGCGCAAAAGTTCCGACATCCATGGTGCGCGGTCAAAAACATTTGGCTTACATGAGCACTATTGATTGGCACTTTCGCGTAATAGCGCGCATCCTGCCTTATCACCGCCCTGCCCGTGGCACCCTTCGGTGACTGAGAGTTCGGTAACACTCCCGCCTCAGTTCGAGGTCAGTTCATGGATCGATTGATCCGCGAACGAGATCTCGCTCGCAAAGCGCTGTCGGGAATGACCGACCCAGTGAAACGTCAGCGGCATTGACGCTCTGACGGGCAAGTGAACGTCCGCCGCTACCGCGCGATTTGAAACCAGCTTGATGCGCAACATCGACTGGTGGGACTGCAAGCGATCAACCCTGTTGGAGGATGTCATGGAAACAAGTTTTGGATCAACGTTCCTTGCATGCGGGGGGATATTCGTCCTCTCGTTCGTTGCCATCTGGGCATTCTGGTATGTCGAACGATTGCGCGGATCGAGCGCGCCTCACGTCTAGAGCCACGGGTCTGTCGCTGCGGTGACAATGTGCGAAGTCATTGGCTGTCTCCATGGTTGGTCCGGCAACGGACCACCCGTTGTCGGACCGGCAGCCTCATGTCGGCCGACGATCGCGGCTGTGCGCGCCATCACGGATAAGCGCTGCTTGCCCCAAGGCGCTTCGCCTTCATTGCGCTGCCGATTCAAATTTCAAACAGCCCAGCACGTCGTTGCGCTTCTCAGCTCTCTCCACTCGTCGTCCCGGCGAAGGCCGGGACCCATACTCCGTGACGCTCGTTGTTGCGGAAGGTCACTAATGCCGGCGCTCTTACCGATGGGCCGCGGCGTATGGGTCCCGGCCTTCGCCGGGACGACGCGGATATAGTTTCGCGTTCTCGCGGCGCGGTGCGTCCGAGGTTTGCTATCAAATTCTTCACCCCCAAAATTCAGAGGGCGCAGGGAATGCCGGATGCGCGCTGCACCCGCGGTCTCATGTGCGATTGTGCATAAGAATGCTGCACATGAGCATACAGGGCAGCGGAGAACATCCGACATTCCCTGCGCAATGGCTTTACGGTTTATAACGCGCTCTCCCCGGTG